>JASFRZ010000253.1:0-7365 GCA_050114655.1 Acidobacteriota bacterium
CCGCATGCGGCACCTCGTCACAGGACTCACGCGCCGATTTGTGCCCCTGCTGTGCGTCGGCATGTTGTTCGCCGCCGCATCGACGCGGGCCCAGGTCGACAGCACCATTGCCTTCGTCGACGTGAATGTCGTGCCAATGGACTCCGAGCGCGTGTTGACACGGCACACGGTGGTTGTCCAGGGTGACCGCATCATCTCGATCGATCCCGCCGACGAGGCCGTGCTGCCGCGCGGCACCCGGCGCATCGAGGCGCTCGGCAAGTACCTGATCCCCGGCCTGATCGACGCGCACGGTCGCCTGCTGTCGGACGACTACATCGACCCCGGCTCGGTGGAGCTCGAGCTCGCTGTGGCGGTGGCCAACGGCGTCACCACGATGCGCCATGCGCGCGGTGACCCGCGCCTGCTGCGGCTGCGCGACCGGGTGGCCGCGGAGGACGTCCCGTTCCCGGCGCTGTACGTGTCGAGCCCCGAGATCGCCTCCATCCCGGGCGCCTACGGCTTCAACGGACGCTTCGTGCAGTCACCTTTCGAGGGTGCTTCCGCGGTGCGCCAGTTCCGCGAGGCGGGCTACGACTTCGTGACCATGGCGGCCGCCAATGCCGCCGATGTGTACGAGGGAGTCATGCTCACCGCGCGTGGCTCGCGCATGCCGCTGATCGGACGCATCCCGGCAGCAGTGACCTTGCAGCGCGCGCTGGATGCCGGACAGCAGATCGAGTTCCTCGATGGCTACACCGAGGCACTGGCCGCCGCCGAACCGGTTCCCGCCGACGGCCCGTCGGGCTCCGGGCTGTGGCAGCCCGACCGCTGGCGTCTCCTGGGCGATGTCGACGACGGACGCCTCGAAGATGTCGCGCAGGCGACGGTGGATGCCGAGGTGTGGAACATCCCGATGCTCGCCGCGCTGCGCGCCGCGCTCGGGCTGGCGCCTGAGGAGGAGCGCGGTGGCGCCGCCGCCGAGCGCTTCATCTCGCCCACGGTTCGCGCGGCGCTGCGGCGCGCGGGGCAAGAGAGGGAGGCGCAGTTACCGCAGCCACAACTTCGCCGGCGCTATGCCGAGCTGCGCGATCAGATCGTGCGTCAGATCGACCGGGCGGGCGGCAAGCTGATGGCCGGTTCCGGCGACCCGCCATGGTCGGCGCCGTACGGCTTCGGCCTGTACGACGAGCTCGCGGCGCTGGCCGCTGCCGGTATGGCCCCCTGGGCCGTTCTCCGCGCCGCCACCGCCGGGCCGGCGGAGTTTCTCAGTTTTCGCGGCGGCGGCCGGGCGGAGTACGCCACCGTTGACGAGGGAGGGATCCGCTTCACGCCCACGACCAACGTCGATGTCGACTTCGGTCGCATCGACGTCGGACTGCGCGCCGACCTCGTCCTTCTAAGCGACAACCCGCTCGACGACGTGGCCAACGTGCGGCTCGTGGAAGGGGTGATGTTGCGCGGTCGGTGGCTGCCGCGCGATGAGCTCGACGCACTGCTGGCGCGCTCTGCCGAGGTCCTCGGCGCGGCGCCGCTGCGCTCGGATTATTGATCGGTCAGCAGGCGTAGTAACTGGGCGCCGCACTGGTTCTCGCGTACCAACCAGACGGCGCGTAGCGCGCTCCCGGATCCGGTGCGACGCTCGAGCGCAGCGCGCAGCAGCCGCATGAAGCGCTCCGGCTGGAGACGCCCGTGCCTGGTGGCCAGCATCGGGAGCTGCAAGGCGCGGACGCCCTCGCCGTCGACGATTTCGAACAGGGTGGACAGCACCTGCTCGACGCGCTCCTCCGTCCACGAGGGCTCGGCGTTGAGGTCGTGTACTACGGCGAGCAGCTTCATCGGCGTGCCGCGGCGGACGATCACCGTGCCGGGCAACTCGGGCCGCGCCTCCCAAACGCGCGTCATGACCCGCACCGGAGGCCCGGGATCAGAGATGATGTCGGCGGGCGCGCTCAACGCCAGCCAGGTGTCCTCTTCGAGCACCTCGGCGTCCACGGAGAACGGCGGGTCATCCTCGCGCGCTGCGGCGACGCGCACGCCGCAGCAGATGACCGAGACCTGCCGGTACCCGGGAACGACGTGCAAGCTTCGCTGTGCGCGCGCGGCGGTGCTCATGAGGTGATGATACGTGCCCGGGCAGGCCTTTCGGAGAAGAATCTGCCGTGCCAGCAGGCCGTGGTGAAAGTCCCATGGGGTTCTCACCACGGCCCGCTAGCGGATCGACACCATGCGCTCGATGGCGCGCCGCGCCCGAGCGGCGATCTCCGCCGGCACGCGAACCTCGTGAACCCCCTCACGCAATGCCCGCGCCAGCTTGTCGAGCGTGATCATCTTCATGTACATGCACTCGGCGTCGGCCTTGATCGGCACGAACGTCCGGTCGGGGTGGCGCTTGGACATCTGGTGCAGGATGCCGGTTTCGGTGGCGACCAGGAAGGCGCTCGCGGCGGAATCGGCGATACTCTCGACCATGCCGCTGGTCGAGGTGATGCGCGTGCGCTCCTGCGGCAGATCGCCCTTGCCGAGTTGCCACATGACGTTCGATACGCAGCCGCACTCGGGGTGGATCAGCAGCTCGGCGTCGGGATGCTCCTCGAACTTGCGATCCACGTCCGCCGGGCGGATGCCGGCGTGGACATGGCATTCACCCATCCACACGTGCATCTTGCGATCGGTCTTGCCGCGAACGTACTCGCCCAGAAACATATCGGGCGCGAAGAGAATCTCGCGGTCGGCGGGGATTGACTCGACCACCTTCAAGGCGTTTGCCGAGGTGCAGCAGTAATCGGCCTCTGCCTTGACCTCGGCAGAGCAGTTGACGTAGACGACGACCGCGGCGTCGGGATGCTCCGCCTTCCAGGCGCGCAATTGCTCGGCGGTGATCGTTTCGGCGAGCGAACAGCCGGCGTCGACAGCGGGGATCAGCACGGTCTTGTCGGGACACAGCACGGCGGCGGTCTCGGCCATGAAGTGGACGCCGCAGAACACGATCAAGTCGGCGTCGGTGGATTGCGCCTTCAGCGACAGGCCGAGCGAGTCTCCGACGAAGTCGGCAAGGTCCTGGATCGCAGGAATCTGGTAGTTGTGCGCCAGAATCACCGCATTGTGCTCACGCCGCAGGCTGTCGATCTCGGCGATCAGCTCGCCCGCCGCCGCGGCATCGCCGCCGTTGTCTCGCGGGGAGACGGGTAGACCCTGACTGCTCATCTGTCTCTTTCCTTGCGGGTTGGGCCGGGAGGTGCCGACGCCCTCGCGTTCAGGCGTCGAAGTGCATCGAGAAATCGATACGCGGTGCCGACGACGTGAGCATGCCCATGGAGATCACGTCGACGCCGGTATCGGCGTACCGAGCCACCGACGCCAGGGTGATCCCGCCTGACGCCTCCAATGATAGCGCGTCGCGCAGCCCGGCCGACCTCAGCGCGTCGACCACGGCGATGATGGCGGCGGGGTCGAGGTTGTCGAGCAGCAGGGTGTCGGCGCCATGCTCGGCGGCGCGTAGCGCATCCTCGAGCGACTCGACCTCGATCTCGAGGGGGATATCGCCGAGGCGCTCGCGCAGCCGGCGCACCGCGGCGTCGACCTCGCCGAACACGGCGAGGTGATTGTCCTTGACCAGCACCGCATCGGAGAGGTCGAAGCGGTGCGGGACGCCTCCGCCGAGCACTACCGCCTTCTTCTGCAGCCGCCGCAGACCCGGCAGCGTCTTGCGAGTGGCCGCAATCGCCGGCGGCTGCGCCGCCAGCGCCCCGGTGTGAGCCGCCCGCACCGCCCGCACCGCCTGGCGCGTGGCCGTGGCGATGCCGCTGAGGTGGCTCATCACGTTGAGCAGGGTACGCTCGACGCCGAGGACGGCGCGCGCGTTGCCGCTGATCTCCAGTACCGTCCGCCCGGCGTCGATCTCGTCGCCGTCCCGCGCCAGGGCACCGGCGTCGAGCCGCAGGATCCCGGCCAGCGCCTGCGCCTCCTCGAGCCCGGCGAGCACTGCCTCGCCGCCGCTGCACACCCGCCCCGCGGCCCGCGCTTCGACGGGAATCAACGCTTCGCTGGTGATGTCGCCTCGGCCGAGGTCTTCGGCGAGAAAGCGCTCGAGCTGCTCGAGGGCGTCGTCGTCCACCGGGTATTCTCCGTGGTCTCGTCTCTACCGTCTTGCAAGGCCTGGGAGTATAGTTGGGCGGACGCGTGGACGTCGGCCCTTCGCAGGCGCTGCGCAATGCCTCGCTTTCCCGGGCATGGACATGGACACGACATCGACGACGACTCGCGCCCTGCGCTCCCCGCATGACTTCGGTGCCCCCTCGTTCGAGGAGGGCGTCGATACGCGCAGCCTCCGCCCCGGAGATCTGATCAGCATCCGCACGCTGAACTCGGTCTACGACCTACGCCTCGATGAGCCCGCCCGCGGCTGCGGCATGGCGCGCGGCGACGGCGAGTACATCAACGAGGAAGCGGCGGCCAGCCTGATCGGCGCGACGCTGTCCGGCCGTGGCTCGATGGTGAAGGTGGGCTGGGTGCTACTGGGCTTCAAGGTCGTCCTTTCCATCCCCGGTGGTGAGTTGCTGACCTCACGCGTGCAGGGGATCGCGATCAACGGAAAGCCCCTCAGTCCCGTCGCTCCGGGCACCCATTGAAGCGGCTGTGAAGCGGTTGCGCGCATCCCTGCTGCTGGCGCTCGCGCTGCCTGCTCTCGCGCTGCCCGCGCTCGACAAGGGCGTCGGCCAACAGCTTGCCGACGGCCTGTACGCTCGCATCACCACCAACAAGGGGGTGATCGTCGCGCGCCTCGAGCCCGACCAGACGCCGCTTGCTGTGGCCAGCTTCGTCGGGCTTGCGGAGGGCACGATCGACAACGAGGCATTCGAGGCCGGGGTGCCCTATTACGACGGCTCGGTGTTCCATCGCGTCGTCGAGGGCCACGTCATCCAGGCCGGGATGCCGGACCCCGACCGCTCCGATGCCCGCGGCCCGGGGTACACCTACCCCAACGAGATCAATGCCGGTCTGAGCCACGATCATGCCGGCGCGCTCGGCATCGCCAACTCCGGCCCGCATACCAACGGCGCGCAGTTCTACATCACCCTCGGGGACCGCTCGTATCTCGACGGCACCTACATCGTCTTCGGCGAGGTCGTCGAGGGAATGGACGTGGTCAACGCGATTGTCCAGGGGGACGTCATCGAGAGCGTTCGCATCATACGGCAGGGGGCCGCCGCGGAGGACTACAGCATCGACACCGAGGGCTTTCGCGCGCTGGTGGCCGACGCCGAAGATCGCGTCATGGAGGTGAACGCGCAGCGCTTCCTGCAACAGAGGATCTGGGTGGCGAGCAACATCGACGGGCGCCTCGCCGCCTGGGATGGAGAGCTGCGGGTGTTGCGCGTGCGCCGGGGGCGAGGAGACCCCCTGGTCGACGGTGATCAGGTGCAGATCCGCTACCTGGGCACAGCGGTGGTCTACCGCGGCCACATGATCGACGTTACCGGCCCGCTGTTCAGTGAGCGCAGCTTTGCCGGAAACCCGGAAGACGGCACCCCCCAGGCCGATGAACTGAACGCCGAGCCGTTTTCCTACGAGGTCGGCTCCGACACCATCAACCCCGGCTTCGATCAGGCCCTGCACGAGATGCGGCGCGGGGGACAGGCCGTGGTCATCGTACCGGCGCAAGAAGGCTATGGAGACGGTGGCTTCTACGGCCCGGATCGCCCGCAAGAGCCCCGCTTCGTGATTCCGCCCGAGACCCTCATCGTCTACGCGATCTCCGTCCTGCGCGACTGATCGGCGCCGATCCCTTGCCGCTTTCCGGGGTCCTTTCCGGCGCAGGTTTGCCGCCATTGCGGTAAAACAGGGGTAGCTGAAGCGAAGTTCCTACGCGAAGGAGGTCCCGATGGCTTGGGAGCTGCCCTGGGAGTGGTTCTGGGTCGTTCTCTCCGCGTTTCTGGTCGTTGGTGAGGTCTTCACGGCCGGCTTCTTCATTCTGCCGTTCGGCATCGGCGCGGCGATTGCCGCGGCGCTCGCGTTCATGGGCATCGGCCTGGTGTGGCAGTGGGCGGCGTTCCTGCTGGTCTCCGTCGCTCTGTTGCTGCCGCTCAGGCGCTTCGCCGATCACATCACCCCCGACTCCGGCATCAACGTGGCCGCGAACCGCGTGATCGGCCAGGTCGGCATGGTGCTCGAAGCGGTGCAGCCGCACGGCGTGACCGGCAGGGTGCGCATCGGCAGCGAGGAATGGCGTGCCTCCTCGGACAGCGAGGAGACCATTCCCGAGGGGACCGCGGTGGAAGTGGAGCGCATCGACGGCACGCACGTCGTGGTTCGCCCGCGCGGCGGGCAAGGAGGTATCCGATGACTGGAAGCGTAGTTCTCCTGATGGTGGTCGGCTTCGTAATTCTCGTTTTTGCGGCCACCGGCGTCCGCGTGGTGCGCCCGTGGCAGAAAGGCGTCGTGGAGCGTCTCGGAAGGTACCTGCGCACGGCGGAGAGTGGCATCACGCTGATCATTCCGTTTCTCGACAGCATGCAGAAGGTCGACATGCGCGAGCAGGTGGTCGACGTGCCGCCGCAGGAGGTGATCACCAACGACAACGTGGTGGTGACCGTCGATGCAGTGGTCTACTACGAGGCTACCGACCCGGTGAAGCTGATGTACAACGTCGCCGACTTCTACACCGCGGCGACCAAGCTGGCGCAGACCAACTTGCGTAACGTGATCGGCGAGATGTCGCTGGATGACACGCTGACCTCGCGCGAGAAGATCAATGCTGCGCTGCGTGCGATCCTCGACGAGGCCACCGACAAGTGGGGCACCCGCGTGGTGCGCGTCGAGTTGCAGCGCATCGACCCGCCGCGCGACGTCACCGAGGCGATGCACCGGCAGATGAAGGCCGAGCGCGAGCGTCGCGCCATGATCCTCGAGGCCGAGGGCGAGAAGCAGTCCAAGATCGAGCGTGCCACCGGCGACAAGCAGTCGGCCATCCTGCAGGCCGAGGGTCAGGCGCAGGCGATCCGCGAGGTCGCCGACGCACAGAAGTACGAAAAGACCACTGTCGCCGACGGCGAGGCCGAGGCCATTGCCAAGGTCTACGGCGCCATCCACCGGGGCGACCCGACCAACGACCTGATCGCCATCAAGTACCTCGAGGCGCTCGCGGCGATCGCCGACGGCCAGGCCACAAAGATCTTCCTGCCGGTCGAGGCCACCGGGGTGATGGGCAGCATCGGAGGGATCGCCGATCTGTTCTCGGTCAACGGCGGCGGCGAGCCCGGTTCCGTCACCGGACCCGAAAAGCCGGCCGCTCCCGCGGTGAGAACGCCCAAATACGGCAGCTACCAGGGCATGGTCGAGCGCGTCGAGCGGCCAGAGCGCGACTAGAGGGGGTACCTGATGGCA
>JASFRZ010000254.1:0-7354 GCA_050114655.1 Acidobacteriota bacterium
TTCCAGCTCGTCGTCAACATCGTCGGCGTGCTGGTGCAGCTGTTCCTGGTCTCGCGCATCGTCAAGTACCTCGGCGTGCGCTTCGCGGTCCTGATCCTGCCGGTGATCTCGCTCGGCGCCTACTCGCTGATCGCCTTCTACCCTGTCCTGGGCTACATCCGCTGGGCCAAAACGGCGGAAAACGCCACCGACTACTCGCTCAACAACACCGTGCGCAACATGCTGTTTCTGCCCACCACCCGCGAGCAGAAGTACAAGGCCAAGCAGGCGATCGACTCGTTCTTCGTGCGCGTCGGCGACACACTGTCGGCGGTACTGGTGTTCATCGGCACCCAGGTGATCGTGCTGAGCTCCGGCGGGTTCGCGATGGTCAACGGCGCGATCGTCATCGTATGGCTGCTGCTCGCCGGCTGGATCGGCAAGGAGTACCAACGGCTGGTCGACAGCGGTCAGTCGCCGGTCTGAGGCGTGCCGTCGCGCCGCGACCATGCCCACCGCGTTCGGCGCCATCGCGCGATGCCCGCACCTCGCGCCGAACCGCGCGGCGCATGGCGACGTCGGCGGATCGCGCGCGGCGGCCCGAGGGTCGATAATGTACGTTTGCTGACGTCATTCTCGTTTGTGCACCGGGCTGCGCCGCGCGAACCGGCCGCGGCCCGTCGAAAGGAACCCCCATGGGCGACGCTCCGAAAGTAACCATCGCTAGCCACGAGGGCCGGCTCGGCGTTCTGACGCCGGGTATGGGCGCCGTGTCGACCACCTTCTTCGCCGGCGTCCTGGCGGCGCGCAAGGGTATCGCCAAACCCATCGGATCGCTCACCCAGATGGGCACCATACGCCTCGGCAAGCGCACCGAAGACCGCGTTCCGCTGATCAAGGAGCTCGTCTCCCTGCCGGAGCTCGACAACCTGGTATTCGGCGGCTGGGACATCTTCGAGGACAACGCCTACGAAGCGGCGCGGAACGCCGGCGTGCTGGAAAACGAGCTGCTCGGTGAGATCGAGGACGAGCTGTCCGCCATCGAGCCGATGCCGGCGGTGTTCGACAAGGCCTACGTCAAGAAGCTCGACGGCACCAACGTCAAGAAGGGCGACAGCAAGTGGGACCTCGCCCAGGCGGTGATGGAAGACATCGACAACTTCAAGTCGAAGAACGCCTGCGACCGCCTGGTGATGGTGTGGTGCGGCAGCACCGAGGTGTTCATGAGGCCGGGCAACGTGCACCAGTCGATCGAGGCCTTCGAGGAGGGCTTGAAGAACAGCGACCCGGGCATCGCGCCGAGCATGATCTACGCCTACGCGGCACTCAAGAAGGGCATCCCCTACGCCAACGGCGCGCCCAACCTGAGCGCCGACTTCCCCGCCTTCTTCGAGCTCGCCAAGGAGACCAAGACGCCGCACTGCGGCAAGGACTTCAAGACCGGCCAGACGCTGATGAAGACCATCCTGGCGCCGGGGCTGAAGGCGCGCATGCTGGGGCTGTCGGGTTGGTTCTCGACGAACATCCTCGGCAACCGCGACGGCGAGGTTCTCGACGATCCGGAGTCGTTCAAGACCAAGGAAGAGAGCAAGCTGGGCGTGCTCGAGCACATCCTGCAGCCGGACAAGTATCCCGACCTCTACGAGGACATGTACCACAAGGTGCGGATCAACTATTACCCGCCGCGTGGGGACAACAAGGAGGGCTGGGACAACATCGATATCTTCGGCTGGCTCGGTTACCCGATGCAGATCAAGATCGACTTCCTGTGCCGCGACTCGATCCTCGCCGCACCGATCGTGCTCGACCTCGCGCTGTTCCTCGACCTCGCCAGGCGCGCCGACTTCTCCGGCATCCAGGAGTGGCTGAGCTTCTACTTCAAGAGCCCCACGACGATGCCCGGCCTCTACCCCGAGCACGATCTGTTCATCCAGCAGATGAAGCTGAAGAACACGCTGCGCTACATGGCCGGTGAGCAGGAGATCACCCACCTCGGCGCCGACTACTACGACTACTACAAGTAGGCGGGAGCGATAAGGCAGCGTCTGCGGCGTTGCGCTCCCTCGGCCCGGCTCCCGCGTACGTGGGGTACGCGTCCGCCGTGCCTGCGGTCGCGCGCCTTGCATCCACTACCTTCTCGCTCCCGCCCGGACCTGTTCGCTGCTCCCCTTGTGATCGCTGCCTTTTTGCTTATGCTTTCTGTGCGATTGGAAGGAGGCACGATGTCGCCTCGTGGGATGGCTTGTCGTCGCAGAGGTTCCCGCGGATTTGTCGCGGCGGTCGCTTTGCTGCTGTTCGTGAGCGGCGCGATTGTCGGCGGCTGTGGGGGTACCGGCGCCGCTGGGGATGCGGAAAAAGACGCGGCGAGTCCGACGATCGCGCTCGAGCCGGTGGCGACGATCGGCTGCGCTGATTGCGCGGGGCCGGAGCTGATCACGCCGACGGTGATCTCATTGCTTGAAGATGGACGCCTCGCGGTGCTCGATCGTTACGAGCCCTTTGTGCGCATCTTCGGGCCCGGTGGGCAGCCGGAGCTGTCGTTCGGCTCGCGCGGGCAAGGACCCGGCGAGCTAGGCAGCGAGATGGGGGGAATGTACTTTTCCGGCGCCTACCTGCTGCCGTGGCCGGACGGCGAGCTGTCGGTTCTCGAGCTCATGCCCGCCGTGCTCGAGACTTTTTCGGCAAGCGGCGAGTTCCTGCGTCAGGAAACGCTCGATCTGCCTTTTGCGGCCCCGGGAGCGCAGGCGTTCGCGCCGTCGACGGGCACCTACTTCCGCCATTCCTATCTGCCGACGTCCGAGGAACCCGACGTCATCGAGCGCTGCATCATCGACGTCAACGGGGGCTCCGAATGCGCGCAAATCACCACGGCCATCGCGCTGACCGGGGCTGCCCCCGAGGGATTCCGCGCCGTTCTCGCCGCCGCGGCGACGCCGTCCGGAGAGCTGGTGATCGCCGATACCGCGACGTACCGGTTGTGGGTGCTGGACGGCGACGGCAACGCGGTCCGTCAGTTCGGCCGCGACATCCCGCCGCCGCCCAAGTCAGCGGAACAGCTCGAGGCGGAGCGGGAGGCCAACCGCGCGCGCCTCGAAAGCGGACGCGAGGAGCGCGAGATCGACCCGAGCCGTCCGTACATCGTCCGCTCCGGCATCCAGGTCGACGGTAGCGACCGCATCTGGGTGCTGACGCAACGCTACACCGCCGACGAGTGGGTATTCGACGTCCTTGACGCCGAGGGCGCATTCCTCAACGAGGTCAGGACCGAGGCCTTGACCGCGATGGACGGCTATCAGATCACGCCCTTCGCGATCACCGGTGATCGCCTTGCCGTTGTCTCCAACCAGGCCGACGGCAGCGCTCGGATCGACGTGTACCGCATCGTCGAGTCGGACTGAGCTGCGCAGCCCACCCGCGCCCTCGCGATGTCGAAGCCGGCCTCCCCGGGCCATGGCGAGGGCAGCGGCCACACGCGGCTCAGTCGGAGCGCAGCGTCTGCGCCGGATCCAGGCGGGCAGCGCGGCGGGCGGGGATGTAGCAGGCGAGCGCGGCGATGGCGGTGAGCACTCCGGCGACGGTGGCGAAGGTCGCCGGGTCGGTGGGCTCGATGCCGAAGACGAAGCCGGCGATGAAGCGTGACAGGGCGAGCGCGCCGGCGACGCCGAGCGCCATGCCGACGAGCGTGACCTTCATGCCGCGGCCGACGATCAGGCGCAGCACGTCGCCGCGCTGCGCGCCGAGGGCGAGCCGCACGCCGACCTCGCGGGTGCGCTGCCCGACGGTATAGGCCATCGTGCCGTAGATGCCGACCGCGGCGAGGGTCATGGCGACGGCGGCGAAGGCGCTCAGCAGCAGGGTGTAGAAGCGCGGCTGGGTGATCGAGCCGGCCATCGTGGCGCGCATCGGCTCGAGGACGTCGACCGGCAGGTCGGGCTTGAGGGCCCAGACGGCCGCGCGCATGCCCTCGGCGAGCGCGCCGGGGTCGCCCTCGTAGCGTGCCACCACCGTCATGGCGCGTAGCGGGTCGTTGAAGAACGGTACGAAGAACTCCGCGCGCGTCTCGTCGCCGAGCTCACCCTGGGCAGTGTTGCCGACCAGGCCAACGACGGTGAGGAACTCACCCTCGGCATCGGCCACGGTGCCGTACTGAAAACGCTTGCCGATCGGATCCTCGCCCGGCCAGTAGCGCTCGGCGAAGGCCTCGTTGACAATCGCGTGCGGCTCGCCGTTGTCGTCTGCGCGGGTGAACTCGCGCCCGCGGATCAGGGTGGCGCCGATGGTGCGGAAGTAGCCCGGGCTGACGCGGTTGTCGGCCTGGTAGTCAGGCTCGTCCGGATCGGCCTCCTGGCCTTCGATGGTAATCGCCATCCACAGCTCGGAACCGATGATCGGCGGTGAGGTCGTACCGGCCACCGCGCTCACGCCGGGAAGCGTCGCGACCCGATCGAGAAGCTGTGAGTAGAAGGTGCGCCACCCTTCCCACTCGGCTTCACTCGAAGGCGACCAGCGCGAGCCGCCGGCGACCTCGGGCGGGATGTATAGCCGCATGGTCATCAGGTTGTCGGGATCGAATCCCGGATCGACGTTACGCAGCCGTACGAAGCTGTTGATCAACAGCCCGGCGCCGACCAGGAGCATCAACGCCAGCGCCGTTTGCACGGCTACCAGGGTGCCGCGCAATCGCTCGTTGCGCGCCGACGAGCAGCCTTGCGTAGCCCGCAGCACATCCGCCAGGTTGGTGCGCGAGGTGCGCAACGCGGGTCCGAGGCCGAAGAGGATCCCGGTCGCGCTCGACAGCAGCAGGGCGAAGGCCAGCACGCGCAGATCGAGGCTCACCTCGCCGACCCGCGGCAGCCGGCCGGGATCGACCAGCGGCAGCAGCCGCACGCCGCCCCAGGCGAGCAGCGAGCCCAGCGCACCGCCGGCCAGCGCGACCAGGATGCTCTCCAGCAGCAGCTGCTGCACCACCCTCCCCTGCCCGGCGCCGAGCGCCGAGCGCATGGCGATCTCGCGACCGCGGTCGGCGCCGCGCGCCAGGCTCAGGTTGGCGACGTTGGCACAGGCGATCAACAGCAGCAGGGCCACCGCACCGGTGAGCACAGTCAGCGACGAGCCGATCGTACCGACGGTGCGGTCGAAGAGCGGCTCGGTGACGAAGGCGAAGCGGTTCTCACCGTCGTAGAATTCCCGCTGGAAGGCCGCGCTGAGCGACCCCAGCTCCTCACGCGCGCCGTCGATCGTCACCCCGTCGCGCAGCCGCGCAATGGTCCACAGGAAGGCGCTGAAGCGGTTGCTCTGCTGGCGATCGATGGCCAGCGGCAGCCACACGTCGACGTCGGGTTGGTACGCGATGCCCTCCGGCGGCCGGAAGTCGCGAGGCATCACGCCGACGACCGTGTGGGGCATCCTGTTGAGGGTGATCTCGCTGCCGATCAGCGCCGGGTCGGCGCCCCAGTGCCGCTGCCATGCGTCGTGGCTGATCACCGCGACGCGATCGTTGCCGGGGATCTCCTCGTCGGCACGGAAGGTGCGACCGGCGACCGGCTCGACGCCGAGCACGCGGAAGAAGTCGGCTGACACGCGGGCACCGGCGAAGCGCTGCGGCGTGCCCTCACCGACCAGGTCGAGCGTCGCCGATGCCGACGCGGCGACGCCGCTGAACGAGCGGTTGCGCTCGCGAAGGTCGAGGAAGTCGGGAGGTGTCATGGGCGATAGCCGCCCGCTACCACCGAACTCGCTGCCCACCATGACGAGCTGATCGGGGGCGGCGTAGGGCAACGGCCGGAACATCACCGCGTCGGTGACCGAGAAGATGAGCGTGGTCGCGCCGATGCCGAGCGCCAGCGTGAAGGCCGCCACCACGGTGAAGCCGGGCTTAGCGGCGAGGGCACGAACGGCGAAGCGGAGATCTTCCAGAAGCGCTCGCATGCTGCTGCCTTTCTCGGGGGGCGGGACGGGACGTGTTCGCGGCGCGCTGGAGATCGCGGACCATGCCGCCGGGGTGATCGCGTATCGTCGTGCGGTGGGGCTACAGGCTCGCCGCCGCGCCTGCAACCCGCTGCGCAGCTGATCGACAGCCTCGCGCAGGTACAGGCGGATACGCCCGCGCACACTGCGGCCTTGCTCGCGGCACAGTGCGTCGAACGCCAGCTCCATGTCGCGGCCGAACTCGCGGCGCAGCGGGCGCGGGTGGGCGACAAGCAGAGCTCGATAGAGGAAGTGCCGCATGGCCGATTCAGTCGCGCCGGCTGCCGGCCGGCAACAGCGCGCGCTCGCGCGCGATGCCTACGAGCCGCTCGAGCCGCTCGGCCTCGGCCTGCACGACATCGTGTCCGAGCTCGGTCAGGGTGTAGTAGCGGCGCCGCTCCTCGCCCTCTTCGACCTCGTCGTCGGGCGCGTCGGTGTCGGCAATGAGGCCGCGCTCGAGCAGTCGCTTGATCGCCGTGTACAGCGTGCCGGTCCCTAGCTTGACCTCGCCTGCGGTGCGCTCGCGCACGTCGACGATGACCGCGTAGCCGTGCTTGTCGCCCTCGCTCAGGGCCAGCAGGATATGAAACACCGCCGGGGTCAGCGGCAGGTAGTCGAGCACCTCATCGGTCGCGTTGCTCATCATGTCCTTCCGTGGCCGATCACGGCCGTGTTGTTTGTATTCCGAAAACGAGCCGCTTGCATCAATCTCCTCGCAGCGCGACGGCGGGATCGACGCGCACCGCACGCCGCGCCGGGCCGAAGCTGGCCGCCGCGGCGACCGCAAAAACCACCAAGGCGATGCCGGCGAAGGTGCCGGCGTCGACTGGAGTGACGTCGAACAGCAGCGAGGACAGCACCCGGGACGCCGCCGCCGCGGCGAGCAGCCCGAAGGCCACGCCGACGGCCGCGAGCAGCACACCCGAGCGCACCACCATCGCGGCGACCTGTCCGGCGTGCGCGCCGAGCGCGCAGCGGATACCGATCTCGCGACGGCGTTGCCCGACGGTGTACGCCAACACGCCGAACAGACCGACGGCCGACAGCAACAGAGCGAGCAGCGAGAACGAGCCCACGACGACCGCCGACTGGCGCTCTTCGCGGAAGGTCGCGGCCACGTGATCGCTCATCGTGGCGACGTCGAACAGCGGCAGGCGGGGCTCGAGGTCCCGCACCACCGCGCGCATCGCGGCCACCGCCGGTTCCGGCGGGCCGGTGACGCGCACCAGCAACCGGCGCGTGCCGGCGTCCTTGCCGAAACGGTACTGCTGCTCGATGGCCCAGTACAGGTGCGGCCGCGGCGGCTCACGCAGGTCGGCATGGTGGTAGTCGCGCACCACGCCGACGACGGTGAACGCCGGCCCCTCCGGTCCGCCGCTCACCTGCTTGCCGCCGGCTTCACGGCCCG
>JASFRZ010000255.1:0-7346 GCA_050114655.1 Acidobacteriota bacterium
CCTGAGTGTGCGGGCCAGCGTGGCGGCGATCGACGAGGGGATCGACCTGTCCGGTGTGGTATTCCTCGGCGGTGGCGAACCTGTCAGCGCGGCGCGCAAGGCAACCGTCGAGCGCTCCGGCGCCCATCTGGCGCCCGTCTACATCAGCTCCGACCTCGGGCCGATCGGGCATGGCTGCGCGGCACCGGCCGAGGCCAACGACCAGCACGTCCTGGAGGATTGCGTGGCGCTCATCCAGCACCCGCGCGAGATCCGCGGCACCGCCATCGAGGTCGACGCTCTCTACTTCACCTCGGTGAGGCCGGCTGCGGCCACCGTATTGCTGAACGTCGAGAGCGACGATTACGGCGTCGTCGAGGAGCGCGCGTGCGGCTGTGCCTTCGAGGAGCTCGGCTACCATCGTCATGTCCACAGCATCCACAGCTTCTCCAAGTTGACCGGCGAAGGCGTGACGCTGATCGGCAGCGACATGACCCGCATTCTCGAGGAGGTGCTACCCGCCCGTTTCGGCGGCACCCCGATCGACTACCAGCTCGTAGAGGAAGAGGGAGAGCACGGCCTGGGCCGGCTGGTACTGCGCGTCAGTCCGAAGGTGGACCTTTCGAGTGAGGAGAGCGCGATCGAAGCGCTGCTCGACGCCCTCGCCGATAGCGACGACGCCGCGCACCTGGCGCGCGCCCTCTGGAAGCAGGCCGATACCTTTCGCGTGCGACGAGAGGAGCCGCAGTGGACGGCACGCGGCAAGTTTCGCGCCCTCGAGCGGCAAAGCCGATGAGCGGGCCGCGGTGCCTCTTGGTAGCCGTTCTGCTGCTGCCGCTCGCCGCCTGCTCCGCCGCCCGCGAGACGGCGACGCATACGCCCGATGCGGTGAGCGCGGTGGTCATCCCGGTGCTGTTCACCGCGCCGTTCTACATCGCCCAGGCAGAGGGGTACTTTGCCGACGAGAACCTCGACGTCGAGCTCGTCCGCCTGGCGCGCAACATCGACGCCATCCCGGCGCTCGCCCAGGGGGAGGTGTCGGTCGGCGCCGGGCAGGTAACCGTCGCCATGCTCAATGCGATGGCTGCGGGAGCCGACATCCGTATCGTCGGAGGCACCGGGCACCTCGCCGCCGGTGGCTGTACGTTCCACGGCTTCGTGGTGCGCCGTGAGCTGGTCCCCGATGACGGCGTCGTGGATACCGAGGCGCTACGCGGTCGTCGGGCCGAGGTGGACATCGCCCTGCCGCACGCCTTCTGGCTCGACCGCGCCCTGCAACCACTCGGGTTGGAGATCGCCGACCTCGAGCTGGTCGACGTGCCGATGGCCGCGCTCGTCGACGCCTTCCTCGGTGACGCCTACGACCTCACCGGGCTCGACGAGCCGCGGCTGACCCGTCTGCTGGCATCGGGGGACGCGGTGTTGTGGAAGGCTACGCAGGAGATCGCCCCCGACTATCCGCAGAGCGTGCTGTTCTTCGGTCCCGACCTGCTGGAGGAGCGACCCGAGGTGGGGAAGCGCTTTCTGAGCGCATACCGTCGCGCCATCCGCCAGTACAACCGGGGCAAGACGCCGCGCAACCTCGACATCCTCAGCGCGGCCATGGGGCTGAGTCGCGACGAGCTCGCGGCGATGTGCTGGGTGGCGATGGACGACGACGCGCGCGTCCGCACCGCGGGGCTGGGCGATTACCAGCGCTGGGCGCTGCAGCGTGGACTCGTCGAGCGCGTGCTGCCCGACGAAGAGCTGGTCGACGAACGCTTCGGCATGCAAGCTTCGAGCCGGTGACGACGCTCCTCGCCCGCGGCAGCGACGGTGATCGCCGGTGTGTCGCGTGCTCATTACGTGTGTCATACAATCGTCTGCGCGGGCCGGGCGCGGGCGTTTTCTCGCCGTGCTTTCGAGGCTCGGCTCCGATCGGGAAAGCCGTGCATGCGGATCCAATGTGAACAGGTGACGAAGGTCTACGACCGGACCCAGGGCGAGCTGTCGGCGCTTGCGAATGTGACCTTCAACGTCGACGACAACGAGTTCATCGGCATCGTCGGCCCGAGTGGCTGCGGCAAGACCACGCTGCTGAAGATCATCGGCGGCCTGTTGCCGCCGTCCTCCGGCCGGGTCGAGCTCATCGACGCGCCGCAGGACAACGGTGCGTTGAGCGCGCTGGTGTTCCAGGATCACGGGCTCTTTCCCTGGATGACGGTACTCGAGAACGTCGCCTTCGGTCTCGAGATGCACGGTGTCCCGCGCGCCGCTCGCTTCGAGCGGGCGCACGGCTTCATCGATCGCGTCGGCCTGGCGCACTTCGCCGACAGCTATCCGGATCAACTCTCGGTCGGCATGCGCCAGCGGGTCGGTATCATCCGCGCATTTGTCACCGAGGCGCCCCTGCTGCTGATGGACGAGCCCTTCGGGGCGCTCGACTCGCAGACCCGTCTGGTACTGCAGGAGGAGCTGTTGCGCATCTGGGAAGAGCACCGCAAGGAGGTGATCTTCGTCACCCACGACATCGACGAAGCCATCCGGTTGAGCGATCGCATCCTGGTGCTCAGCGGCCGGCCGGGCCACGTTCTCGACGAGGTGCCGATCCCGCTCGAACGGCCACGCGTGCTGACGCGACGCAAGCCGGCGGAGGTGGCCGATATCAAGTGGCACATCTGGGGCCTGCTCGAAAAAGAGGTTCGCGAGAGCCTGTGGGTGACACATTGACCCGTGCCGAAGCACCTCCCGAGTTCGCCAGCGTGTTCGATCGCTGGGGACCGTTGCTCAGCGCCGCCGGCGTGCTCGCCTTGTGGGAGCTGCTGTCGCGCGCCGGATTGATCTCACCTCTGTTTTTCCCGCCGCCGTCGGCGATCGGGGTACAGCTGGTGAGCATGCTGCGCGAAGGCTCGCTGATGGTGGATACCGGGATCACCGTCGCGCGGGTGTCGGTGGGCTTTTTCCTCGGCGCCGGCGCGGGCATGTTGATCGGCCTGGCGATGGGGGTGTCGCCGCGCATCGGCGCGCAGCTCGACCCCTGGGTGGCGGCGCTGCATCCGACGCCGAAGATCGCCGTGCTGCCGTTGATCCTGGTTATCTTCGGCATTGGCGAGGCCTCCAAGGTCTCGCTCGCCGCCCTCGGCGCGTTCTTCCCCATGCTGATCAACACGGTTGCCGGAGTGCGGCAGATCTCACCGATCTACTTCGAGGTAGCGCGCAGCTACGGGGCCGGCACGTGGCAACTGTTCACCCGCGTGGTGCTGCCCGGGAGCCTGCCGCTGATCATGGCCGGGGCGCGGATCTCGATCAACGTCGCCCTGATGCTGACCATCGCCGCCGAGCTGGTGGCGGCGCAGCGCGGCCTCGGTCAGGTCATCTGGTTCGCCTGGCAGACGTTGCGCATCGAGCAGGTGTACGCCGGACTGTTCGTCACCGCCTTGCTGGGCATCTTGTTGAGCTACTTCCTGGAGCGTTTTTCCCGCTGGGTGATGCCGTGGCGCTCGGCGCCGCGCCCGGCGCGATAGCATGTAGCGACTCCGGTAACCGTTTTTTTCATCAGGCTCTGTCCCATCCGTTCGCGAGCACTGTGTCCGACACGCCAACTCCCCAGGGCAGGAAGGTTCTCATCGCAGGAGCGGGTCCGGCGGGGCTGACGGCAGCCTACGAGGCCGTGCGTACCGGCGATACCCCGACCGTGCTCGAAAAGGACCGCATCCTCGGCGGCCTGTCGCGCACCGACTCCTTCCGCGGCTACCGCTTCGACATGGGCGGGCACCGCTTCTACACCAAGATCAGGCGTGCCGAGAGCATCTGGCACGAGGTGCTCGGTGACGACCTCATCGAGGTCCGCCGCCTGTCGCGCATCTACTACAACAAGACCTTCTTTTACTACCCGCTGCGCATCGGCAACGTGCTCAAGGGGCTCGGGCTGTGGAACAGCTTCATGATCGGCATGAGCTTCTTCCGGGCGGTGTTGTTTCCCCACAAGGAAGAGGACAACTTCGAGCAGTGGGTCGTGAACCGCTTCGGGTGGCGCCTCTACAGGACCTTCTTCAAGAGCTACACCGAGAAGGTATGGGGCATCCCGTGCAACCAGATCAGCGCCGAGTGGGCGGCGCAGCGCATCAAGGGTCTGTCGTTGCGTACCGCGGTGCTGCACGCGCTGGTCGGCGACCGCAACCAGAAGGTCAAGAGCCTGATCGATAAGTTCCTCTACCCGCGGCTCGGCCCCGGGATGTTGTGGGAGCGCATGGCCGAGATGGTCGTCGAGCGCGGCGGCACGGTGAACACGGGGCAGCCGGTGGTCGGCATCCGGCGCGACGGGCAGCGCGTCACTGGCTTCGTGCTCGGCGGCGACGCCGAGGGGCAGGTTGTCAGCGGTGATCAGTACATCGGCAGCATGCCGCTTGCCGAGGCGGTGGAGATGATGGATCCGCCGGCGCCCGACGCCGTGCGCCACGCCGCCTCCCACCTGCGGCAGCGCGACTTCCTGACCGTCTGCCTGATCGTCGACGTGCCCGAGCTGTTCCCCGACAACTGGATCTACATCCACGATCCGTCGGTACAGATGGGACGGCTGCAGAACTACGAGAACTGGAGTGCCGAGATGGTGCCCGACTCCGACAAGAGCAGCCTGGGGGCGGAGTATTTCACCAGCCGTGGCGAGGAGCTGTGGGAGATGGATGATGATGAGTTGATCGCGCTCGCCACGCGCGAGCTCGACCAGCTCGGGCTGGCACCGGCCGACAAGATCGAAGCGGGGGTGGTATACCGCCAGCCCAACGCCTATCCGGTGTACGAGCACGGCTACCGTGAGCACCTGGAGGTGGTCGAAGACTTCCTTCGCGAGCTGGAGAACTTCCAGATGGTTGGCCGCAGTGGGTTGCACAAGTACAACAACCAGGACCACTCGATGCTCACCTCAATGCTCGCGGTGGAGAACATCCACGGTGCCGAGCACGACATCTGGGCGGTGCACTCCGACCGTCTCTACATCGAGGAGGTCGGCGAGGACGAGGAGTCTGAGCACTGAGCCGGGGGGCGGCCGCGGCCAGCGGGATCCGATGGCAGGCGAGGGTCAGCGCGCCAGACGGTTGTACGTCGCCGACAGCAGGAAGCCGGCCAGCGCGCCGCTGAGGAAGGCGTAGAAGAAGCCCACCAAGCTGCCCAGGACGGTTACCGAGTAGCCCGGAAAGTACTGCGACAGCAGGCCGAGGTGCGGGCCGGCGCCCGGACCGTCGCGCAGCGCCAGGAACAGGGTGGCGACGAACAGCAGCAAGCCGGCGAGCAGGCCGAGGCCCAGCGACGTCGCGATCGTGCTGAGACGGAGCACGCTGCGGTCGATGAGCTCGTCGTCGAGTGAATGCGGTTCGGTGGTGGTCATCGTCAGATGTCGAGCAGGTCGGACGCCATGTGATGCTCGGCGCGGCGCCAGATGACGCGCAGCCAGATCGCCATTCCGAAGTTGCGCGTGCGAGCGAACAGATTACCCACGATATAGCCGATCACCAGCCCGTACAGCCCGGCAATCACGCTGCCGGTGAGCGTGACCGTGTAACCGTACAGGTACTGCGACAGCAGGCCGATGTGGTCGGCGAGGTGTGGATCGCCGCCCGCCGCCGGTGCGAGGGTGATGAAGAACAGCCCCAGCGCGGCAACCGTGCCGACGGCGACGCCGAACGCGTGGGGCGCCAGGCGGCCGATGACAGCAGCCGCGTGCTCGGGAAGCTCCTCGAGCTCCTCATGCTCCTCGCGCGTGGAGTCAGTATCCATACGATCAGTATAATCCTTCCTTTTCCGCCTGTCCGGGGGCGCCGTCAACTCCGTAGCGACGTCGTCGTGCTTCCCGGGCGCCGCTGCCGCGCCTGCCGCGCCCAGCGTCGCAGGGTCAGGTAACCGCGTCCGATCGCGCTGTCGATCGCCTTGGTCGCTGAAAAGCCGCGCAGGTAGTAGGCGTCGAGCCTCGGCAGCTCGAACGGGTCGGCCAGATCCGCCGCCGTGGCGAGCGCCAATCGCGTGCCGCAGGCGCCGTCGTAGACCTCGCGGGCGAGCTCGCGCACCGTCGCATCGAGCGCCCCGTAGGGGTAGGCGAACACGGGCACGTCGCAGCCGAGGCGCTGCTGCAGCAGCTCCCGGGCGTCGCGTAGCTCGCGCGCCGCGCGCTCGCGAGTCAGCGCCGGCAGCGTCAAGTGATCGACGCCGTGCGAGCCGATTTCCCAGCCCGCCGCCAGCAACTGCTCGAGCTGCTTCCAGTCGAGAAGCTCGAGCCGCGGGATCGATGACGGCTGTCCCGGCCAGCGGTTGTCCTTGCCGCACCGGCCTGCGACCACGAACACCGTGGCGTTGAAGCCGGCGTCGCGCAGCACGGGCAGCGCCTCGTCGAGCAGATTGCGGTAACCGTCGTCGAAGGACAGGGCGACGCGTCGCGGTCGATGATCACCGACGCGCCACGCGGCCAGGGCCTCACTGACGCTGCAACCGAGCCAGCCGGCGGCAGAGATCTCCTGAACGATGCGCGCGAAGCGGCGCGGCGGCATCGAGATCACCGAGCCGCTGTCGTCGAGCGAGTGGAAGGTGATGATCGGGAACTTCACGGCGCGCGCATCTCTCGGATGAGCTGCTCGTAGCGGTCGATATAGTCGTCTTCGCGGTGGGCCTCGCGGGCGTAGTGGCGGCCGCTGGCACCGAGCCGTTCGCGCACCCCCGGGTCGGAAAGCTGCCGCAGCGCATCGGCCAGCTCCGCGTCGGAGCCGTACACGAAGCCACCTTGCGCGGCACGCACCAGCTCGGCGGCGCCGGTCACGTCGGTGACCGCAGCCGGCGTACCGTGGGCGAATGCCTCCAGCACGACGAGCCCGAATACCTCGTAGCCCGCCGACGGCAACAGCAACGCCAACGCATCGCGGTACAGCTCGCCGAGCTCGGCGGGCGAGCGGCTGCCGAGGAATCGGATACGCGGGTGGTCGCCGAAGCGACGGCGCAGGTCGGGCGCGATCGGGCCGTCGCCGACCAGGAACAGCGGCGCACCGGAATCGTTGCAGGTGAAATGGCGTACCAGCCCTTCGACGCCTTTGACGGCGTCCATCCGACCGACGTAGAGGAAGTAGGGCTCGGCCGCGCCGTCCCGCGCTCCGCGCGCGGCAGCCGCCTCGAAGTACTCGTCGGGCAGGAAGTGGTGCATCACCGTACCCGCCCCGCCGATTCCCTGGGCGCGATATACGGATTCGGTCCGCGCGCTGGGGAAGATGAAGCGGTCGATGGCGCGTGTGCGCGCGTCGATGTCGCCGCCGCGCCATAGCTGGGGGGGGCGACCACGATGCAACGTGCAGCGCACGCAGGTGCGCCGGGTGCAGATCTCGCGGTTGTAGCGGAAAAGCAGGTGGGTAGGG
>JASFRZ010000256.1:0-7342 GCA_050114655.1 Acidobacteriota bacterium
GATGGTGGCGACGACCTTCTCCACGGATACCCCCAACCTGGTCACCGACATCGTCCGCAACAACGGGGTGAGCGGCAACTGGCTGTGGTGGGCCTTTCTGATCACCGGCATGTGCACGGTGTTCTTTTACGCCAAGCTGTGGCGGCGCTCCGGCGTGCTCACCGACATGGGGTTCTATGAGCTGCGCTACGCCGGCAAGCCGGCGGCCTTTCTGCGCGGCTTTCGCGCCATCTACCTGGGCGTTTTCTTCAACGTGATGATCATGGCCACGGTGACCCTCGCGGCCATCAAGATCGCCGGTGTGCTCCTCGGTGCCGACAAGTACGTCACCGTGCTGGCGGCGGCGTCGATCACCGCGGTCTACTCGGCGACCTCGGGCCTGTGGGGCGTGGTGATGACCGACCTGCTGCTGTTCACCATCTCGATGGTGGGCTCGTTGTCGGCTGCCTACTTCGCCCTGGCGCGCCCGGAGGTCGGCGGCCTCAGCGGCCTGATCGCCAGCCCCACGCTGCAGGGAAAGCTGTCATTGCTGCCCGATTTTTCCGACTGGACGGCGGTCTCGACGGTACTCATCGTGCCGCTGGCGGTGCAGTGGTGGAGCACCTGGTACCCCGGCGCCGAGCCGGGCGGTGGCGGCTATATCGCCCAGCGCATGCTGGCCGCGCGCAACGAGAAGGAGTCAGTGTACTCGACGCTGTGGTTCAACGTCGCCCATTATGCGCTGCGGCCGTGGCCCTGGGTACTGGTCGCGCTCAGCTCGATGCTGGTCTACCCGACCCTCGATTCGCTGCGCCAGGCGTTCCCCAACGTCGACCCGTCGATCATCGGCAATGATCTGGCCTATCCGGCGATGCTGGTGTTCGTGCCGTCCGGCCTGCTCGGCCTGGTGGTTGCCTCGCTCGCCGCCGCCTACATGTCGACGATCAGCACGCACCTCAACTGGGGTGCATCGTACATGGTCGACGACTTTTACAAGCGTTTCTTCGCGCCCGACCGCGATGATCGCCACTACGTGCTTGCGGCGCGGGTCGCCACGGTGATCCTGATCGTCCTCGCCTCGGTGGTGGCGCTGTGGCTGGAAAACGCGCTGCAGGCGTTCCAGATCCTTCTGCAGATCGGCGCCGGTACCGGCCTGATCTTCCTGCTGCGCTGGTACTGGTGGCGCATCAGCGCGTGGAGCGAGATCGCCGCGATGGTGATCTCGTTCTCCGTCGCTTTGTGGTTCGAGTTCGGCCACGAGGCGCACGGCTATGCGCCGCTGAGCGCCTCCGCACGACTGGTGATCGGGGTGGCGATCACCACTCTGGGCTGGCTTGTCATAACCTGGCTTACACCGCCAACCGAGGAGGCCAAGTTGCGCTCGTTCTATGCTGCGATCCGGCCGCTGGGCCCCGGCTGGCGACGGGTGGCAGCTTCCGTTCCGGTGGCCGCCGAGCCGCGTGGGGAGAGCCTCACGGCGGCATTCCTGGCCTGGTTCCTCGGCTGCGTGGTGGTCTATTCGGCGCTGTTCGGTACCGGGTACCTGCTGTACGGCGCGCCGCTGCCGGGTACGGCCTGCCTGTTGCTGCTCGCGCTTGCCGCCTGGCAGCTGGCGCGCGTGTTGCCCCGCGTCGGTTTCGGCGAATGACCCGTTTTTGAAACATCATCAAACCTCTTGTCAAAATTATCGGGATCGTCGAGTATTCCCGCAGGGCAATTGCGGCCGGCGCGGGCCGGATCGTCGCAATGTACTGAGGGGCAAGGAAAAATGGCGCAGGGCACGGTCAAGTGGTTCAACAACGCGAAGGGCTTCGGCTTCATCGAATATGAAGGTGGGCCGGATGTTTTCGTCCATTACTCGGCCATCCAGTCGTCGGGATACAAGTCGCTGGAGGACGGTCAACGGGTCGAGTTCGACGTCGTCGAGGGCCCCAAGGGCCTGCAAGCGCAGAACGTCCGCCCGATCTGACCCGTTGCCGGTGAGGGGGCGGCCGCCAAGGCTCCATGGACAGCCTTGACAGGCAACGGCCCCTTTCGGCGCAGGGTCGTATCCCGGCGCGCGCGAAAAGGGTAGAATCCGCAGGCATCAATCGGCTTCGATCTCGTCACCAGCGAGATAGGGGCGCCTCATCCCGGGACTCTCCGTCCCGGGGCAGCCATAGGGGTGTGGCTGTCCGGGTCCCCGTGAAAACGGGAGGCGAGGAGACAGCCATGCTGAAGCACCGCGTCATCACCCTGTCGATACTGTGCTGCGCTCTGACCTTGCTCGGCGCACCTTCGGCTCGGGCGCAGGAACCCACACCGCCGGCGGAACCGGAGGCGGTGCCCGGCACCTCCACCCAGACCCCGCAGCAGGGGCAGAGCCTGTCGGTCCCCAGTCGGGACCACAACGCCGAGGCGAGCTTTTTCATCGGCGGGTTGGTGGGCGGTGACCTGGCCTCGCTGGTTACCGACGGATTCTCGCTCTCCAGCACGCTGGAGAACGGACGCACCTACGGCGGCCGCGTCGGCTACTACACCTTCCCGCTCGGAGTGGAAGGCAGCTTCACCTACAGCAACCGCGGGCTGGGTTTCACCACCAGCTTCGAGAGGGCCGACATCAGCCTCGGGGCCAGGGTGATGTACCTCGAGGGCAATGTGCTGCTGATCCTGATTCCGGGGCCGGTACAGCCGTTCCTGACCGGGGGCGGTGGGTTGCAGTCGTACGAGCTCGTCGACTTCGCCGGAATCCAGTTGCAGAAGTGGGGTTGGAACTTCGGTGGCGGCATCAAGTTCAACATCAAGCGCGTGTCGCTACGCGTCGACGTGCGCGATCACCTCACCAAGGTCAGTGCCGCGGACTTCAACATTGACCAGGAGCTCGCCGACCTCCTCGACATCGGCGAGCAATCCTTGCATAACGCCGAGATATCTTTCGGCATAGGTTTTCGCTTCTAGGGGGAGTTGGCGCTCGTTGCGGGTCAGGCGTATAGCTTTCTTATCGTGGGGATGAGGTAATCGTGGAAGCAGGGCTCGAGGGCGTAACGCGGGGATAGGCCCCAGTCGGCGCGGGCTGCGCTGTCGTCGACGGCGCGCGGCCAGGTGTCGACGATTTCCTGGCGGCGGGTGTCGGGCTCGAAGGTGATGCACGCCTGGGGGAAGGCCTCCATCACCAGGCGCTCGATCTCTTCGGCCGACGGGTTGAAGGCGTTGACGTTGTAGACCCGCTGGCTCAGGTGCGCGGCATCGGCTGCGGTCAGCTCCATGATGGCGTCGACCGCGTCGGGCATCGCCATGAACGGGATGCGCGTGTCGGGCCGCACGAAGCAGGCGTAGGGCTCGCCCTTGGCGGCGGCGTGGATCATCTCCGGGGCATAGTCGCTGGTGCCCCCGGAGGGAATCGTCACCGCGCTGATCAGGCCGGGGAAGCGGATGGCGCGGAAGTCGATGCGGCCGACGTGGGACTCGGCGTCGAGCTGCTTGTAGTGGCCGGCGTAGTAACGGCCGAGCTGCTCGCAGTACAGCTTGTTGCAGCCGTACATCGTGGTCGGCTCGTTGTATTCGTGCTCCTTGAGCGGCCGGTCGCCGACGCTCCTGGGAACACCGAAGGCGGCGATCGAGCTGGGGTAGAAGAACATCACCGGCCGGCCGTGGCTGCGGGCCTGCGACATGGAGAACTCGAGCAGGTTGAGCGTGCCGTTGACGTTGACGTCGTGCGCCGTCACCGGGGTGAACTCGCTGCGCGTCGAGAGCAGCGCTGCGAGGTGGTAGACGCGGTCAACGGCGTACTCCGCCTGGATCGATTCGAGCAGCGCCCAGTCCAGGATCGAGCCGTTGTAAGCGCGCTTGACCAGCCTGCGCACGCCGTTGTCGAGCGGCTGCAGGTCGATCGTCGCGATCGGATTGCCGCCGCTGGCCGCAAGGCGCTCGATCAGCGCGTGGCCGATCTCGCCGGCGGCGCCGGTGATCAGGGTGATGGACTGGCGCATCGATGACCTCGGGGCTCGGTGACGGCGGGGACGATGCCTGGCGGCGGCATGACGATATCACTTGATCGCGCTTGCGATACTCTTGCCACGGACGGTGCGGGTGGACGTCGGCAGCGGAGGGCAGTGTGGAGACGACATCGCGGGACGGGGTGGGTGAAGAGGGCGTGGTGGCGCGCGTTGCCGCCGAGGAGATCGCGCGCGAGCTCGAGCGCGTGCGGCGGCGCACGCTGGCGCTGCTTGCGCCGCTGCCCGACGAGCTGCTGAAGCGCCAGCTCTGCGACTACATGAGCCCGCTGGTGTGGGATCTCGGCCACATCGCCGATTTCGAGCGCTTGTGGCTGGTCGACGCCGTCGAGGGTCGCTCGGATGCCTGCCTCGAGACCCGCTTCGATGCCCAGCTTACCCCGCGCGCCTGCCGCGGTGAGCTGACCCTGCCGGACCGCGACGAGGCGCTCGAAGGTCTCCGCCGGGTACGCGCCGACGCGCTCGAGCTGCTCGGGCGGGCGCACCTGGCGAGCAACGACCCGCTGCTGCGCGACGGGTTCGTCTACCGCATGGTGATGCAGCACGAGGCGCAGCACCAGGAGACCATGCTGCAAGCTCTCGACTTGTTGAAAGAGCCGGTCGGCGAGTCACCGGTGTGCTCGCCGGCAACGAAGATCGACGGCGTCGAGATCGACGACGA
This sequence comes from Acidobacteriota bacterium, assembly GCA_050114655.1. Classification (GTDB taxonomy): domain Bacteria; phylum Acidobacteriota; class UBA890; order UBA890; family UBA890; genus JASFRZ01. Next base: position 4,633 of record JASFRZ010000256.1, read on the forward strand.
GGCACGCATCGCCATCGACTCCGGCCCCTTTGCCATGGGTACGGAGGATCGCTCGCGCGCCTACGACAACGAGCGCCTGCGGCACGAGGTCGACGTCGCCGCCTTCGCCATCGAGCGCTACCCGGTGAGCAACCGCCGCTGGCTGGCGTTTGCCGGGGCGGGCGGCTACGACCGGTCGGCGCTGTGGTCGCAGCCGGGATGGGACTGGCTTCAGGAAACCGGCACGACCTGTCCGCAGGGGTGGCTGATCACCGATGACGGCTGGCGGGTACGCCGCTTCGGCCACCTGGTCGATCTCGACCCCCGCGAGCCCGTCCAGCACGTCAGCTACTGGGAAGCCGAGGCGTTCGCCCGCTGGGGCGGCGCCCGGCTGCCGACCGAACAGGAGTGGGAGAAGGCGGCCGCTTGGGGCCCGCAGGCGGCGACGGCTCGCGTGTACCCCTGGGGTGACCAGCCGCCGCCCTCACCAATGAGCGCGGCCGACGAGCTCCGGCGCGGGGTGCCCCCGTGCCTCGGCACCCGGCCCGGGCTGGCCAGCGGCTGGGGCGTCGAGGACCTCCTCGGCGCGGTCTACCAGTGGACGTCGTCGCCCTTCGCCCCGTATCCGGGTTTCGATGCCTTTCCGTATGCCGGTTACAGCGAAGTCTTCTTCGGCGACGAGTACCGCGTCCTGCGCGGCTCCTCGTCGGCCGCCGACGACCTCCTGTGGCGCAACACCTACCGCAACTGGGACCTTCCCCAGCGTCGCCAGATCTTCGCCGGCGTGCGGCTGGCGTACGACGTCTGATGTGCCGTTTGGCGGCCTACACCGGATCACCGGTGCTGTTGGAGTCGCTGCTGTACGAGGCACCGCACTCGCTCGAAGTGCAGGCCTACCGGCCGCGCGAGATGCTCTCCGGGCATGTCAATGTCGACGGCACCGGCGTGGTGTGGTGGAGCTCCGGTGAGCGCGCGCCGCTACGCTACGTCAGCGCGCAGCCGCCGTGGTCCGATGCCAACCTGCCCGGCCTGGCGGGGCGGCTGAGCGGCGCGCCGGTGGTTGCGGTGGTGCGCTCGCAGACGCCCGGGATGCCGGCGGGCGTGGCCGCGGTGCACCCGTTCACCTACGAGGGCTGGGCGGGGGCGCATAACGGTTACCTGAGGGAGTTCGCGGGCTACGCGCACGAGCTCATCGGGCGCATCGATGACCATCTCGTCGGCGCACTCGAGGTGGTCTCGGACGCCCGCGTGCTGTTCTTGCTCGCGGTCGGCGCGCTGCGACGCGGGGCGTCGCTGACGGAGGCGCTGGTCGAGACCGCCGGGACGGCCGCGCAGGTGTGCGCCGCGCATGACGTGGTGGCGTCGCTGAACCTCGTGCTCGCCGATCAGCAGCGTGTCGCGGTATTGCGCGCGGCGCGCGGAGAGACGGCCAACTCGCTGTACGTCGCGAGCGGGGCGCAGCGCTGGCCGGGTGGTTGCGTGCTCGCCTCGGAGGCACTCGACGACGACCCCGCTTGGCACGCAGTCCCCGAGGATCACGTAGTGACGCTGGAGGGCACCGAGGTCACAATCGACCCGGTCTCGTTCTAGCTCGCCGGCGAACAGGAGAAGACGCCGACTTGCGGGAACGCCCGCGCCAGCAGATCGCGCACCGTGCCGGTCAGCTCCTGCTCACGCTCCTCGCCGTACGAGGCCAGCGGGCCGCGGCGCTGCAATGGCCCGGCGAGCAGCGGCTCGTCGGGATACATCGCTTCGATGCGGTGGAACATGTCGCGCGGGAAGCGCAGCGGGCCGATGCTGGTGGAGTGCAGTGCGTCGGAGTCGACGGCGCGAGCCAGCTCGTCGATCAGAGCCGCGTAGCCCTCGCGCCAGCCGTCGTACCACAGCAGCGGATCGAGGCGCAGCGCCACCGGCCAGCCGGCAGCGACGAGGCGCGCCAGGGCATCGATGCGAGCGGCGACGGGCGGGGCGCCGTGCTCGACCGCGTCGGCCGCTTCGGCGGGAGTGAAGCTGAAGGCGACCACCACGTTGTCGAGCGCGTCACGCTGCAGCAGTGGCTTGACGGCGACGCTCTTGGTGCGCAGTTCGAGGAGGGCGTCGGGGCGGGCGGCGAAGAAGGGCAGGAACTCGGCGGCGAAGCCGGTGAGCGATTCGAGAGCGAGGGAGTCGCAGTCGTAGCCGGAGAAGAACGTGCAGGCCTCGCCGGGATGGCGCGCCAGGGTAGCGTCGATGGCCTCCTGAAAGTCCTCGTAATTGACGAACAGGACGTAGTGCGCCGAACGGAACATGCCCTGCAGGAAGCAGTAACGGCAGTCGTACAGGCAGTTGAGCATGTGCGAGAAGTAGAAGTTGCGCTGCCCGCCGATGCCGAAGCCCTGCGGCGCTTCGAGCACGTGGTGTTGCGGCTTACGCGCCAGGATCAGCGCCGGGCGGCGCTTCTGCAGACGGAAGCTCTGCGCCGCCGGGTTGAACACCTCGCCGTAGCGCTCGCAGGAAATCACCGTGGCGTCGGGAAAGCGGCGCAGCAGGGCGGCGGCGCGCGGCATGTCCTGGACGTCGCGCTCGACGTAGATCGTCTCGATCATTCTAACCGGGGTTCGGGAGGTTGGGGGTGCGGTGAGCGGCCGAGGGTTCGCAGCGGCGCCGGACGGCTGTCGAGGTGGGCCCCGATAGCGGTGAGGATCTCGGCAGCGCTGCGCGCCGCGCGCCCCCGCAGCCAGTCGCCGGGGTC
>JASFRZ010000257.1:0-7340 GCA_050114655.1 Acidobacteriota bacterium
AAGAGGGCGATGTGCTGCGCGCGGCGCGCTGCGGATTCTGGCTCAGCCTGGTGCTGCTGCTCGCTGGCGAAGGGGCGCAGGGCGCCGGCTGGCTCGAACGCGTCCGCCGCGGCCTCAAGGGCCACGCCGACAGCGTCGAGGCCGGGCTCAGCCGGGTGATCGCCGGGATCATGGCGATGGGTCGCGATGCCGGGCAAGCCGACGCAGCCCTGTCGCAGGCGCTCGCGCTGGGGGAGCAACACGACGACGCCGACCTGCTGGCGTTCGCCTTGCTGGGTCGCGGCCAGCTTCTGGTTCAGACCGGGCACGTTGCCGAGGGCGTCCCGCTGCTGGACGAGGCCATGGTCACGGTGATGGGAGGGCGGGTCTCGCCGGTGGGCGCGGGGATCGTCTACTGCGCGGTCATCCTGACCTGCCAGCGCATCCTCGACCTCGAGCGCTCGCGCGAGTGGACCGAGGCGCTCCATACATGGTGCGAGGATCAGCCCGACCTGGTGGCATTTCGCGGCGCCTGTCTGGTGCACCGCTCGGAGATTCTGCAACTGCGCGGCGAGTGGTCCGACGCCATCAGCGAGGCCGAGCGGGCCTGCCGCTGGTACGAGGATCGCGAACAGCGGCCGTCCGGCCGCGCCTTCTACCAGCGTGCCGAGTTGCTCCGCCTGGCGGGCGACTATCGCGAAGCCGAGGAGATGTACCGCGCGGCGGGCGAGCACGGCTTCGAACCACAACCCGGGCTGTCGTTGCTGCGGCTGGCGGAAGGAGACGCCGCATCCGCCGCGATCCGCCGGGTCGTCGCGGAGGCCGGCAAGCCCTCGAGGCCGGGGAGCGGCGTGGCACGCAGCGCGGTGCTGGGCCCCTACGTCGAGATCATGCTGGCGTGCAACGATCTCGACGCCGCGAGGAGCGGAGCTGAAGAGCTGGAGCGGCTGGCGACGGGAAGCGAGGTTCCGCTCCTGACCGCCATCGCGTGCGAATCGATGGGCGCGGTGCTGCTGGCCGAGGGCAACCCCGGCGCCGCCCTGGCGTCGCTCAGGACGTCGTGGACCGCCTGGCAACGGCTCGAGGCAGCGTTCGAATCGGCGCGCGTTCAGGCGATGATCGGGCGCGCCTGCCGGTTGCTCGGCGACACCGATACGGCGGCCGGTCATCTGCAGGCGGCACGTCGGGTCTTCGAGCGCCTCGGCGCCACGCCTGCCCTCGACGACCTGGAACCCACGGCGGAGACCCACGCCTCCGGCGCGCTGGCCCGCTTGAGCAAGCGGGAGCGCGAGGTGCTGGCGCTGGTCGCGGTGGGCAAGACCAACAAGCAGATCGCCGCCGCGTTGTTCATCAGCGAGCACACCGTCGCCCGGCACGTCAGCAACGTGCTCCGCAAGCTCGATACATCTTCGAGGACGGCGGCGGCCGCCCTGGCCCTCAAGCTCGGTCTGGAGCCGGCTGGTCAATCCTGACCATCAACGGTACCCCCGAGAATTGGTCAATTCGCTCGATGCGGCGCGCCCGTGTCGCCTCCTACGCTACTTCCGTGGATGCAACAACCGACACGGAGAAGACCATGTCCGAACCGATCTACGGCAAAGCTTTCAGCGACAACGCGGCAGAGAACTACGAGCGCTACTTCGTCCCCAGCATCGGCGGCCCGATCGCCGAGGAACTGATCGCGTCGGCGGCGTTGCGCGCCGGCGAGCGCGTCCTGGACGTCGGCTGCGGCACCGGGGTCGTTGCCCGGCTGGCCGCCGAAGAGGTCCGCGACGGCTCGGTGGCCGGACTCGACATCAACCCCGCCATGCTTGCGGTCGCCCGCGAGGCGTCCGCCAACGGAACCCAGATCGACTGGTACGAAGCGAGCGCCGAGGCCATGCCGCTGCCCGACGACGCCTTCGACGTCGTTCTCTGTCAGATGAGCTTGCAGTTCATGGACGACCGCGTGGGCGCGCTACGGGAGATGCGCCGGGTCCTCGCCCCGGGCGGCCGCGTCGTCGTCAACGTTCCGGGGCCGACGCCGCCGCTGTTTGCCAGCCTCGCCGACGGGCTCGCCAGCCACGTCGATCCCGAGATCGCGGGCTTCGTCCACCACGTGTTTTCGCTCGACCCCGAGGGCCTGCGGGCGCTCGCTGGCGATGCGGGCTTCGAGCAGGTCCAGGTGAGCCGTGCGAACAAGCGGCTGCGGCTGCCCGAGGCAGAGGACTTCCTGTGGCAGTACATCCACAGCACGCCGTTGTCGGCGAGAATCATCGAGCGCGGCGAAGACGAGCTACGCGCGATGCAGGGGGAGATCTGCGCCGACTGGGCCGCTTTTGCGACGGCTGACGGCATGGCGATCGATGTCGGGATCTCGACGCTGACCGGTCGCCCCGAGCCGTTCAAAAGCTCCAAAACCGCGGAATGAAGATCACCGAAAGGATCCAGAACAGGATGCTGAGCGGTACTCCGGTGCGCAGAAAATCCGTGTACTTGTAGCCGCCCGGGTTGTAGATCATCGTGTTCGTCTGATAGCCGACAGGGGTCGAGAATCCGGTCGAAGCGGCGAAGGTGATCGCCATCAGGAACGGGCGGGGATCGACGCCGATGGTCTGCGCCGTGGAGATGGCGATCGGCGCCAGGAGCACGGCTGCAGCGTTGTTGCTCATCGTGTCGGTCATGATCGAGGTCATCAGGTAGACAACCGCGAGAACGGCGACCGGACCGTAGCCACCGACTGCCCCGACCGCCCGTTCGGCGATGAAACCGGCCGCGCCGCTCTTCTGCATGGCAATGCCGAGCGGCAGGATTCCGGCGAGCAGGAAGATCACCTGCCAGTTGATCGCGCTGTATGCCTCATCGAGTCGCAGGCAACCGGTCAGCACCAACGCCAGGCAGCCCAGCAAGGCACTGACCAGAATCGGCATCACGTTGAAAGCGGCCAGGCCGACGACGGCCGCCAGTATCCCGAGTGCTAACGGCGCCTTGTGCCGCAGGGGTGCTCCAGGCACCTCGTCGAGTACGATGAAGTCCTCGTCCTTCCGGAGCTCATTGATCTGCGCCGCGTGAGCCTGGACCAAGAGCGCGTCACCGAGACCCAGCGTGACCGAATTGAGCTTCTCCTGAATCGTCTCGCCTCGCTTTTGAATTGCCAGGACCAGCGCCTTGTACCGATTGCGAAAGTCGACTTCCTTCAAATTGCGCCCGATGAGCTCGGATTTCGGCGCGACCAGGGCTTGCACGAGCCGCAGGTCCTCCGTCTGCAGCGTTTCGTCGCGCAACTTGAATTCGACGTTGAGATCCAGCCGCGCGGCATCCCGCAGCCGCATCAGCTCTCGGATTCTGCCGCGCACCAGCAGCACGTCGCCCTGCGATATCGCCTGTCGCAGAGGCGCCCATACCGCCTCTTTGACGTGCAGAAGGCGCAACACCGTAACGTCGTGATCCTGTCCCAGTCGGCTCTCGAGCACCGACTTGCCAATGAGCCACGACTTCGCCCCGACCCTGAGCTCGGTGATGTACTCACCCAGCTGATAGGTCACGGCAAGCTCTTGTGCTTGCCGCTCCGGAAGCAACCAACGTCCGAAGGTCAAGAAGAAGACGACCCCGGCGACGAAGAGGATCAGCCCCATGCGGCTGAACTCGAACATGCTGAACGCCCCGTACCCCGCCTGGTCGGAGATGGAGCTGACCAGCAGGTTGGTCGAGGTACCGATGAGCGTGCAGACACCGCCGAACTGCGAAGCGTAGGAGAGGGGAATGAGCAGCCTCGAGGCTGCGATCTTGCGCCGGTTCGCGACGATCATCACCAGCGGGATGAAGACGGCCACCGCCGCGGTGTTGTTCACGAAGGCCGAGATGACAGTGATCGTTCCCATGATCACCACCAGCGCGGTGAAATAGCTGCGACCGAAACGCACCATCAGGCGCCCGACGGCCGCCATGGCCCCGGTCTTCTGGAGGCCGGCGCTGAGGATGAACATCGCCGCGACCGTCACCGTTGCCGGATTGCTGAAGCCCGAGATCCCCTCTTGCGGCGTGATCAGCCCCAGCAGCAGCAGCGCGCCGAGCACCAGCAGCGCCACGAAGTCGATCGGATACCTCTCGGAGACGAACAGCGCCACTGCACTGACGAGAATGCCCAGCACCAGGATTGCTTCGAGTGGCATGGCGGGAATATAGATCAGGGAAAAAATACGACAACCACAGCGGCGCACCGTTGCCCACGCTACATGGCCAGCTCGAAGCCTTCCTTCCGCGCCGCTTCGGCCAAACGAGCGTCGAGCGTGGTGAGCAAGTGCGCGCGGGGACGTCCCCGTGCCCAGGTGAGCGCCGCCGCCAGCTGCAGCGCATCGGCGGCGCGCAAGGGATGAGTACGGATCAGGCGTCCGGCTCGCTCGCGCACTTGATCGGACCCGAGCACCTCGTTCCAGGTCTCTCCGAGCCTATCGATGCCCCGCCGGGCGGCGTCGGCGTCGCCGGGCGTGAGGCTCCCGTCCGCCTCACGGCGTGCGATCGCCGACAGGCATTCGATCGGGGTCGCCCACCAGACGATCATGTCGGAGTCGGCGGCCATGACCGCGGCGGCCGCATCGGAAGCCGGCTCGTTCACGAGCAAGGGTACGACCGCGGAAGAGTCCCAGAAGATCATCGGCCTTCGCGGCGCTCGTCGAGCAGCGCCTGACGTACCGCCGCGTCGGGATCCTCGGGTCGATCCCGGGTGAGCAATTCCGTATCGGGCGGCCCCGTCGCGAGCCGCACCAGCCCGGCCTCGGCGAGGTCGGCAAGCTCATCGCTGATGTCCTCCTGGGGCAGCGGTGTCATCACTCCTATGGGACGGCCACGCTCGGTGATGAGGACCGACTCGCCCGCCTTCACCCGCCGCAGCTGCTCAGAAAGGCGCGCCTTGAGCTCGGTTACGGAAATAGACTTTCCGGTTGTATTCATATGACCACTTTAGTCTGTTTCGGTGAGCGAAATCCACTACCCAGGTGCCGTTCTCAACGAGGTTCGGGCTGAATCCCGCTAGAATCGCTACGTGAGCGAACCAAACCTCGACCTGACCCCGTTGCTGGAACCGCGGTCCATCGCCGTGGTCGGCGCCTCACAGCGCCCCGGAAGCTTCGGGCACAACCTCTACACCAACCTGCGGGATTCCGGTTTCCGCGGCGTGCTCTACCCGGTAAACCCGAACCGCCGCCACATCGAGACGGTGCCCACCGTTCCCGACCTGGCCCGGCTGCCGGAGCCGGTGGACCTGGCGATCCTGCTGGTCCCCGCGCCGCTGGTAGCGGAAGTCGCGCGCCAGGGTGTCGAGGCAGGCGCGGTGCGCTCGCTGATGGTGCTGGCCGGGGGCTTCCGCGAATCGGGGCCGCAAGGCGCGAAGTACGAGGAAGAGTTGCGGCAAGTCGCGCAGGCGGGCGGCGTGCGCATGGTGGGTCCCAACTGCCTCGGCATCATCAACACCGACCCGGCGGTGCGCATGCACGGCATGTTCGCCAACCGGCCGATGCCGCGCCACGGGCGCGTCGCCTTCGTCAGCCAGTCGGGCGCGTTGTGCATCTCGATCCTGGACGCGGCGCATTCGCGCGGGATCGGTTTCTCCAAGTTCATCAGCATCGGCAACAAGGCCGACGTCAGTGAGCTGGACCTACTGGACTACCTGGGCTCCGATCCCGAGACCGGCGTCATCCTGATGTACATCGAAGAGCTGAGCTTCGGCAGGCGCTTCATCGAGGTGGCGCGGCGCATCACCCTCGACGACCAGAAGCCTATCTTCGCGCTCAAGAGCGGCCGCTCGCCGCAGGGCGCGCGCGCCGCGCGCAGCCACACCGGCAGCCTCGCCGGATCGGATGCCGCGTATGCCGCGATCATGGGCCAAAGCGGCATTCACCGCGTCAACACGATCGACGAGCTGTTCGACTACGCCACCGGCTTCGAGCAGCAGCCGCTGCTGGCGGGGCGACGCATCGCGGTGGTCACCAATTCCGGCGGTCCCGGCATCATCGCCATCGACTCGCTGTTCAACTCCGGCCTGGAGATCGCCGAGTTCAGCGACGAGACGCGCGCCAAGCTGCGTGAGTTCCTGCCACCGCATGCCTCCATCGACAATCCCTGCGATCTGACCGGTGACGCGACGGAGGAGGGCTTCCAGCAAACTCTGCAAACGGTGCTCGACGACCCGGGCGTCGACGGCGCCATCGTCATCCTCACGCCGGTGTCGCCGGGCTCGGACGCGCGCATCGCCGAGGCCACCGCGAGCGTAGCGCGCTCGTCGGACAAGACGACCTTCTTCTGCTTTCTCGGTGTGAGCGACTTCACCGAGGGGCTCAAGGTGCTGCAGCGCGAGGGCCTGCCGCACTTCCCCTTTCCCGAGAACGCGGTGCGCGCCATGGCGCACATGCCGCGCCACCGCGAGATCATCGAGATCACCGAGGGCAAGGAAGTCCCGAGCTTCGACGTCGATCGCGACGCCGTGGCCCGCCTCATCGATTCCTATCTCGCAGAAGACGAGCGGCGTCTGCTGAGCCAGCACGAGGCGCAGCAAGTCTTCGCCGCCTACGGGCTGCCGGTTCTGCACAACCGGCTGGTCGGCAGCGCCGCCGAGGCCGCCGGCGCATTCGCCGAGCTGCGCGGCCCGGTGGCGATGAAGGTGATGAGCCGCGACGTGGTGCACAAGTCCGACGTCGGCGGCGTGATCCTCGGCGTCGATTCGGACGACGCAGCGGTGCAGGCCTTCGAGCGCATCCACGAGGTGGTCAACAGGCACCTGCCCGATGCCCGTATTGACGGCGTGCTGCTGGAGCAGATGGCCGGCGAGGGCGTGGAGGTGATTATCGGCGGCAGCCGCGACGAGAAGTTCGGGCCGCTGATCATGTTCGGCCTGGGCGGTCGCATGGTAGAGGTGTGGAAGGATGTCACCTTCCGGCTGTCCCCGATGTGGCGCGTCTCGGCGGAACGGATGATGCGCCAGATTCGCGGCTATCGGCTGCTCGAGGGCGTGCGCGGCGCACCGCCTTCCGACGTTGAGGCATGCCAGGATTGCATCCTGCGTCTGTCGCAGATGATGAGTGACCACGCAGAGATCCAGGAGTTCGACATCAATCCGTTGATTCTGTACCCGCGCGGCAGCGGCGCGGCGGTCGCCGACGGCCGCATGGTCCTCCGTCGTACGGGCCGCAAATAGCTCATCCGTCACCGCAGGAGTTGGAGAAGTGGCCTGAGGCGCGGCGCAGCGAAACGGCGGCCGCCAACACAGCGGCCATTGCCCGGTTCGCCGGGTAAGATTGGCCGGAGGCGCGCCCGTAGCTCAGGGGATAGAGCAGCGGACTTCTAATCCGCCGGTCGGGGGTTCGAATCCTCCCGGGCGCGCCATTTCT
>JASFRZ010000258.1:0-7320 GCA_050114655.1 Acidobacteriota bacterium
TCCCTTTTACCACGGCCGATGGCGCTCGAGACCGCCGTAACCCGGCCCGTCACACTTTCGACCCGCCACGGAAGCTTGCGGTCGCGGGACCGGCGGGACAGACTGCCGGGCCATGGAGACCGGAGCATGATCAGCGAAGTCATCGAACGTGGCGTCCTGCGCCTCAAGGCGGCCGTCACCAAGGTGGTGGTGGCGATGAGGATCTCGCCCAATGTGCTGACCGTCTCGTCGCTCGTCCCGACCGCGCTGGCGACCTGGTACCTGGCGCACGGCCGCCTGACGCTGGCGGGTCTGTGGATCATTGCGGCGGGCTTTTTCGACGTCATCGACGGCGCGGTGGCGCGCGCGCTGGGCAAGATGTCGCCCTTCGGCGCGGTGCTCGACTCGGTCACTGACCGCGCCTCGGACGCCTTCATCTACGTCGGCGCCGTGTTGTACTTCTACCGCATCGGCCAGCCGATGTACGTCTTTCTCACCATGGTCGCGCTGGCCGGGGCACTGATGGTCTCCTACACCCGGGCACGCGCCGAGAACACCGTGATCGACTGCAAGGTCGGCTTCGCCGAGCGCGGCGAGCGCATGGTCCTGATGCTGCTCGGCCTGTTCTTCCACAAGCTCGGCGCCGCCGTCTGGATGCTTGCCTTCCTCGCCTGGCTCACCACCCTCCAGCGCCTCATCCACGCCCACCGAGCCCTCGAAGCCGGCCAGCACCGCGCCCCCGCGGAGCCCGCCTAGCAGCGCCAGCTCCGGTGCCAAGGCCTCAGTGGCGGCGAGGCTTGGCGATCGTTTCCTCTTCGGGAGAGGAGGCGTGGCCGCCAATGGCGATCTTCTTGCCCTGCAGGTAGTTGCCCGCGACCGCATTCCAGGTCGGAACGGCGAAGGTCGCGTTGCCGTGGGCGTGCGCCTTACAGGCGAGCCGGATCACCGGGCGCGCCTCGTCGGTGTCGATGTAGCCGAAGCGCGCCAGGCGGCGGCGCTCCAAAGGCTGCATCGGCGAGAGACGCTCGTTGCCGCCCAGCACGCCGATCCAGCAGGTTCCGCAGGCGGCGGAGCGGCACTCGGTCGGGATCGGCCCATCGCCCGGCTCGCAGCGGCTGTCGGCGTAGGGATGATCGGCCTGATCGGTCATCGACGCCTGGGTGATATGCACGCCCTCGATGAGCTTGAACTTGGCCGTCTTGTAGCCCTCATTGAAGGTGATCGTGTAGTCGCGCCGGAGCCCTTTGAGCCAGCCGAGCAGGCCGCCGCCGTCGTTCCTGGCACGATCGGCCAGTACCCGCTGCGGCGACCGGCGACGGGCCCAGTCGCTGATGTGGAGCTCGCCGGGACTCGCTTCCATGACCTCGGCGCCGACCTGCTGCAACGTCATGAAGGCGATGGCGGTGATGCCGATGAGCAGGGATTCCTCGCCCCCGGCGGCGCCGGCGACCTGCGACGCGACGGTGCGGATCTGATCGCTCAGGTCCAGGCTCTCCGGGGCGCTCTGCGAGGCCGCGTGTCCTACCACCGCCGCCTTCACCTGCGGCCAGTAGCGGTGGCCGTATACGAAGGCGTGCGAGCTGTCGATCTGGCTCGTCAGGTCAGGATCCCCTTTGATCTCGAGCTCCTCGAACAGCTGCGCGTTGTCCTGCGCTTCCTGAACCATGCCGCGCAGCCACAGCGGCCAGAAGTAAAACCAGATGTGCGTGGCGTCGCGATCGACGGGATGGATCGACGGCGTCAACTTGTGGACAATCGACCACCAGGCATCCTGATCGTGCTTCATCAGGAAGCCCATGAACGGAGAGTTGTTTTCGCTGCTCATGAATGTTTGCTCGAAGCGCGCAGAGGTAGCGGAACAAAGGCGCGTGTGTCGCGGTGGGAAAGCGATATTCTGGCACACTGCGGGTGTGAACGGAAACACACCGGCGACCGTTTCGCCGGCACCGCGCGGGTCGTCGCGCCGGGGCTCAGGGGTGTTGAAATCCCGGTGAAACCGTGTAATTTGAACTTCACGTCATCCCGTGCGCACCGGCGGCTCCAGCCGGCGCCGTCGTCATCTACGGGGCCCGCGCACGTCCCTCGCGTGCACCACCGGCCCGGCTCATAGCGAAAGCTCGAGGACAGAAACATGATGAACGCCCTGCTGATCATCGGCGCAGTGATCCTCGCTGCCGTCGTCATCGGCTACCTCTACTTCCGTAGCACCAAGCAGAGGTTCGCCGAGGCCAAGGAGCAGGACCAGCAGCGCCGCCAGGAGCGCCTCGACAACCTGCCGACCATCCCGATATCGGAGCGCGAGGACAACGCCATCTATCAGTGGCAGTTCCACCATGGCGAGCGCCTGGTGGCGCGCGTGGTGAAGCCGCAGATCGACGAGGCGGGCAAGCGCGTGTCGTTCATGGAGGTCACCCACAGCGACCTCCTGTTCCTGCCCGACGAGTGCCAGTTCGGCAAGTACAAGCTGGAGATCGACACCGTCGGCGACGCCATCAAGATCGACCACTCCGACCCCGACAAAGGGCGCATCCTGCGCGACGTCACCGCCAAGATCACCGGCTACGTCGAGCAATAGGCCGGCGCGAACCCGGCGGCATCTGCGCGAACATGGCGAATGTCGCCGCCCGGTACTGCTGATGACTGAGACGCTGACGATTACGGCCGACCGGCGCGGACTGCAGGAGATCACCGCAGAGGTGCAGGGCATCGTGCGCGACAGCGGCGTGCAGGATGGCCTCTGCACGTTGTTCGTGCGCCACACGTCGGCAAGCCTGACCATCCAGGAGAACGCCGATCCCACGGTGTTGCGCGATCTCGAGGCGTGGCTGAGTCGTGCGGTGGTCGACGGTGACCCTCTCTTTCGTCATACAGCGGAGGGTCCCGACGACATGTCGGCGCACGTCAAAGCGGCGCTCACTTCGACCGGTCTGGCCATCCCCGTCGCCCACGGCGATCTGGTACTCGGCACCTGGCAGGGCATCTTCCTGTGGGAGCATCGCTCCCGCCCACGCCCGCGGCAGGTGGTCGTGCATATCGCCTGAGAGGTTGCGGCTAGACCCCGTGATCCGGTCTCTGCGGCGGCGGGTCCGCCCCCTGCTCCAGCGACGCCACCCAGCGCTCGACCTGCCGGCCGGCCACGTCGCGCGATCCGATGCCAAAGGCGATCGCCCCGGCCAGAGCGATGGCGCCGAGGATCAGGCCGAAGGCCATGTTGACGATGTCCTCGGCCAGGCCCATCTGGCGCAGCGCCATGGCGCCGGCGAGCACGGTGATCGAGATGCGCGCGGCGGCCGCTTGTAGCTGCGCCTGCTTGGCGCCGCTGGCTGCCACGGTTTCTGACACCAGGCGCGCGAGCCACAGCCCGACACCGAAGACGATCAGGCCGAGGATCACATCGGCGGCGAACACCAGGAAACCGGACAGCAGCAGCGCGAGGTTATCGAAGCCCATCAGGCCTGCGGCCTCGATCGAGGCAAACAGCATGACCGTCACCACGATGACCGTGCCGACCACGCCGGAGGGCGTCGACTTGCCCTCACCGGGGGTCCCGGTGAAGCCGATGTGCGCCAGCACGTTGTCGAATCCGGCGCCGCGTAACAGGTTGGTGACCAGTTCAGCGACCAGCCTGGCGACGAGGTAGGCGACGATGATGAGCAGCCCGGCGGCGAACATCACCGGGATCGCCTCGAGCACGCGCGACAGCATGTTGGTCGCCGGCACGGTGACCGCATCGAGCTCCAGCGCGCGCAGCGCGGAGATCAGCACCGGCACCAGCACCAGCACGTAGAGCAACAGCCCGACGAGCCCCGACAGCCGACGCTCACCGAGGCTCTCTGCCAACCCCACCTGCTCGGCGAAGGCGTCGAGGCCGCCGGCGGCGAGCAGATTGGTCACGATCCGCTGTACCAGCCGCGCGACGAACCATCCGACGGCAAAGATGAGCAGGGCAGCGAGCACGTTGGGCAGGAAGCCGAGCACCTCGCCGACCAGATCGCGCACCGGCGCCAGCAACCCCTCGATGCCGAGCGCCCCGAGGGCGGCCGGCAGAAACAGCAGCAGCACGAGCCAGTAGACAGCCTCGCCGACGGATTTGCTGAGCGGCAGTTGCTCCGCCTCCTCGACGCCGGTCTCGGTGCCGATGCGCTGGTCGAGGCCGAATCGCTCGAGCGCCGCAGAGACCAGGCGCCTCAGCAGCGAGGCAAGCACCCAGCCGATCAGCAGCAGGGCCGCGGCCGCCAGCGCGCGTGGAATGTAGCCGGTCACTGTCGATAGCAGCGCGTTGAGCGGCTCGGTGACGGCGGTAAGGCTCAGCGCATCGAGAAACGCGGTGAGCACGAAGACCATCGCCAACCAGTACACCACCCGGCCGGCGATGCGCTCCACCTCCACGGGAGGCTTGCCGTCGCCCGCCAGCCAGGCGGCGAGCCGGTTGTCGAGCGTCGTACGCCGCAGGGCGCCGCGCACGACGGCCGCGAGGATCAAGGCCAGAAGCCAGCCGAATACCAGGATCGCCAGCGCCGCCAGCAAGTTGGGCAGGTGAGCCGGCAAAGCGTCCAGTGTGCGTTGCCACAGGTCTTGCAACATGGGTCCCTCCCTCCGTGGGTGTTCCCTGCCTGTCTCCGGGTGCATCCTTGCACATCGCGCAGCGAGTATCAGGTGCGGCGGAGCGGACGAAAGCCACCGCTGCGGATGTCGTGGCCCACGGGAAAGCGAGAAGTCGGTCGGTAACCCTCAGGTCCGGGTGCTTTACTGCTCGGTGACATGAGAGACCGCATCCCCGGCATCATCGCCACCACGTTGCTCGTCGTCACCACCGCCTTGTGGACCTTCTGGGGCACGGCGGAGATGTACTACGAGGGCTGGGGAAATCCCTTTCCCGTGCCGCTCGCCTACCTCATCCCGGCAGCGATCTGCCTGCTGCTGTCGCTCGCGGCGGTCGCCTTTCCGCTCGTCGGCGGGGTGCTGCTGATCGTCGTCGGCGGCGCATTCACCATCTGGTGGGTCAACCTGACGCTGAGCCGCGGTGGCGACCTCCTCGCCTTGCTCAGCCTTTTTCCGGTCAGCGGCATGTTGGTGCTCACCGGGGTGCTGTTCCTGCTCGAGTCCCGCTCTCGCAAACGACGGCGGCAGACCGGCTGGCGGCCGCAAGGCGCGTGGTGGCGGCGCAACTTCCGCTACCTCGCCGTCGCCGGCGTGCCGCTGGCGGTCTTGCTCGCAGTGTCCGCGGCCAACCTGCCCGGCATCCTGCTGCGCGTCGACGACGGCGATCGAGGCGCCCGCGTCATCACCGGCAACGGCGTCACGCTGATGTGGGCGCCCGCCGGACCGGGCTGGAACTGGAAGCAACCATGGGGCGGCTACCCTTCGTGGGACGCGATCGCCCTCTACGGCGTTGAGCCGATCGGCATCGATGTCGACAAGCCGGGCTACGACGACATCGGCCGCAGCGCAACGGCCGCTGACATGGCCGCTACCGGCCTGTGCCGTTACCTTTCGGCGGACGGCCTGCGGCTGACCGACGAGCCGCAGGACATCTGGCGCATGCCGACCGCCGACGAGATCGTGCGCTCACTGCCTCGCCGCGGGGCCAACGCCGGCTGCACCTGGGACGGCGAAAGCCGGCGCGCGACCTGCGCCGCCCAGCCGGACAAGGAGACCCCGCTGTGGGCACCTGACCAGGCGCCGATCTACATGTGGGCTGCGGATGAGGTCGACGCCGAGGAAGCCCGCTACGTCAGCTACAACGGCTGGATCAACGCCCAGCCCAAGCGCTGGGGCAATCCCAGGCATGGTTATCGTTGTGTGAGGGGGAGGCCCTGACGGCGGCAGCTGCAAGGCGCGCTAGCGAGGCCGGCCGGAGTCGTACCTGTCGCGTCCGTCGGAGGCCGGCCGAGTCCCCCCCACCGCCGCCGTGCCCGGCGTCCGGGCCTCCCGCTGCAAAGAAAAAAGAAGGAGCCGGCAGGATTGCTCCTGCCGGCCCCCTGGGGTCTTTCAAGCTTTACTGCTACTACGGTTCTGCTAGCCGAGCTCGATCTGGCTGAGCTTGCCGGGCTTGCCCTGCGACGCTTCCTCGGTCGGTGCGGACTGGCCGAGGATCTCGCGCTGGTACATCTTGGCCATCTTCTCGTTGTTGGCCTTGGCACGTAGCTCGGCGAGCTTCTCGTCGCGCTTCTTGCGCTTCTCGTCGCGTGCGTACTTGGCGATGCCGAGCTTGTCGAGGTCGTCCTGCTCCTTGGTGGTGACGATCTCGTCGCGCAGCAGCATGCTGTGCTCGGTGGTACCCAGCTCCACCTCGCGCTGGCCGGCCCAGATCTCATGACGGCCGTGCTCCTCGTACCACTCGTTGAGCTTGGCGGTCATGTGCATCTTCTCGATGATGTTCCTCCACCCGACGCCGGTGTTGTAGGCGCAGAAGGAGATCTCGCCCTCCTGGGTGCCGTACGGGATGATGCACTGCTCGGTACGACGGAAGTCGTAGTTGAACAGGTCCTGGAACCACATGCCGGCGATGATCAGCGAGCCCCAGCGGTCGTCGCGCCGCTTCTCGATGTCCTCCATCGTGCGGTCGGCGCCGGGGTTGCCGTAGTCGATGCCGGTGCCGCCGAACTGCTTGTCGAACTTCTTCAGCATGTCGAACACGCTGAAGTAGCGCGGCGCCTCGAACGGCTTGTAGTTGCGCATGACGGCGAGCGAGAAGCCCAGGATCGACAGGAACTTGCCGCGTGCCGCGTCGTTGATCGCCTTGGTGTCGTCCGACAGGCGGTCGCCGCGCAGGAAGGCGGTGATCGGCACCATCTCGCCGGTCTTCTTGTCGATCATGGTGCCCATGCCGATGCCGCAGTTGGGGTGGCAGCCGCAGCTGTACTGGCCCCACTGGTGGTTCGGACCGTGCACCAGGTCGGCGAGGTCGGAGAAGGTCGAGATGTAGGACAGCGGGAACCAGTCGCGCGTCGGCTCCGAGATCCCGGTCTGCTTCTTCACGTCGTGTGCCAGGTCGGCGAGGGTGTAGCGCTGCGCGTGGCGGCGCTCGTCGGAGATCTCCTCGTCACGACCGGTGAACGACACCGGCTGGAAGGCCAGGAAGACGATCTTGCGCGGGTTGTCGCGCGCGAACTCGATGATCCGGCCGACCTGCTCGTTGTTGATGCCGTTGATCAGCGTGGTGACCGGGACGATCTCCACACCGGCGTTGTGCAGGTTCTCGATCGCCTGCAGCTTGACGTCGAACAGGTTACCGACGTGGCGATGCGAGTTCGCAGCGTTGCCCACGCCGTCGAACTGCAGGTAGGCATAGCGCAGGCCCGCCTCGGCGGCGAGCTTGGCGTAGTCCGGATCCTGCGC
>JASFRZ010000259.1:0-7308 GCA_050114655.1 Acidobacteriota bacterium
ACGTGGCCGTGACTCCTCGCCCGGGTGGGTGGTGAGGCGGCGGGCATCGGAGCCATCGATGCGGGCGCTCCACAGGTCGCCGGCATAGGCGAAGGCGATGTGCGTCGCGCTGATCGCCGGCTCGGCGAGCAGGCGGGTATCGACGGGATCGGGCTCGGCTCCCGGACGACCGAGCAACGGCGGAACGACGATGAAGGTGAGGATCAGGAGGGTGACGAATCCGCCCGACTGTCGAGCTCGCGGCATGGGTGCACCTCGCGGGTTGCGTGAGAGAAACCGCTCGCGAGCATTCTATTCCGCCGCTGCCGACGTGCACCCCATCAAGGTACCCCTCCCCACTCCGGGAGGGTGCGACCGGCCGCCCAACCGACGCCCCGGTCCGCCGGGGAAGAAAAGACGCGCAGCGGGGGGCCTTTGTGGTCGCAAGGGGCGCGAGAAACCCCCCGCTGCGCTGTCAGGAGAGTCCGAAGGCGTTGCGCTGGAAGCGCACCGCTTCGATATCGAATTCCCGCGCGCGGTTGAAGTGGCCTCCGAGCCGGTAGGTCGCAGCGATACGGAAGGCGATGTCGCCGCACATCGCGTCGTCGCCCGCTTCCTGCGCCAGCCGCCATGCCTCGATGAGCAGGATCTCGGCATCCGGCCGGCGTCCCTGCGTCATCAAGTTCTCGGCGTGCCGCACCAGCATCTGGGGGTCTTCCGCGCTCATTTCGGCTCTCCTGGAAGGTCGTGACCGCCTCTATCGAAAGAAGCGCAGGAAGTCCGCGAATCGGCTCAAAAAAAATTCGCGCGGGTGCGAATTCGACCTCAGGAGCGCTGCAGCTCCATCAAGACCTCGACGTGCGGCGTCTGCGGCAGCATGTCGAACGCGGTGACACCGCGGATGTGGTAGCCGCCGCCGATGAGCTCGCGTGCGTCGCGCGCCAGCGTGGCCGGGTCGCACGACACGTAGGCAATGCGCTCGGGCCCGGAGGCGGCGAGCAGCTTGGCGACCTCGAAGGCGCCGACGCGCGGCGGATTCAGCAACACTGCGTCGAAGTCGGACAGTGGCGGCACCGGCCCGCCCGGCAGCAGCGCGTCGATGTCCTCGAGGAAATAGGCGTGCAGCGTGATGCCGGCGCCCTGGGCATTGCGCTGTGCCAGCTTGACGGCGCGCTCCAGGTGCTCGGCCGTGAACACGATCGCGCCCGCTCGGGCCAGCGGCAGGGAGAAGTTCCCCACTCC
The DNA here is from genome assembly GCA_050114655.1 of Acidobacteriota bacterium. GTDB lineage: Bacteria > Acidobacteriota > UBA890 > UBA890 > UBA890 > JASFRZ01. The sequence goes on from JASFRZ010000259.1 coordinate 1,222, forward strand.
GGCATGCAGCTCCAGCACGCGCGGTGCCTGCCCGACCGGTAGGGCATGCAGCACCGCCTCGACCAACAGCTCGTTGATCGCCGGGTTGGCCTGCGTGAAGACGCCGGGCTCCGCCCACAATTCGAAGTCTTCGACGCGCTCCTGTTCGTAGCGCAGCGCGAGCTCGCCGTGCCGCCATGTCTCCTCCGGTGTCACCACCTCGATCCCGGCCAGCCCGGAGCGTTCGAACCACTCGAGTGGCTCCTGGAAGCCGAGCACCGCTCCGTCGGCGATGATGCGCGCGGCGGCGACGTCGTCGCTCTGCGACACCAGCAGCTCGATTTCCTGCAGCCCGACGTACTGCGGCAGCGTGGCGACCGCCGCGGTCAGCCTGAGTGCGGCCGCCTCCAGCTCGGCGCACAGCACCGGGCAGGACTGCAGCGGCACCAGCCGGTGGCTGCGGCGGGCGTGATACCCGAGGTTCCAGCGCGCGTCGAACCAGTTGGCGTGCAGTCGGACGCGGTGCCGGTAGTGCCAGCCGTCGCCGACCTGCACGACGTGGCCGAGCATCTCCTCGACCTCCTGGCCGCCGATACGGCGCAACGCCTGCACGACGCGCTCGCGCTTCGCCTCGGCCTGGCCGGCGCGTGAAAGCCAGCGCACCGGACACCCGCCGCAATCGACGATCTGGCAGCGGCTCTCGACGCGCTGCGGCGAGGGCTCGAGAACACGCACCACCTCGGCGTGTTGCACCCGCTTGACCTTGCGGGTCAGGCGGATCTGAACCCGGTCGCCCGGCATCGCGCCGTCGACGAACACGACCTCGCCGGTGCCGAGACGAGCGACACCGTCCCCCGCCGTACCCAGCCCCTCGATGTGCACCTCGTGCATGGTCTGCCCTCCGCCGAGAGGAGATCATAACCGACGGGCCGAGGACGCCTGCGCAGCTTCATTCGGCGCGCAGGGCCGCCATGGGGTCGATGCGACTGGCGCGCAACGCCGGCACCAACGTGGCCAGCGCCGCGCTCGAGCCCAGCAGCAGCACCGACGCCGCCGGCGCCACCGGGTCGAGCGCCTCGACGCCGGCGAACCCGGCGGCCAGCACCTGCACGATGCCGAACGCCAACACCAGGCCGACCACCACGCCGGCGAACACCACCCGCATGCCTTGCGTGAAGACCATGCGCACGACGTCGGAACGCTGCGCCCCGAGGGCGACGCGCAGCCCCACTTCCCCCGTTCGGCGGCTGACGACGAAGCTCAACACACCGTAGATACCCACCACGGAGAGCGACAGCGCGACGACGCTGATCAGCGACAGCAGCATCGACGCGACCCGCTGCTCCTCGCTCGAAGCGCCCACCACGTCGGTCATCAGGCGCGGCGCGAGCAGGGGCAGCTCGGGATCGGCCTCGCGTACCAGCCGGCGCAGGGGGTCAATCAAATCGCGCGGATCGCGGCGCGCGCGCAGCAGGACGTGCGTCGCCACGGTGGGGTCCCGCTGCCACGGGCGCCACAGATGAAGCGGCGTCGGAGACTCGCCGAGGCTCCGGTAGCTCGCGTTTCGTACCACGCCGACGACTTCGGCGGCCTCATCCTCGCCGATGGTGAGGCGCTTGCCGATTGCCCCTTCGGGCCAGAAGCGCTGCTCGAACGCCTCGTTGACCAGCACCACGGAAGGTCCGCCGGCGAGGTCGGCGCCGACGAAGCCGCGTCCCCTCAGGATCGGCATCCGCATGAGGTCGAAGTACTCCGGCGAGACGCGATTCTCGTGCACGACGAAGTGACCGTCGGCAGGCAGCTCGACGCCTTCCGGCACGATCGTCGTCATCCATACGCTGCCGTCGAGCGGCAGGTCGGTGGCCAGGGCGACCGACTCGACATCACCGAGGCGCGCCAGCCGCTCCGTGAGCCCCTCGAAGAACTCCTGCGCCGCAACCTGCCCGTACTCCCGCTGGGCGAGGTCGAGCAGAACGGTAGCCACCCCCTGCGGCTCGAAGCCCGGGTCGATGGACCGCATTGCCTGGACGCTGCGCAGCAGCACCGCGGCGCTGATCAGCAGCGCCAGCGACGCCGCCACCTGTCCCGCCACCAGCACGTTGCGAAAGCTCAGCGCTCGTCCCCGGCCGGTCGCCGTGCGCCCGCCCTTGAGCGCCGGGGTGAGCGCGGGCGAGGAGGCGCGCAACGCCGGCACCAGGCCGAAGACGATGCCGGTGACGATCGACAGGGCGCCGGTAAAGGCTAGTACCCGCCAGTCGAGGCCGATGTCGAGACGCGACGCCGGCCCGATGAGACCGCGCTGTAGCGCCTCCATGAGCCAGTACGCGACGAGCGTCGCCACCGCACCGCCGCTGCACGCCAGCAGCACGCTCTCGGCAAGTAGCATCAGCACCAGCGCCGGGCGATCCGCGCCGAGCGCCAGCCGCACGGCGATCTCCCCGCCGCGCTGCCAACCACGCGCCAGCAGCAGGTTGCCGAGGTTGGCGCAGGCGGTGATCAGCACCAGGACGCCGAGCAGCACCACCAGCGCCAGGCCGACGGCGATCGCCGCCTCGTCGCCGGGCCGCACCCGCAGCGATGTCACGGGATAGACGCCGAACTCCGCCGGGCTCCCCGGCCGGTCGCGCCAGTAGCCCGGGTACGCCTCACGCAGCCGTTCCTGGATCACAACCATCTGCGCGCGCACGTCGTTCAGCGTCACGCCGTCGTCGAGCCGCGCCACCCCGACGATGCCGCGGTAGCCGCGTCCCTCGACCTCCTCGGCGCGCAGCGGTATGTAAACGTCGGGCTCGACCGGCATCTCGAGGGAGATCAGCCCCTCGGGAGCGACGCCGATCACCGTGTGGTCGCGCCCGTTGATGCGCACCGTCTGCCCGAGAGCGTCGGCGGCGCCGGCGAACTGCTGCTTCCAAAAAGTGTGGGAGATCACCACCACCGGCTCCGCACCGGGTCCCATCTCGCCGTCGGCAAAGCCGCGGCCGAGCAGCAACGGAACGCGCAGCACGTCGAAATAGTTGGTCGAGACCTCGGCGCCCATCAGCTCGCGGGTGGTGTCGCCTTCGGTGAGGTTGATGCCGGCCACGGTGTTGCTTGCCGCCACTTCGGCGAGCCCATCCGCCTGCACGGCGACATCGGCGAGGTCGGGCCATGACACCGGCTCACCGACGCCGCGAAAGATCGCCACCAGCCGGTCGGGCTCCTCGACGTACGGCGCCGGTCGCACGAACAGGGCGTTGAGGAAGCCCCCCACCACCGCCAGGGGGGCGATGCCGAGGGCGAGCGAGAGAATCGCCACCGCCGCGAAGCCGGGCGACTTGATCAGGTTGCGCGCCGCGTACGGAATGTCGGCGGTCAGCGCGGTGTCGACGCGGCCGAGCACACGCCGCCATCGCGGCGGCCTGCCCCCCGGCGTCCCGCCGTTCGACGCGCCGGAGATGAACACCGCGCGCCGTCCCGCACCGGCGCTGCCGCGGCGCGGATGACGCATTCGCACGCTCAGCGCGCGCGCCGCCACCCCCAGCGCTTCACGCCAGTACCAGACGCGCGCGCCCCATGGCGAGTCGGCGTACAGGCGCGCGTAGTCCTCTGAGAAGTCACCGATCACACACTCGCGCTCGAGGCCGTCCGGCAGCGCGCGCCATAACAACGCCCGCGCCACGGCGGGCGGTGCCGGTGCCACGCGCGCGCCTGCCGCGTTCGGCCCGCGGGCGTCGCGCGACGATGCCGCGCCGCTCATTGACCGTCCCTCGCGAACACCTCGTCGAGGCCGCTCCACAGGCCCTCGAGCGTGGTGCGCACCTCGCGCAGCGCCTCGATGCCGGCATCGGTGACCTCGAACCGCCGCTTGCGGTGGCCGCCGCGCTCGGAGGTCGCCGCCCCCACCTTCCAGCGCAGCAACCCCTTGTTTTCGAGGCGCTCGAGCGTCGCGTACAGCGCGCCGCGCGACACCTTGCGCCCGGCGCTCTGCTCGAGCTCGCGGCTGATCGCCGGCGCATGCGCTTCGCCCTGGCGCTGCAGGACCGCCAGTAGCACCAGTTGCTCGAACTCCCCCAGATACGACTTCGACATGCGACCCGTCCTCCGAAGAAATGTCTAGTTTCTAGACTTTGTCTATTTTCTAGACGGATGGAGCGCACGTGAAGTTCCCACGGGCCGCATTTTTTTCTGACGAGCCGACGACCGCCCGGCCGGGCCGCGGACCACAGAACCGTGGGCGCCGGCCGGCATTGCGGTGATTGGATGCGCTCAGGCGGGCTCGAGCTCGCGGAACAGCCAGGCGCGCGCGATCGCCCACTCGCGCTTCACGGTGGCCGGCGAGGTTCCCATCACCTCTGCGGTCTCCTCGATGGTCAGCCCGCCGAAGAAGCGCAGCTCGACCAGGCGACCCTGCTCGGGATCGAGGCTCGCCAGCCGCTCGAGCGCGTCATCGAGTGCCACCAGGTCGACCTCCCCGTCGTCGCCGGCGGCAACGGCCTCGTCGAAAGTGACCTTGTGCGCCCCGGCACCGCGCCGCACCGCGTTGCGACGGCGGGCGTGGTCGACGAGGATGCGGCGCATCATCTGCGAGGCGATGCCGAAGAAGTGCGCCCGACCATTCCACTCGACCCGCTCCTGGTCGACCAGGCGCAGGTACGCCTCGTTGACCAGCGCGGTGGGCTGCAGGGTGTGATCGCGGCGCTCGCGCCGCAGGTGGGCACGCGCGATCTTGCGCAGTTCCGCATAGACCAGGGGAAACAGCAGGCCCTCCACCTCGTGGTGGTCATTCCCCCATTCGCTCAGCAACTGGGTGACATCGGCATCGGCTTCGCACATCTCGGCTAGGAGGCTCTCCTGGTCGCGGTCGTGTTGGTCTCCCTGCCGGAACAGAGCGGTCCGATGGTCCCCGAGCAGCGCGTGCGCCAAGGTACGGCAGAGCGTCAACCACGGTAAAGGGTACGCATTTACACGTAGGATTCGCACCGGTGCGCGCTTCTTTTTCTTCCTTTTCTCTCGCGGGCGCTTGCTGGCGTCTGCTGCTGTAGCTATCTTTGTAAGGTACCTATCAAATATAGCCAGGAGAGGAACGACTCCATGGGCAAACGTCGCCTCGGTTACGCCACGGTGAGCATCCTGCGCGCCATCGACGAGGATCACCGCTACGGCCTCGAGATCATCGACGCCACAGGGCTCGCCACCGGCACGGTGTACGTCACCCTCGGCCGGCTGCAGAAGCGCGGCTTCGTGACCACGTCCTGGGAGGACCAGCGCATCGCCGAGCGCGAGGGACGACCGCGGCGCCGCTACTACCGCCTTTCCTCCGCCGGCCGCGATGCGCTGCAGGAAGCGCTGGAAAGCTACGACGCCCTGACCTCGGGTGCCGCCGCGGGATCCCCACGCCGGTGAGTCGGGCGCTCACCGGCGGGGCTGCACCTGCCCCACGTCGTGCTCCCCGCCGATCGCGACTGGCGGCGCTGCTGTTGCGCTGCGCCAGCTTCATCGTGCCGCGCCACGCGCGGCGCGCATGGCTCGACGAATGGACCGCCGAGCTGTGGATGCTCGACAACGCGCCCGCAGGCCGGCACGCGCCGACTCCCCTGCGGTTGAGCCTGGGCGCCGTGCCGCACTCGTTGTGGCAGCGAAAGGAATGGACCATGTCCTTGATCACCCAGGATCTGCGTGCCGCCGTGCGCACCCTCACCCGCAATCCCGGCTTCACCGTGCTGGCGCTGCTGACCATGGCGCTGGGCATCGGTGCCAACACCACCATCTTCAGCATGGCCAACGCCACCTTGCTGCGTGCCCCCGGCGGCATCGACGAACCCGGACGGCTCGTGCAGATCGGCCGCGACCGGCCCGACCAGGGCTTCGACTCGATGGCCTATCCGTGGTTCCGCAGCTTCCAGGAGGCCGCCGGGCTCGAAGCACTGGCGGCGTACTCCCCGGAAGCGCTGGTGGTCGGACGCGGCGCGGACGTGGTGGTGTTGAGGGGACAACTGGTCACCGGCGACTATTTCGACCTGCTGGGCGTCGAGCCTCGTCTCGGCCGCCTGCTCGGAGCGGGCGACGACTTGACGCCGGGTGGCCATCCCGTGGCGGTCATCAGCTACGGCCTGTGGGTGAACCGCTACG
>JASFRZ010000260.1:0-7293 GCA_050114655.1 Acidobacteriota bacterium
CCTCGAGGCGATCCGCCCGGTCACCGACCCCGAGATCAACATCTCGATCATCGATCTCGGCCTCGTCTACGACGTCGATTTCGACGAGGCCGACAAGCAGGTCAACATCCACATGACCCTGACCTCCCCGGCCTGCCCGGTCGGGCCGCAGATCATGGCCGCGGTGCACGGCAAGGTGCTCGACCTGGAAGGCGTCGAAAACGTCGATATCCAGCTCGTCTGGAGCCCGCCTTGGGACCCCCGCACGATGGCGGCGGAGGACGTCAAGATGATGCTGGGAATCTGGGAATGACCTCCCTGTAGCGGACCGCTGCGACGCCCGCGACGCCGCTCTGTGAGCGACTTTAAGCGTTTTTTTGTGGTTTTGACCGGCGCGGAGTCGCCGAGCGCGACCCGTAGCCGTTGTGGTAGCCTGAGCCCGTGAGACACCTACGCGCCAACGGAGTTCCCCTCGTCGTCTTGCTGACGCTCGTGGTGTGCCCGGCGGCCGCCGTGGGAATCCCTTTCCAGCAGGAAACCGCCCCGCCGCCCGAGCCCGAGGTGCAGGACGTCTACGTCGTCATGCGCGATATGGGCCTGAGCTACGAGAACGTGGCGATCCGCACCATCGTGCCCAACGAGGAGGGCAGCAGCGCGCTCGTCGGCCTGCCCGACGGTACCCTGGTCGATGTCGTGATGACGCCGACCGCGCTCGGCTGGACGCTGCGCGACATCTACTACGTCGCCGGCAACGCCGAGTCGTTCCAGGTCTGGAGCGGCCCGTGGCGCGCCCGCGTCAGCGAGGCGGAGCGCTTCCTTGCCTCGGCCAGCGGCGACGACGAGGTCACGCGCCGCCCGGAAGAGCTCGCGCCGCTCGTCTGGTTCGAGGACGTCGACGAGAGCAAGCGCCTGTGGGGCCTCAACCCCACCACCTACCGGATCATGCAGACCCTGCGCATGATGCCGAACCTCTCCGGCCCGATGGGCGGTGGCGGCCGCTGATCTTGTCGCGCGCCGGCGCCGGGGTCCTTCTCGCCAGCCTGCTTCTCACCTTCTTCGCGCTTCCCGCGCACGCGCAGCAGGATGAGGAAGTGGTGTACCCACCCTGCCGCGAGGTCCGCAGCTTCGACGCCATGCAGTACTGGTTCTGGGAGGCCTACTTCGGACACGTCGACGTGCACGACTTCACGCACGAGCGCTGGGGCCGGTTGGGCATCGACCCGAGCATCTGCTTTCGCATCGCCAAGGTCGTGGTGGAAAACGAGGAGCTACGCACCGCCGGCTACCGCCAGGCGGTCACCGAGCTGCTGCAATGGGTCACTGAGGACCCCGCCGCGGCCGACGAAGAGGGTCGCCGCGCCGAGGCCCAGCTCGAGAAGATCACCGGCGAGCATTTCGACACCCGCACCGAGTGGACCTCCTGGTGGGAGCGCAGCGAGCCCTACGTCACCTGGTCCGACGAAGAGCAGCGGCTGGCGGTGGTCGAGGAGGCGCAGGCGGCCGGTGAGGCGGTGCACGAGGATGCGCTGCTGCTCGATGCCGAGGAGTACTGGTTCTACCGCGCCCGCGGCTGGATCTCACAGGACGAGACGGTGGGCGACTTCATCTACGGCGCCGTGCTCATCCCGCCGCACGCCTTCAACTTCCGCGTCGCCGAGGCCGAGCTCGAGGATCGCGACGCCAAGCAGCGCGGCTACCGGCGCGCCCTCGACAATCTGTTCGTCGATGGCCTGATGCTCGACACTCTGAGTGACGCCGAGGCCCGCCGCATCATCGAGCGCATCACCGCGCTGACCGGCGAGACCCGCACCGACCGCGCCGCTTGGGTAACATGGTGGAATGAGAATCGCGACCGGCTGGTGCTCTCTCCGGCCGGCGATCACCTGGTCGTGAGCCAGTGAAACAGTGGCAGGAAACGCGTGACATCCTCGAGCGGCTCGCCGAGCTGACCGACTCCGGACAGGAGGCGGCGGTCGCCTGCGTGGTGCAGATCTCCGGATCTGCCTACCGCCGCCCGGGCGCCCGCTTTCTGATCTCCGCCGACGGCAAGACACTGGGTGGCATCTCCGGCGGCTGTCTCGAGGAGGACGTGCGCCAGAACGGCCTGCGCGCACTCGAGCATGGTCGCTGCCGGCTGCTCCACTACGAGACCGGCGAGGACGACGACGCGCTGTGGGGCCTGGGCCTGGGCTGCAATGGCGCGGTAGACGTGCTCGTCGTGCCCTCGACGCGCCCCGGCTTCGTCGCCGCCGCGCAGCGCATGCGCGGCCTGCTGGACGGCGACCGGACCTTCGCCGCGGTCACCATCGTCGACGATCCGAGCGGCGGCGACGCCGACCTCGAGGGCCGCGTTCTGCTGCCGGGCTCCGAAATGCACCCGCCGCTGAGCAGCGGCGATGAGGAGCGCGACGCCGCACTCGCCGAAGCGGCCGACAAGGCGCTCGCCGACAAGAGCTCGCGGCTGGTCCAGGCCGGCGGTGTGCGCGCCTTCGTGGAGTGCTTCGAGCCCCCGCCGGTGGCGGTGGTGGTCGGCGCCGGCGACGACGCCATGCCTTTGGTCGCCGCGGCGGCGCGCGCCGGCTTCCGCGTCGCGGTCGTCGATCATCGCGCCGCCTACCTCTCCCCCGCACGCTTCCCCGACGCCTGGCGCATGATCGAGGCGCTGCCCGACGACGAAGCGGAGGGCATCCCCGCCGGCGACGATGTCTACGTGGTGCTCAAGACCCACAACCTGGAGCGCGACAAGGCCTGGGCGCGCCGCTTCGCCGCCGCTCCCTTCGCCTACCTCGGCCTGCTCGGCCCGCGCGCACGCTGCGACGAGGTCGCCGGGACGGCCGCAGAGGTGAACGAGGCGGCCGCCGGGCGGATCTACGGCCCGGTCGGTCTCGACCTCGGCGCCGAGGGCCCCGAGCAGGTCGGCGTCAGCGTCGTTGCCGAGCTGCTCGCAGTGCGTTCCGGGCGCGCGCCACAACACCTGCGCGATCGCGCCACGCCGATCCATGTCTAGGAACGGACAGGTCGCCGCCGTGGTGCTCGCCGCCGGTGCCGCGACCCGTATGGGGCAGAACAAGATGCTGCTCGAGCTCGCCGGCGAGAGCGTGCTTCGGCGCGCGGTGCGAGCGGCCCAGGAGGCCGGCCTGGCGCCGGTGCTGGTGGTCACCGGGCACCAGAGCGAGCGGGTCGCCAGCGAGATCGAGGATCTCGACTGCACGCTGGTACACAACCCGGACTACGAGACCGGCATCCATACCTCGGTGCGCGCCGGCGTCGCCCGCCTGCCGGAAGAGGTCGCCGCCACGATCGTCATGCTCGCCGACATGCCGTTCGTTACCGTCGCAATGCTGGAAGAGATGGTCGCCCTCTACCACGCCGGCGACGCCCCGCTGTTGATCTCGCAGTACGGGGTGATCAATGCTCCGCCGATGCTCTACGATCGCGCGCTATTCGCCGAGCTGGCGGTGATGCGACGCCGCTGTGGCAAGGAGGTCATCGACCGGCATCGCGACGAGGCGGCGGTGGCTCACTGGCCGGAAACCGCTCTTGCCGACCTCGACACGCCGGAGGACTACCGGCGCGTCTCGGAACGGCTGAGGGCCGAGTCGAGAACAGAGCCGGCGCCATGAAGGCCGCCATGCTGTCGCTCGCCGCCAAGCTCACCGCCGCCGGTGAGCCCTTCGCGGTGGCCACGGTCGTGCGGCGCGAGGCGCCCAGCTCGGCGCAGCTCGGCGACACCGCGATCGTCACCCGCGACGGCCGGCTGCACGGCTTCATCGGCGGAAGCTGCACGCGCGCCACGGTCGTCGACCAGGCGCTGCAGGTGCTGGCGAGCGCGCGCGCCCGGCTGATCTCGTTCCAGGACGACGGCAGCACGCGCGCCGACGACATCGTCTCCGTCCCGATGACCTGCCACAGCGGAGGTAGCGTGGAGATCTACATCGACCCCGTGTTCCCGGTTCCACGACTGCTGCTGCTGGGCTCCTCGCCGGTCAATCGCGCGCTGGCGCGCCTCGGCACGGCGATGCCCTACACCGTGGTGCTTTCGGGCGGCGCCGAGTCCGACGCGACCGACGGCGAGGAAGAGGTCGCCGCGCTCGACGACCTCGCCGGCTTCGCCGATCGTAACGACGGCGTGAAGCTGTTCGTGCTGGTGGCGACGATGGGCGAGTCCGACGAGGACATGCTGGCCGCGGCGATCACCGCGCAGCCCGACTACCTCGGTGTCATCGCCTCGCGGCGGCGCATGGAGGAGATCACCGCTACGCTGCGCGCGCGCGGCATCGACGAGGCGGTCATCGGTACGATCGACGGCCCCGCCGGCCTCGATCTCGGCGCTACCCGTCCCGAGGAGATCGCCGTCAGCGTGCTCGCCGAGATCGTCGAGCGGCAGCGGCGACCTGGCGACGATGACGGCACATCACCGCGCGCCGCCACCGCAGGCGCGGCCGCGACCGAAGCACCCTCCCCCACCGCCGGCGCACCGGCGGCGCCTGCCAGCGGTGTCGACCCGGTGTGCGGCATGAGCGTGCCCGCCGACGGCTCCAAGCCCCACGCCGAGCACGCCGGCATCACCTACCACTTCTGCTGCAGCGGATGTCGCGACCGGTTCGTCGCCGACCCGGGCCAGTACGTCGAGGCCGGAGCCGCGGCCGACCCAGGGACGCGGCCATGAAGCAGGACGTCGCCGATCTGCAGGCTGCCATGCGCGAGCTCGACTACATCGCCGAGCCGGCCATCGCCACCGCGGTGTACCTCGCCCGCACGATGGAGAAGCCGCTGCTGATCGAGGGCGCGGCCGGGGTCGGCAAGACCGAGATCGCCAAGGTGCTCGCCCAACTCGCCGACACCGAGCTCATCCGCCTGCAGTGCTACGAGGGGCTCGACGTCAACACCGCGCTGTACGAGTGGAACTACCAGAAGCAGCTCCTGCGGTTGCGCATCGCCTCGGAGCGCGGCGACGAGGCCGACCATCTCGAGGAGATGATCTTCGGCCGCGAATACCTGCTCGAGCGCCCGCTGCTGCGCGCCATCACCGCCGTCGACAAGGCGCCGGTGCTGCTGATCGACGAGATCGATCGAGCCGACGAGGGCTTCGAGGCCTTCTTACTCGAGGTGCTGTCGGACTTCCAGGTCACGGTACCCGAGCTCGGCACCATCCGCGCGACGCGGCGGCCGACCGTGGTGCTGACCTCCAACCGCACGCGCGAGATCGGCGACGCGCTGCGGCGGCGGTGCCTGTACCTGTATGTCGAGCACCCCGACCTCGACAAGGAGATCGCCATCATCCGCGCCAAGGTGCCGGGCGTCGACGCCTCCCTCGCCGAGCACATCGGCCGCTTCATGCAGGAGCTGCGCGACCAGCGCCTCATGAAGCCGCCCGGCGTCGCCGAGACCCTCGACTGGGCGCGCGCGCTGGTGGCGCTGCACCGCGACCGGCTCGACCTCGAGATCGTCGAGGAGACCCTCGGCTGCATCCTCAAGGACCATCACGACATCCGCGAGCTCACCGGTGGGCCGTTGAAGGAGCTGGTGGCCACCGCAACCTCGGCCTGATGACGGAGAGCCCGGCGGGAAAGCGCCCAGGGCCGGAGCGCCCGTCGCCGGAACGCCCCGGCGACGCCGCCGGCCGCGACCTGGTGTCCCACCTGGCGCGCTTTGCCGAGCAGCTCCGACGCCGCACCGTTCCGGTCAGCCTGCGCGACGAGATCGACGCCGCACGCGCCCTTGAGCTGATCGATATCGGAGACGTCGGCCAGGTCTACGACGCCCTGCGCGCCACGCTGCGCATCGGCCCGCGCGACGCCACCGTCTTCAACATGCTGTTCGATCACATGTGGCGGCGCGGCGGTCGGGGCCACGCCGGCGCGGCGCCGGACGATCCCAAGGCGGCGCCCAACCCGGCGTCGTTCGAGATCCGCAAGGGCCTCTCCGCCCTGCAGGCGCCGCCTGACGACGAGCCGCACGAGCGCGGCGAGCTGCCCGGCTACAGTCCGCAGGCGGCCATGCGCCGCAAGGCCTTCGACGAGTGCACCGATGAGGACCTTGTCGAGATGCAACGCCTCCTCGAGCGCATTGCCGCCAAGCTGGCAACGCGCCGCAGCCGGCGTCTGGTGCCCTCGCCGCGCGGCAGGCTGGTGGATCTGCGCCGCTCCTTTCGCAACGCGGTGCGCAGCGGCGGCGAGCTCGCCGAGCTGGCGCGCCGCAGGCGCGCCGTCGAGGTGCCCCACCTGGTCCTGTTGTGCGACACCAGCGGCTCGATGGACGCCCACTCGCGCTTCCTGCTCACCTTCGTGCTGTCGCTCAAGCGCATCGCGCGCACCTGCGAGACCTTCGCCTTCAACACCCGGCTGACCCGGCTGACGCCGTGGATCACGCCCGGCAACCTGCTGCGCACGCTCGACCGGCTGGCGCGGCAGGTCGAGGACTGGTCCGGCGGCACGCGCATCGGCGAGTGCCTGATGCAGTTCGTCGATCAGTACCTCGACACCGCGGTGCGCGCCGACACCACCGTGGTGATCCTCTCCGACGGTCTCGACCGCGGCGACACCGAGGTGCTGCAACAGGCGATGCTGCAGATTCGCCGGCGCGCCCGCCGTGTGATCTGGCTGAACCCGCTGATGGGCGATCCGCGCTACCGTCCCGAGGCCAAGGGCATGAAGGCGGCGCTCGACTACATCGACCTGCTGCTGCCGGCGCACAACATCGAGTCGCTCGAGGCCCTCCTGCCCCTGCTGGCGGCGTGACCATCGGCCGGTTCCGGGCAAGTCAGCCGCCGCGGGTATAACTTGATAGCGGCGCGCGGCAAGGGGACCGGCCCATTCTGCGGACGGCAGCCGCCGTACCGAACCGCGTTCGCTCCGCCGTGCCGCCCAGCCAGGATTACGCCCCCGCAGCCACGAGCGTGCCGAAGCGGCCGAGAAGGGAAGCAGATGAAGATCGAACAGGAGTTCACCGTCAGCGCCCCGGCCGACAAGGTATGGGCGTTTCTCACCGACCCGGAGCGCGTCGCCGCGGCGCTGCCCGGGGCGGAGATCACCGAGAAGGTCGACGACACGACCTACAAGGGCGGCATGTCGGTCAAGGTCGGCCCGCTGTCGGCGACCTACGCCGGCACCGTCTCGTTCGAGCTCGACGAGGCCGCCAAGGCCGCCACCGTGCATGCCAAGGGCCAGGGCAAGGCAGGCATGGGTTCCGCCGACATGCGCATGGTCAGCAACGTCATCGAGGTCTCCGATTCCGAGACCAAGGTGACGGTGGATTCGGACCTCACCGTCAGCGGCATCCTGGCGCAGTTCGGCCGCGGCATGATCGAGCAGG
>JASFRZ010000261.1:0-7227 GCA_050114655.1 Acidobacteriota bacterium
GCCAGCGGGATCTCCTGCTGGATACCGCCGAAATTGAGCGTCTGCGAAGGCAGGCGCGCGATGCTGTCATCGGTGCCGGCGATCAAGATGCGGTGGTTCACCTCGAAGGAAGGCTGCTGTGTCGCCGGATCGGGGCTCAGGCCGCTGATGAAGTACAGCAGCAGCAGCGAGTCGTTGCGACCGAAGTCGTTCTCCATATCGGTGGACAACGCAAGGTTCCCGACCCGGGTCGTGTCGTACACCGTGTTGATGTCGATGTTGTCCGGCTTCTGCTCCAACCCGTTGGCGATGATCACGCTCGGGACTGCGAGCTCTGTGGAGCGGTAATCGGGCACGGTGAAGTCGTAGTTGGTGGTGGCGATGTGCTCGCTGGCCTTGTCCATCACGCCCCACGAGAGACGGTAGTCGCCCGGCTCGATGGTCATACCGAACGAGTGCGTCGAGGTCTCCTGTGCGCTGCCGTTCGACGGATCGATGGTGAAGTCGATCTTGATGTCGCGCAGGTACTCCTCGCCGTTGGGCGCGGCGGGGTCCTTCTTGAACAGCACGCCGAAGGCCAGCATGTCGGCGGGCGCCGGGGCGCCGGCACTCTCGAAGGTCAGGCCTTCCTTGGCGAGCTCGAAGTTGAACATCGCGAAGGTGTTGCCGTCGGCCGCCGGAATGTAGCCCATGCGCTGCTCGAGCTGCAGGTCATCGTGCGTCACGCCGCTCTGCATGAGCTCCTGCATGGCGGCGCGGTCGGGGGTCATGGCGGCACCGGCCGCCCCGCCACCCGCCGCTGCGCCAGCCGCCGCGCCGGGACCGGCCGCGGCGGTCGGGCCGGCGGCGTTGGGATTGGCGCGCCGCGCCTCGAAGTAGCTGCTCACCGCGACGCCGGCGAGGAAGGCGTCCTGGTTGTAGTCGAAGCCGCCCGAGATGCGTGAGTAGCTGCGCTGGAACTGACCGAAGGTGATCTCGTCCTTGTCGTCGAGGAACGGGTTCTGTGTCGGATCGAGGGTCCAGACGATGTTGGTCGTCGTGCCGCGGTTATTCGATTCCGAATCCGGCGTGAGCGCACCGCCCGAGGAGCCCGACACCTGCTTGCTCTCCTGCGCGACGATCGCTTCCGGCCCGTAGATCAGGAGGAACTTGCCGCGATCCGTCTCCCAGCCGTTGCGGCCCTCGCCACGAAACTGATTGGCGGCCAAGGCAACGCGCGCCATCCACACGTCCTCAAACTCGTTGTCCGCAGTACCCGGGGTCGGGTCACGGCTTTCCCAGAAGGAGGCGATGAAGGCCTGCTTGCCTTCGACGTCGTCGTCATCGAGGTCCTTCCAGGCGTCCTCCTCCTCGTCGGTCCAGATCAGCTCGACGATCTTGTCGAACTCGTCCAGAACCGTCTGTTGATCGAGCTCAGCGGCCTGGCCTCGCTGGCCGCCACCACGGCGACCGCCACGCTGCGCGAGGGCGTCGTCGATGCCGGCGGCGAAAATCAGGGCAAACACCGCTACGGCGGCGAGTAAGGGAGTCTTCTTGAACATTCCGGGACCTCCCGGCCGAACATGGCGCCGCGGTGTGCCGCGGTGGGGATTCGCTGCTCGTCCGATGACGTTTGGCAGAGCGACCTTATCGCTCAGAGGAGACACATTCAGGTGTGCGATCTGTGGCGGACGCGACTGACGCCCGAGTAAAACTGAGTATATTCTCGCATTTCGGAGGCTGGCAACCGAAGCACCCGGCTCGATCTCGCTCGGCTCGCCGCCTCGACGCACGATGCCGGCGAGCTCGTCGGCTACTGCCCCTTGCCGAGTATCTCGTCGAGAAGCTGGCGGATGGCCGGCTGGTTGGGATTCACCTGCAAGCTGAGCTCGAGGATCTCGCGCGCCTTGGCCAGGTTGCCGTCACCGTAATAGGCCGAAGCGAGCGGATTGAGCACCTCGGTGCTCTCCTCCGTGGTCACCAGGCGAATGCGCTCGTAGTAGCGGATGGCCTCGTAGTTCTCCCCCGTCTGGGTAGCCACCTGGGCGAGCGCCATGAGGATCTTGGTGTCGTTCGGGTTCTCCACCTGCAGCGGTCGCAGCAGCGCCTTGACCTCGTCGTAGCGCTGCGCCTCCATCAACAGGTCAATCTGCAGCGCGAGGATCTCGGGATTGTCGGCCCGATCGACCGCCGAAGACAGCTCCGTGATGGCCTCGTCGATCTTGCCGACGGAGCGCAGCTGCTGGGCGCGGTCGTATGCGGTCATCGGGTCGGTGGGAGGCGGACCGGCGTTCATGTGCAGGAACGGGGTCTGCTCGGGGTCGATCTCTTCGACCACGGTGACGTCGAGGGTGACGCCGCCGTGATCGTCGCCGTCGATGTCGACGAACAGCTTGTAGTCACCGGGGGCGATGCCGGCGATGTCGATGTTTGTGGGGTGGTTGATGACGCCGTTGCGGTCGGCATCCGCAGGATCGATGGTCTCGATGCGATCGACCAGCACCTCGTTGCCGCTCTCCAGCCGATAGGTGGCATTGATCGGTCCCTGATGGGCGCGCGGCAGGTAGATCTGCTGAAACACGTTGATACCCGAGTCGATCGCGAACACCGGCCGCAGTGCGGGCACGAGGCCGAAGCGATCGATCTGATACGGATAATGGTCAGCGTAGGGGTCGTACTGCGGGTTCTCGTAGATCGCCCACGCCAGCAGCGGCGGCGAGCTACCCATCACTGCCGGCCAGGGACCGGGCACGTGCACGCGAAACTCCTGCCGGCCGTACTCGCGCGAGACGTTGTTCTCCAGCAGGATGTCGAAGCGGTAGTCCCCGGGCACCACCGGCAGGGAATCGAGATAGGCGATCGGGCCGCCGCGTAGCTGGCGCGCCTCCTGCTCGTCGAGGTCTGCCTGTAGGATCTTCGAGGTCGTACCGTTGGCGCCCTTGATCTGGGTGATGATTCGGTTCTGGTCGTCAACCACCGTGCCGGCGACCGAGAAGGTGACGTAGTAGCTGTCCTCGTACTGGTTGAGGTTCAACCGGTTGCCCTCGGTCAGCAGGCCGTAGTGCAGCGAAGGCTCACCGTTGGAATCGAGCAGGGCGATGGCGCCCGCGCGGATCGGCAGGCTCTCGAAGCGCACGTCCGCCTCGACCACGCCGGTCAGGATCGGATAGGCCCACGACGCCGACGGCATGATGGTCTCGGGGATGCTCTCGATGTCTCCCATCATCATCTGCGAACGCATCGAGCCGTAGCCCGCCTGGCCGCCGTAGTCGCCCGGGATGAGGCTGAGAGAGGTCTGCGCCAGCTCGGCATCGACCTCCATCAGGATGTCGTAGGCGGCGCCCGTCTCGCCGTCCATCTGCGCCATGCGGCGCTCGCCGTTGCCGCCTGCCTGTAGGTCGCGCATCTGCTGCTGCCCGGCAGGGTTGAGGAGCGCCTGCGGGCCGTCGACCAGCGGGCTGTAGAGGCGAAACTCGCCGACGCCGTTGCGCTTGAAAAAGACCAGGTAGAAGAACGGCGGGATACCGAGCTTGGGATTCGCCTGGTACCACCACATCTCCGCCGGGTAAGCGAGCTGGGTCCAGGGGTAGGTCTTGACGTTCATCGGCTCGCCGAGCAGCAGATACATGCGGCCGCGGTCGGTATCACGCCCCATGCGCGGCGTGTCGCGGCCGTAGTGCTTCTCGACGTATTCGAGCCGGCGCTCGAACTCTTCCTTGTACTCGTTGCGCGGCGTTCCGGTGCTGGGGTCGCGCACGCGCCAGAAGCGCGTCATGAACTCGTCGCGCTGGGTGTCCGATTCGAGACGCAGGAAGACCTCCTTCTCTTCCGGCGTCATGATGATCTTCACCTCGTCGTAGAAGTCCTGGTATTGCTGCTCCAGGTCCTTGAGCTCGTACTTGGGGAAGTCGTCGAGGCTGGCGCGCACCTGCCGCTGGGGGTGCGCGGCGAGAACCGGCGCGAGCGAGAGACCGAGCGCCACAGCGGCGAGGAAGGCGACGCGCGTGGCGCGCCACGACCGGTCCGGCGAGGGAATGTCCGAGGGCTGGGGCATCACGAATCCGACTGTCGGGGAGTTGGAGAGGGTAAAACTCCTTCATTATTGTACACACCGTCGGGGTAGCTTTCCCGTCCCCTGCGGCGAGCCGGCGTCAACCCGATCGGGAGGCGTCGTGGTATTCGCCGAAGGCATCGCGTAGCCGGTCGGCAACCTCACCGAGCGTCGCCTCGACCTTGACCGCTGCAAACACTGCCTCGACGAGGTTGGCGTCGGAGAGCGCCGCGTCGTGCAGACGCTCGAGCGCGGCGGCCACCGCGTCGGCGTCGCGATCGCGGCGCAGCGTCTCGAGCTCGGCCGCCTTGCGCTCCTCGAGGCCCTCGGGAATGGCCAGCACGGCGATCTCGGCGCCACCCTGCTCCTGCTCGGTGAACCGATTGAGTCCCACCACGGTGCGCTCTCCGGACTCGATGTCGAGCTGGTGAGCATACGCCGATTTCTCGATCTGCCGCTGCACCCAGCCCGCCTCGATCGCCGCCACCATGCCACCGAGGTCGTCGACCTCGCCGATCAGCGCCGACGCCTCCTCTTCCAGGTCGCGGGTCATCGCCTCGATGGTAAACGAGCCGCCGAGTGCGTCGATCGCATCGCCCGCGCCGTGCTCGTAGGCGAGCAGCTGCTGGGTGCGCAGGGCGACGCGCGCGGACTCCTCGGTGGGCAGCGCGAGCGCCTCGTCCATGCCATTCGTGTGCAGCGACTGGGCGCCGCCGAGCACCGCGGCAAGGGCCTGCACCGCGACCCGCACGATGTTGTTGAAGGGCTGTTGCGCGGTCAGCGTCGAGCCCGCGGTCTGTGCATGGAAGCGCATGCGCCAGGCCTTGGGGTCGGTGGCACCGAAGCGCTCCCGCATGATGCGCGCCCACAGCCGCCGGGCGGCGCGAAACTTGGCGACCTCTTCGAGCAGATGGCTGTGGGCGTTGAAGAAAAACGACAGGCGCGGCGCGAAGTCGTTCACCGCGAGGCCCGCCGACAGCCCGGCCTCGGTGTAAGCGATGGCGTTGGCGAGGGTGAAGGCGACCTCCTGCACCGCCGTCGCTCCGGCCTCGCGGATGTGGTAGCCGGAGATGCTGATGGTGTTCCAGCGTGGCACCTGCTCGGCACAGAAGCGGAAGGTATCGGTGACCAGGCGCAGCGACGGTGCCGGCGGGTAAATGTAGGTGCCGCGTGCGATGTACTCCTTGAGGATGTCGTTCTGCACCGTGCCACCGAGGGCAGCGAGAGCGACGCCGCGACGATTGGCGAGGGCGCAGTACAACGCCAGCAGCGTCGCGGCGGTGGAATTGATGGTCATCGACGTGGTCACCTGCCCGATGTCGATGCCATCGAACAACATCTCCATGTCGCGCACCGAATCGATCGCCACCCCGACGCGGCCGACTTCGCCGCGCGCCATCGGGTGGTCGGAGTCGTAGCCGATCTGGGTGGGCAGGTCGAAGGCCACCGAAAGGCCGGTCTGACCGCGCTCGAGAAGGTAGCGGAAACGCTCGTTGGTCTCCTCCGCGGTGGCGAAGCCGGCGTACTGCCGCATGGTCCACAGGCGGCCGCGATACATGCTGGGGTAGATGCCGCGGGTCAGCGGGTACTCGCCGGGAAAGCCCAGGTCACCGTCGTATGACCAGTTGTCGAGATCGACCGGTGTGTGCAGCGGCGCGAGCGGTTGCTCGCCCGAAGCGCGTCCGGGCGCAGCGCGCGTCGCGTCACTGCGCGCGGCCTCGGCTTCGTAGCGCCCGCGCCATTCCTCGCCCTCGTGGCGCAGTGTCTCGAGCGCGTCGGCGTCCCATAGGCTGAGCTGCTGCGGTGCAGTACCGGCGGAGTCGGACATGGCCCAGAGTTTATCGTGCGCGGCGGTGATTGCCGCCCGCGCGACCGGCTGGCGGCGTCGCACCGGCCCGCCTTTTCGCCGGACAGGGCTGCTACACTGCGCCCCGATGAGCGAGCCCGAGTTCACCCACCTCGATTCCGATGGCCGTGCCACCATGGTGGACGTCGGCGACAAGGACACTACGCGCCGCAGCGCCACCGCATCGGGCCGGCTGTGCATGAGCGCCGCAACCCGCGCGCGTGTGCTCGCCGGCGAAGTGCCCAAGGGCAACGTGGTGGAGGTGGCGCGGATCGCCGGTATCCAGGCGGCCAAGCGCACCGCCGAGCTCATCCCGCTGTGCCATCCCCTACCCCTCAACCACGTCGACATTCGCGTCGAGGCCGACACTGACGGCTTGCGGGTCAGCGCCACCGCCTCGTGTAGCGGCCGCACCGGCGTCGAGATGGAGGCGCTGACCGCGGTATCGATTGCCCTGCTGACGCTCTACGACATGTGCAAGGCGCTGGAAAAGGGGATGACGATCACCGATGTGCGGCTCGAAGCCAAGAGCGGCGGCCGCGCCGACTGGGCACGTCCGCAGCAGGCCTGAGCCGGCCCCCGGCGGACCACCCCGCAAAGCCCGCGACCAGCTCCCATTCGGTGCACCGCAGCCGCCACACCGCTCTCAGCAAGCCCCCAGCAGCCGCTCGATGGCGTCGTTCCAGCTGTGTCGGGCTGCCACCTGCGCCGCAGCGGCGCCGAGCTTCTCCGCCAGCATGCTCTCGCCGGTAAGGCGCGTCAGCGCCGCGCCGACCGCCTCCACGGTGGGCTCGGCGACAAAGCCCGTGACGCCGTCCTCGACCAGCTCCGCGGGCCCGCCCGAGTCCGTGCACGTGACCACCGCCTTGGCGCTCGAGAACGCCTCCAGAGTCACCAGGCCGTAGTCCTCCGCTCGTGCGCCGAAGTACACCGCGGCACAGTGGGCATACTCGTGCACCAGGCGGGCTTCGTCGAGCTCGCCGAGCAGCACGACGCGGTTCTCCATTCCCAGCTCGCGCGCCAGCGCCACCAACGCGGCGCGTTGCGGCCCCTCTCCGGCCACCCGTACGCGCCAGCTCCCGCCCGCTGCCGCGGCGGCACGGATCAGCAGGTCGACACGCTTGAGCGCGGTCAGTCGACCGACCACCAGGATCGAGCCGTTGTAGTCCTCGCAGCGATAATCACGCTGCGGCGGCGGCGGATACAGCACCTGGGAAGGGATGTCGCCCCAGCGCTGCAGACGCGCTTGGATGGTCTTGGACTGCGCGATCACTGCGCGTCGGCGCAGCAGACGACCGTCGAGGAAGTGGATGATGCGGCGCCGCGTGCCCTCGACCAGCCGGCCGCGCGGCCCGAGGCCGGCAGAGAAGCT
>JASFRZ010000262.1:0-7181 GCA_050114655.1 Acidobacteriota bacterium
GCTCACCGCGTGCCGGCAGACCCGGAGGTAGCGCGTGCCCAAGGTGCCCAACGAACCACCTCTCGATCTCAGCGACTTCGAGCGCAAGATCGTCGTGCGGCCGCTGCGCAGCGACGATTTTGACGAACTGGTGGCCATGGAGGCGCGCTGCTTTCCGGATGAGAAGCCGGAGGATCTGTGGTCGATCGAGCAAGTCGAGAGCCAGCTCAGGATCTTCTCCGAAGGGCAGATCTGCGTCGAGGTGGACGGCCGCCTGGCGGCATCGTCGTGCAGCCTGATCGTCGACTACGAGCGCGGCCTTGCGTGGCACGACTGGGAGAAGATCGCCGACGGCGGCTACATCCGGAACCACGACCCGAGCGGCGACACGTTGTACGGCATCGAGATGATGGTCGACCCCGACTTCCGCGGCATGAAGCTGTCACGCCGGCTGTACGACGCTCGCAAGGAGCTGTGCCGCCGGATGAACCTGGCGCGCATGATCATCGGCGGCCGCATCCCCGGCTACGGCGAGCATGCCGACGAGATGACGGCACGCGAGTACGTCGACAACGTCATCGACAAGACGTTCTTCGACCCCGTTCTGACCGTGCAGATCGCCAACGGCTTCGCACTACAGGCGCTCATCCCCGACTACCTGCCGACCGACAGCGCGTCGCGTGGCTACGCCACCTTCCTGGAGTGGCGCAACCTCGAATACCGGCAGGGCGCCAAGCGCCGCTACCACCACCCGGTCGAGCCGGTGCGACTGGCGGTGGTGCAATACCAGATGCGCACGCTGAGGGGATTCAGCGAGTTCGCCCAGCAGTGCGAGTTTTTCGTCGACACCGCGTCGGAGTACAAGTCGGACTTCGTGCTCTTCCCTGAGCTGATCACCACGCAGCTGCTGTCATTCCAGCCCGCAGAGCGGCCGGGAGCAGCGGCGCGCGAGCTGCACCGTTTCACGCCGCAGTACCTCGAGCTGTTTACCGACCTGGCGGTGCGCTACGACGTCAACATCGTCGGCGGGTCGCACTTCGTCGTCGAGAAGGACGAGCTGTACAACATCTCCTACCTGTTCCGGCGCGACGGAACGCTCGGAAAGCAGTACAAGATCCACATCACGCCCAGCGAGCGGAAGTGGTGGGGGGTGGCGCCCGGTAACCGGGTCGAGGTGTTCGACACCGACTGCGGCCGCGTCGCGATCATGATCTGCTACGACATCGAGTTCCCCGAGTTGGTGCGCATCGCGGCGCACAAGGGCGCACAGATCGTATTCGTGCCCTTCAACACCGACACCCGGCAAGGCTACCTGCGGGTGCGCAACTGCTCGATGGCGCGCTGCGTCGAAAACCACCTGTACGTGGCGGTGGCCGGCTGCACCGGCAACCTGCCCTTCGTCGAGAACTCCGACATCCACTACGCCCAGTCGGCGGTATTCACGCCGGCCGACGCGGAGTTCGCGCGTGATGCCGTGGCGGCGGAGTGTAATCCCAACATCGAGACAATGATCATCCACGACGTCGACGTGGAAATGCTGCGCCGCCACCGCGACAGCGGCGACGTGCAGAACTGGAACGACCGCCGGCGTGACCTCTACAAGGTCGTCTACAACGAGGACGACGAGACCCTCGAGGTGTAACCGCCCACCACGTCAGTCGCGTCGCAGCTCTTCGACCGGATCCAGCCGAGCGGCGCGCAGGGCCGGCACCGCGCCGGCCACGAGGGCGGCCAGCAACAGTGCCGCGGGGGCGAGCAGGAACGCATGCAGGTCGTGCGGCTCGACGCCGTAGAGGTAGGCGCTCGCCAGATCGGCGGTTGCCCACGCGATGCCCACGCCGATGACCACGCCCAGCAGTACCAGCGCCATACCGCGGCCCAGGATGCGGCGAGCGATGTCGGAGGCGGTGGCACCCAGCGCCACCCGAATGCCGATTTCGCGTCGGCGTTGTGCTACCGCGTAGGCCAGGACGGCGTACAGTCCGACAAGAGCGAGGGCGACGGCAAGTGTGCCGAAGATGCTCACGAACATGGTCGCCGATCGGTACGGCGCGAGTTGCCCGGCGACGATCTCATCGAGGCTCCGCGTCCGCGTAAGTGCGAGCTCGGGATCCACCGCATGGATCTGCTCGGGAATCGCTTCTGCCAGGCCGGCGGACCCGGCACGCCCCTTCACCACGAAGTTGAGGTACGGAGAGAAATACTGCATCGCATCGACGTAAATGAAAGGCTGGGGCTCACCGCCGAGCTCGTAGTAGGTGGCATCACCTACAACGCCTATGACCGTCCAGGGAACGAGCGCGTCGGAGCCGGCAGCATCGCCGAGCAGAATGGTTCGCCCCAGAACGTCGTCGGTCCCCCAGATCTGCATGGCGGCGGTGTGGTTCACCACCAGAACTTTGTTCGAACTTTCTTCGTCCGCCGCTTCGAACTCGCGGCCGCGCAGCACGGGATGTTCCATGAGCCGGAAATAGCCGGCCCCCACCCGATTGAAGCCGCTGCAGAACTCGTCCTCGCCCGCGGGCGGCTCGACGCCGGGAACCTCGAAACAACTGCCCCAGTCGCCCGAGAACGGCAAAAGCTCGACGCTGCTGACCGCCTCGACGCCGGGTATCGTGCGCAGCCGATCGAAGATCTCCCGCGTCGCCGCGCGCGCTGCCTCCGGACTGTAGCCGTGGTTCTCGAAGTCCACCCACGCGGCGACCCGCCCGCCGGTCTGGTAGCCGAGGTCAACCGCCTGCGCCGCCCGCAGACTGCGGGCGAAGAGGCCGGCGGCGACCACCAGGACGATCGATACCGTGACCTGGGCAACCACCAGCAGGTTGCGCAGGCCGCCGCCGCGGACGCCGCTTCGCTGCATCGCGGCGGGCGGGCGCGAGGCACGCAGGGCGGGCACCAGGCCGAAAAGCAGGGCGGTGAGCGCGGAGACACCGAAGGCGAACGCGAAGACCGCCGCGTCCGGTACCAGCGATACCCAGAGCTCGAACGGCACCAGCGAGGCCAGCGCGCGCGCCAGCCACAGCGCCAGCACCAGACCTGCGATGCCGCCGGCTGCCGACAACAGCACGCTCTCCACCAGCAGTTGCACGACGATCCGCGAGCGGCTGGCGCCGAGCGCGCGGCGAACATCGAGCTCCGCGCGGCGTGACGTGCCGCGAGCCAGCAGCAGTATCGCGATGTTGGCGGTGGCGATCGACAGCACTGCACCGACCAGCAACGCCAGCATACGGGCCAGCGACAGGAGTCGATTGGTGAACGGGATCGAGTACTGGAGATTGGGGGTCAGGGCGACGCTCTCGCCCCCGCTCGTGCGTGGGAAGTCGATCGCTAGCTGCTGTGCCAGCGCGACGAGGTTTGCCTGGGCGGTGGTGCGATCGACGCCCGGCGCGAGGCGACCGACGGGCTGCACCCAGCGCACCCTGCCGTTCTCGATCCGATCGAACAGCTCGAAGCGGGTCGGCGACAGCACCGGGATCATGTGCAGCGGGACCCACAGATCAGGCGGAGCCTCCACGGCACTGATTCCGCCGAAGCCTTCCGGTGCGACACCCACAACCGTGAAGGGATGACCGTTGAGAAGAACCGTCGTACCGAGCACCGCCGCGCGGGTAGCCAGGGTGCGGCGCCAGAACGCGTAGCTGAGCACCGCCACCGGGTGGGTTCCGACGGACAGATCTTCGGATGCCGTGAAACCGCGCCCCACCGCCATAGGCACGCCGAGCACGTCGAAGAAGTTGCCGGACACCGGCATGCCCTGGGCCTGATAGCGCCCCTCCCCGACGGTAGCCGTCAGGACCATCGGCGAGGTGCGATACGCGGCGATGTCGGTGAAGGTATCGGCATGGTCGCGGAAGTACGCGTAGTCGGCGTAGGGAAACGTTCCCGAGCGCGTCGACTCGTTGACGCGGGTGATACGGACCAGCCGATCGGGGTGCTCGACGCCCGGCACGTCGCGCAGCAGCAGTGCGTCAGCGAGCGTGAACACCGCGCTGGTCGCCCCCATGCCCAGCGCCAGGATGAGGATCGCCGAGAAAGCGAAGCCCGGCGCTCGGCGCAGGCTGCGAATGCCATAGCGCACGTCGCGACCGATGGTCTCGGCGGTGCCGCCCTTGCGGCCTGTCACGATACCGCCGGCGCGCCCCTCGAGGCGGGCCATCGGCGCCGATACGACGGTGTCGAGCGCCACCTTCAACCACAGCCGCGCCATCCCGAGGCGGCGCCCCTGAGCAGCGCGCAGCTCGGCACGGAAAGCAGCGCGCATGCGCCCTCCGTACGTCTCTCGAAACCGTTTCGGATAGAGCACCAGGAGACGGTCGAACCAACGCACCGCGCGATGCCCGGACTCCCCGCCGCCGTGTCTCGCAGCGTTCATCGGCGCAGCGCCCCGCGTGCTTCCGCCAACAAAGCTTCGAGCCGCCGCGCCTCGGCGCCCAGCACGTCGCGGCCCAGAGAGGTGACGCGATAGCAACGGCGCCGCTCGTCGCCATCGTCGGCGTCCGGCGGCTCGGCAATCTCCTCGATCAGCGCATCGGCTTCGAGCGAGCGGATGGTGCGGTACAGGGTCCCCGGGCCCAGGTCGATGCTCCCGCCGGTGCGCTGGTACAGCTCCTGTTTGAGGGCATAGCCATGCAGCGGGCGCTGCGACAGCACCAGCAGCGCCTCGAACACGCGCGGCTTGAGGGGAAGGAACGCTTCAGCGCGTCGGTCGTCGTCAGAGCCCATCGCTCTCGCTCCCCGGTGGCATCACCCTGTCACCCCACGCAACATAATCAGACCATTGTGGTTGTAACCATTATGGTTCTATTTACAACCACGGCGGTGCCCAGGTCAAGTCGCGGTCTCGGCGCACCCGGCCGCCGCGGCAGCGGCCGGCCGCCCGGACAGCGGCTAGCGGATGTAGCGGCTGGGATCGTACTCGTTGAACGGCCGCACCAGCTCGCCGCCGAGGTCGGTACGGTGCATCAGCCGGTAGATCGGCACCCGTTGCGTCGCCGGGCCGCCGCCGAAGCCACGGCCGCCGCGCCCGCCGGCCTGGGCACGCTGCTCGGGCGTCATCTGCGCCAGGCGCTCTTCCATCGCCTGCCGCTGCGCCTCCTGCTCCGCGGCGCTCGGGGTCTGGCGCAGGACGTTGTCGAGGTAGCCCCAGGTGACCAGGTTGTCGTTGGTCTCGGGCTCCAGCAGGTAGCTGATCAGGTTCGACAGCGGCTGGCCGCTGGGCACGAAGAAAGTGCCGGCGGGAAAGTCCACGGTCTCCGTGCTCACGTCGGCGGTCACCGCCCGGAGGTAATGGCCCTGGAAGTACTCGGTGGTCTCGACGGCGGTGGCGTCGTAGGCCTCCACCTCGAGACTCATCGGCTCGGTGAGCCGCTTCACCGCGATGTCATGCTCCAGCAGGATGGGGACCAACCTGGTCATGCCGGGCGGGATGAGATAGCCGTAGGGACGCGTGGTCGTGCGGGTCGGCTCGAACCTGGTGAAGATCGGCGCCGTGACCAGCTCGTAGGTGACCTCCCCTCCCCCACCGCGACCGCCGCGCCCCCCGCCGCTGCGCCGCCAGAAGCTGTCCTCGTACTTCGCCACCTGACGGTATTCGAGCACCACCTGGTCGTTGTCGGCATCGTCGTTGCCCAGCCGCACGGCGCGCTCGCGCGCCGCCTCGACGACCGCCATCAGATCGTCCTTCTCCTCGGCGGCAAACCGAATCAGCTCGCGCTGGCCGATGTACTGGCCGCGCACCTGGTGGCGGTAGCGCTGCTCGTCGGGGATCGGCACCACCTCGGTGCCGTTGTCGATCACCCGGTGGGTACCGCTCGGCGTCTCGAACAGGAAGCCGACGGAGTTGGCCAGCGTGGCGAAGACGTGCTGCTTGCGCGGCTCCACCGACGTCGGCACCCAGCCGGCGACGCCGTCGACCGTGCCCGGGCCGGTGTACCAGAAGCCGTCGTAGTCCTCGGCGCGCAGCGCCTGCCGCACGCGCGACAGGATGCGGTCGTTGCCGAACGCCACCAGCTCGGCGTCGCCCGCCGGGTTCATGTTGGTCTGATAGGTCAGCGTGTAGGGCGCCGAGCCGCCGTGGTGGGTGTCGACCCAGATGTCGGGCTGCCACTCCTGGATCACCTGGGTCACCAGCGCGTGGATCTCCTGCGACTCGAGCTTGAGGTAGTCGCGGTTGAGGTCGAAGCCCTCCTCGTTGGTGCGCCGGCGCACCTCGGCGCCGTCCGGGTTGATGGTCGGCACCACCAGCACCACCACCTCGTCGAGCAGCGGGCGCAGCTCGCCGTGCAGCAGGTCGCGCATGATCTCCATGGCGGCGTCCTTGCCGGCGACCTCGCCGCCATGCACGTTGTTGACGATCAGCACCACCGGCCTGTCGGACCCGGCCAGGTCCGAGGGCCGGTACACCGGCGGATCCGACAGCGTCGCCAGCACAACGTCGCGGCCCATCAACGTCTCGGTGAGCTTCGTGACGTTCATCAGGTCGGAGCTCGCCTCGAGCTCGTAGACGAAGTCCATCAAGGGCTCGTAGAGGGTGCCGCCCTGCGAGTAGTCGACGCGCTCGGCGGGCGTCTGTAGCTGCTGAGCCGGAGCGTACGCTCCGCTGGTGACCGCCGGGACGAGTAGCACCGCAGCGAGGACGGCGAGGAAGGTCAGGACCGCCGGGCGAGCTTTCACGACAACCTCCGGTGTTGAGGAGCGCACGAACGCCGACAGTCTACCCGCCCCCCGCCAGCGAGGCAGCGAGTCGTGCGCGCAGTTCACGCCCGGCACGCACGGTTACCAGGCGAGGGGTCCCCGATTCCCGTGCCGCCTATCCCATCGACGCCGACCACGCGGTCTCAGCCGTCGACGCGCAGCACCTCCGCCGGCGAGACCGCGCCGGCCCAGCGCGCCGGCAGCCAGCTCGCCGCCACGGCGGCGCCGAGCAGCACGGCGATGCTGAGGGCGTAGGTCAGCGGGTCGCGCGGCGCGACGCCGTACAGCAGCGACTCGAGCCAGCGCGATGCGACGATCGCCCCGAGCAGCCCCGGCGCCAAACCCGCCAGCACCCGCCCCAGGCCGCCGGAGAGCACGACGCGGCGCAGCGCCGCGGGCTCCGCGCCGAGCGCCGAGCGGATGCCGATCTCGCGCCGCCGCTCGGTGACCGCGTAGCCGAGCACACCGTACAGCCCGACGGCGGCGAGCAGCACGCCGATGAGCGAAAC
>JASFRZ010000263.1:0-7176 GCA_050114655.1 Acidobacteriota bacterium
CTGCGATGATGCTCGCCGGCAAGGGCGACCTGCTCCCGGTGAGCGCGTTCCCTCCCGACGGCACCTGGCCGACTGCCACCAGCCAGTGGGAGAAGCGCGGCATCGCCGAACGCATCCCGATCTGGGACGCCGACATCTGCATCCAATGCAACAAGTGCGCGCTGGTGTGCCCGCACGCCGCCATTCGCGCCAAGGTCTACGACCCCGAAAACCTCGACGGCGCGCCCGACGGCTTCGTCAGCCGCGAGTTCCGCTCCAAGGAGCTCACCGGCCTGCACTACACCATCCAGGTGGCGCCGGAGGACTGCACCGGCTGCAACATGTGCGTCAACGTGTGCCCGGCGAAGGACAAGTCCAACCCGCGCCACAAGGCGATCAACATGGAGCCGTTCATCGACCACGTCGATGACGAGCGGCCCAAGTATGAGTTCTTCCTCGATCTGCCCGAGATCGACCGTACCCGCATCGACCATGTCGATCTCAAGGGCTCACAGCTATTCAAGCCGCTGTTCGAATACTCCGGTGCCTGCGCCGGCTGCGGCGAGACGCCGTACGTCAAGCTGATGACCCAGCTGTACGGCGACCGCGCGATCATCGCCAACGCCACCGGCTGCTCATCGATCTACGGCGGCAACCTGCCGACGACGCCCTACTGCGTCGACGACCAGGGGCGCGGCCCGGCATGGTCAAACTCGCTGTTCGAGGACAACGCCGAGTTCGGCTTCGGCATGCGGCTCGCCGTCGACGCGCACGTCGGGCAGGCCCGGGCGCTGCTGCGCACCCTGGCGCCGCAACTGGGCGACACGCTGGTGCAGGAGCTGCTCGACGCCGAGCAGTACGGCGAGGTGGCCGTCGCAGCGCAGCGCGAGCGCGTCGCCGCGCTACGCGCCAAGCTGTCCGGGCTGGATGTCGCCGAAGCACGTCACCTCGACGAGCTCGCAGACTACCTGGTGCGCAAGAGCGTGTGGCTGGTGGGCGGCGACGGTTGGGCTTACGACATCGGCTACGGCGGCCTCGACCACGTGCTGGCGCAGGAACGCGACGTCAACGTACTGGTGCTCGACACCGAGGTGTATTCGAATACCGGCGGGCAGGCGTCGAAGGCGACTCCGCTGGGCGCCGCCGCGAAGTTCGCCGCCAAGGGCAAGGAGGTGCAGAAAAAAGACCTCGGCCTGATGGCAATGAGCTACGGGCACGTCTACGTCGCCTCGATCGCCCTCGGTGCCAAGGACACCCACACGGTCAAGGCGCTGCTCGAGGCCGATTCCTGGCCCGGGCCGTCGCTGATCATCGCCTACAGCCACTGCATCGCCCACGGCTACGACCTCGCGTTCGGTCTCGACCAGCAGGACCGCGCCGTCAAGAGCGGTATCTGGAGCCTGTACCGCTGGGACCCGCGTCGTCTCGAGCAGGGCGAGCCACCACTGGTGGTCGATGCCCCGGGCGGCAAGATCCCGGTGCCCGAGTACATGAAAAACGAGACCCGTTTCCGCGTGGTGGAGAAGGTATCGCCGCAGCGCTTCCGCGAGTTCGCCCGCGAGGCACAGCTCGGCACCGACCGCCGCATGGCGCTGTACCACCATCTCGCCCAACTACGCATGCCGGCGGGACTGGATGAGCGGAAGCACTGAGCGGAAAGACCGGCTGACCGCCCCGACGCGGCAGCCACCAACGGACGGACACGATCATGGACCTCTCGACCAGCTACCTCGGCATCGAACTCCCGCATCCCTTCATGGCCGGTGCCGGCCCGATGTGCGACAGCGACGACGGCATCCGCGCGCTCGAGGATGGCGGCGCCGCCGCCGTCGTGCTGCGCTCGCTGTTCCAGGAGCAGATCGAGCAGGAGGCGCTCGCCACATTCCACTCCACCGAGGACCATGCCAACTCCCAGCCCGAGGCAACCTCCTACTTCGCCGACCCCGATGAGTTCGTCGTTGGCCCGGCCGAATACCTCGAGCGCATCCGCAAGGCCAAGGAGATCATCGATATCCCGGTGCTCGGCTCGCTCAACGGTCACACCCGCGGCGGCTGGGTGGAGTACGCCCGGCTGATCCAGGATGCCGGCGCCGACGCGCTCGAGCTTAACCTCTACGACATCGTCACCGACCCGGCGGAGAGCGCCGCGGACGTCGAGGGACGGCATGTCGGCATCGTGCGCAACGTGGCGCGCGAGCTGACCATTCCGGTGGCGGTCAAGATCTCGCCGTTCTACGCCTCGCCGGCCAACTTCGCTCGCCAGCTCGAGCTCGCCGGGGCGCGCGCCATCGTCGTGTTCAACCGCTTCTTCGAGGCCGACATCGACCTCGAGGAGCTCGAGATGCGCTCGCAGATGCACCTCTCGGACTCGCGCGAGGTGCTGCTACGGCTGCGCTGGCTTGCGGTGCTGTCGGCGACGCTGGAAAGCGCCGACCTGGCAGTTACCGGTGGCGTCCACCGCGGCGCAGACGCCCTCAAGGCGATCATGTGCGGCGCCCGCGCGGTACAGATCGTCGCCGCCGTGCTACAGAACGGCCCGCACGCAATCAATCACATCAAGGCCGAGGCCGGTCGCTGGCTGGAGGAGAACGAATATCACTCGTTGGAGCAGATGCGCGGCAGCATGAACCTCCAGCGCACGCCCGACCCGACTGCGCTGAAACGCGGCAACTACATGCACCAACTGTTGACCTACGACTGGAGCTGAGCCGCCTGTTGTCGGCCCGTCTCCGGCCCACCGCGGGCTCGCCAGATGTGCGCGCCGCACGGCGAAGCCTGTTGTAATCTCTTGCCGTGCCCCACCTACCGGACGGAGAACACGAGTTCGATCGGTTTCGCGGCGCCGCCGCCGACCCGGGTCTGAGCCTCGAGGAGCGCATCGAGATCTTCGAGGAGCTGATCGACTCCGAGGTCGGCGACACCGACCTGGCGCGGGCGCGTAACGTCGAGCGCGAAACCGGACCGGCCCACCTCTATCTCAAGTTCGAGGGCGGCAACCCCACCGGCACGCAGAAGGACCGTATCGCCTTCGCCCAAGTGCTCGACGCAATGCGGCGCGGCTTCGATGCCATCTCGATCGCCACCTGCGGCAACTACGGCCGCGCCGTGGCCCTCGCTGCCGCGGCCGCTGGCCTGCGCGCCGTCATCCACATCCCCTCGACCTACACCTCGGCGCGCATCCAGATGATGCAGAGCCTGGGCGCCGAGATCGTCAACGTCGACGGCGATTACGAGTACGCCGTCGACGTGGCCCGTGAGCTGGCCGAGAAGAGCGACTCGGTCTACGACGGTAATCCGGGGGGAGACAACACCGATCTGCAGGTGCGTGCCTACGGACAGATCGCGTCGGAGATCTACGACGAACTGCGCGACGCGCCCGCCGCGGTGGCGGTGCCGGTCTCCAACGGCACCACACTGGTGGGCATATGGCGCGGCTTCGCACGGCTGTACCGGCGCGGCAAGACCTCGCGCATACCGATGATGGTGGCGGGTTCCTCGCACCGCAAGAACCCCATCGTGCACGCTTTCACCAAGGGCCTCGACAGCTGCGCCGACCTGCGCCCGGAGGAGATCAGCGAAACCACCATCAACGAGCCGCTGGTCAACTGGCATTCGATCGACGGCGAGGCGGCGCTCGAAGCGCTGCGCGACACCGAGGGCTGGGCGGGCGCCGCCTCCGACGCGGCGATGTCACGCTATTCCCGCTTCCTGCGCGAGCGTCAGGGGCTGAGCGTCCTGCCGGCGGCCACCGCCGGTCTCGTCGCCCTGATCACGCGCCACGAAGAGAACCCGCTGCGCAACGATCGTTACGTGGCCATCCTGACGGCAAGGAAAGAATGACCAAGGCATCCGAAAGCAATGCGGTGGTCTGGTGCGAGGGCGCGTTCAACACCCCCAACGGCAAGACGGCGCACGGGCTGGTGCGGCGCGGCAGCCGTTACCGCATCATCGCCGTGATCGACAGCAACCACGCCGGCGGCGACGCCGGTGACATCCTCGACGGCCGCTCCAAGGGAATCCCTGTGGTCGCCGACCTGGCAGGGGCCCGGGAAGCCGCGCAGGCCGCCGGCGAGAAGCTCACTCATTTCGTCGTCGGCCTGGCGCCCGACGGCGGCCGCCTGCCGGCGGCCGGGCGCGCGGCGATCAGGGAGGCCATCGAGGCGGGCCTCGACGTTGACTCCGGCCTGCACGATTTCATCAGCGACGACGAAGAGCTCGCGGGGCTC
The DNA here is from genome assembly GCA_050114655.1 of Acidobacteriota bacterium. Taxonomy (GTDB): domain Bacteria; phylum Acidobacteriota; class UBA890; order UBA890; family UBA890; genus JASFRZ01. The sequence continues at coordinate 4,206 of JASFRZ010000263.1, forward strand.
GCCTCCGCGAACGGGGTGACGCTGCGCGACGTGCGCAAGACGCCCGGACGCGAGGCGCTGCACGCCTTCTCCGGCGAGATCGAGAACGTCGAGTCGTTCCGCGTCGCGCTGCTGGGCACCGACTCGGCGGTCGGCAAGCGCACCACCGCCTGGCTGCTGGTCGACGGGCTCGAAGCGGCCGGTTACGACACCGAGCTGATCGGCACCGGCCAGACCGCCTGGCTGCAGGGAGCCGAGTACAGCATCATCCTCGACTCGCTAATCAACGATTTCGTCGCCGGCGAGCTCGAGCACGCGATCGTGCGCGCGTGGAAGGAAAAGCAGCCGCAGGCGATGGTGATCGAGGGCCAGGGCAGCCTGATGAACCCGGCCTATCCGGGCGGCTACGAGATCCTCGCCGCTGGCCGGCCCGACGTCGTGGTGCTACAGCATGCCCCGGCGCGGCGCGAGTACGATGGCTTTCCCGGCTATCCCATCGAGCCCCTGAAGACGCAGATTCGCGCCATCGAGCTGATCTCCTCGAAGCCGGTGGTGGCGATAACCATCAATCACGAGAAGATGACGCCGGCGGAGGTCACCGAGGCCTGCCGTCGCATCAAGGAAAACACCGGCCGGCCGGCGTTCGACGTTCTCGCCGACGGCCCCGGCGAGCTCGTCGACCTGCTCACCGAGTATCTCGAGCCGGACTGACGCCGCGCCGCGAAGCGCCCGGAGACGACGACATATGACCGCAAAGAAGGTCGGCAAGCGCTCCTCGTCTTCCGCCTCTTCCCTTGAGCGTCTCGCCGTCTGGGAGCGGCTCGAGGTCGGACCGGTGCAGGTGGAGCCGCGCAAGCTGGTGGCTCCGTACCGCGTGCGCCACGGACACCGCACCGAGAGCACCGAGCTGATCTATCGCTACGAAGAGCCGGTCTTCGACCCGCGCTTCATCGGTGCGCGCAACCTGGCCTCGATGATCGGCGCGCAGGTAGCGCTCAACTACGGTTTGTTCTGCCGTGAGCTGGTGTTCCACGGCGAGTTCGACGCACACGACCGCTCGTTCATCGAGCGCTACCTCGAGCACACCGCGCGTGAGATCTACGCCATCAAGTTTCTCCATGAGAATCCCTTCCTGCGCGGCGCAGCGGCGGAGATGCCTGCGCGGCGTCAGGATCGCTACACGCAGGCCGAGCTGCGCTTCGCCCAGGAGCCGCAGCCGGTCGGCACAACGCCGTTCCAGGGCGACCCTGCCGAGAAGCTGGAGCGCGCCGCGGTGCTGTCGAGCGGCGGCAAGGACAGCCTGCTGAGCTACGGACTCTTGCGTGAGGCCGGGCGTGAGCCGCACGCCATCTTCGTCAACGAGTCGGGTCGCCACTGGTTCACCGCGCTCAATGCCTACCGCTACCTGCGCGACACCGAGCCCAACACCGCCCGGGTGTGGACCAACACCGACCGGGTCTTCGCCTGGATGCTGCGCCGCCTGCCGTTCGTGCGGCCCGACTTCGCCAGCGTGCGCGCCGACATCTACCCGATCCGCCTGTGGACGGTGGCAACTTTCGCCTTCGGCGCCCTGCCGCTGCTGGCGCAGCGCGGAATCGGCCGGCTGGTGATCGGCGACGAGTACGACACCACCGAGCGCCGCTCGCTCGAGGGCATTACCCACTACAGCGGCCTGTTCGACCAGAGCCGCTACTTCGACGATGCGATGACCCGCTACTTCATCGCCAAAGGCTGGGGGGTGACGCAGTTCTCCCTGCTGCGCCCCGCCTCCGAGTTGCTCATCCTCAAGATCCTCGCCGAGCGCTACCCCGATCTGCAAGCGCACCAGGTTTCGTGCCACGCAACCCACGAAGAGCAGGGACGGATGCACCCGTGCGGGAAGTGCGAGAAATGCCGCCGCGTTGTCGGGATGCTGACCGCGATCGGCGCCGATCCGCAGCGCTGCGGCTACACCGAAGCGCAGGTGCGCGACTGCCTCGCGGCGCTCGCCGCCAAGGGCCTGCACCAGGAGGCCGCCGGCGCCCAGCACGTCACCTGGTTGCTACAACGGGGCGGGCACCTGCCGGAGGGCGAGACCAGCCACGCAGCACGCAGTCACCCCGAGATCCTCAAGCTGCGCTTCCAGCGCGAGCGCTCGCCGGTCGACGCCATTCCTTCGTCGCTGCGTGCCGCGCTCTACCCGCTGATGCTGGAGCATGCCGACGGCGCGGTACGGCAGAAGGGCGGCAAGTGGCGCAAGTTCGACCCGTTGTCGCGCAGCGCACTCGCCAAGCCGTACCGCTACGACCCCGCGCCAACGAAGACGAGGAGGAAGCGCAAGGCGGCCACCAAGCCGCAGCCGGTTGAGCGCGCCGTGCGCCACGACGACCTGCAGCTCAAGGAGGTCATGCTCGAGCTGCTCACCTGGCCCGAAGCGGAGCGCCGCTTCGCCGAGGTCGACGTTGCGCTGCTGCCGGTGGGCGCCACCGAGCAGCATGGCCCGCACCTCCCGCTCGATGTCGACGCCTTCGACGCCATTCGCCTGGCGGTCGACGTGGCGCTGGGATGCAGCGACCCCAAGCCGATCGTGTTGCCGCTCATCCCCTACGGCGTCTCCTACCACCATGAGGAGTTCGCCGGCACGCTCAGCGTCTCGCCGGAATCGCTGGCGCGCATGGTGCACGATGTCGGCATCAGCGCCGCGCGCCACGGCGTCAAGAAGCTGGTCATCCTCAACGGCCACGGCGGCAACATGCCGACGCTGCACTTCGCCGCCCAGACGATCAACAGCGAGGCGCATATCTTCACCTGCGTCGACACCGGCGAGACCTCCGACGAGGACGTGTACAAGCTGGCGCGCACCCCCAACGACGTGCACGCCGGCGAGATCGAGACCAGCACCTCGATCTATTTGCGGCCGCAGCTGGTGCAGATGGACAAGGCGCGCCGCTCGGTGCCGCGCTTCTCGAACCCGTATCTCGACTTCACCTCGCACCTGAGCGTCGGCTGGTAC
>JASFRZ010000264.1:0-7175 GCA_050114655.1 Acidobacteriota bacterium
GCCGAGCGCTGGATCTCCTCGATCATCTCCTGGTTGCGCGGGCCGCGCGCCTTCCAGCGCCTGACCACGTCGTCCCAGGTGATGTGGTCGTCGAAATCCCAACGCTTCTCCCGTTCGTCGAAGTGCACCGGCAGCTCGTACTCCAGCTCCCAGGCGCTGTCGTCGGCGTTGCGATGCACCGGGACGTCGAGGCCGAGCTGATCGCAGAACGGCACCACGTTGTCCATCCAGTACTGACGCAGCTGATCGTTGGTCAGCCCCTTCATCTTGTAGTCGAGCTGGCTGCTGTGCGTCTTGAGATCGTCGGGAAGGCCGAACCACTCCACGGTCATCGGGAACATCCACGAGACCGCTTCCTGCACCAGCGCGCGCCCCTCCTCGCCGCCGTTCACTAGCCGCTGCATCCATCGCCGGCCGTGCAGCAGGTGGAAGTTTTCCTCCTTGCCTACCTTCACCAGGCCGCGTTTCCAGGGCCCGTAGGAGGTGTTGTCGTGGACGTCCGACAGCAGGCAGAAGCCTGCCTGGTCGTACAGCGCATTGGCGACACACAGCTCGACCCAGGAGTCGAGCGGAACGTCGAACGCGTAGGGATAGCGGAACTCGTGCGGCTTGCGCTCGTACATCAGCCACTCGCGACTCACCCCGAGATCCTCGAGCACCCGGTAGGCGATGTGCGCGTGGCCGAGCTCGTCCTGGACGATCGCCATCGCCGAGATCATCGCGTTGACCGAGGGTGCCTTGCGCGCGGCGTAGTAGTAGGCCGGAGCGCTCATCAGCTCGGTGTCGCCTGAGACGGTGACGATGTGACGCAGCTCGTTCTTGTACTCCTCGGACATCTCCTCGACCGACTCGACGAGGCGGCCTTCCTGCACGCGGTCACGCAGAAGCGCGTCAGCGATAGAGCTCAATTCAAACCTCCAACTTCGGAGTGTGCGCCGGTGTCCGCGACGACCGCCGCTAGTAAGCCGAGTATCCCGCGGGATCGTGGCGTTGCAGCGCCCGCAAGAACGGCACGACCTCGTTGGGAATGACCCCGCCGCTCTCGAATAGCAGGCCCTCGGGGTCGACCGCGGACTCGTAGACCGCGTCGTTGGCCTCGTCATCGATCCCGAGGGACGAGCCCTCGAGCGACAGCCCGGCAAACAGTCCCTTCGATCGGGAGTACGAATATATCTCGGTGCTGAACGTCGCGTCGGTCGCTGCCTCGGTAGTACGCCCCACAGGGCCCGCCGATACGGAAGCGTCACCGCCCAGGGTGATCTTGTGGCTGGTCAGGGCGCGGGCGGCGCGCTCGTTCGTGAAAACGAGGACGAAGTCGGTCGCCTGCGCGCCGATTTGCAGGCCGAACGAGCCGCCGGTGATGGCGATGTACGACGGCCGGCTCCAGCCGGAGCCGACGCGACAGCTCACCAGCCCGCGCCCGTGGCGGCCACCGAAGATGAAACCAACCTTGACGACCCCCGGGATCACCGCGACGCAGCGCGAATCGCGCAGCAGCGAGGTGGGAATGCTCGCCTCGCGCGTTCCCATGACCTCGTCGAGTACCGCCGCGGCGTCGAGCGCGCGCTCACCGAGCTTGTCGAGGTCTTGCGCGAGCGCAAACGTGCCCGACAACACGAAGATCACCATTAACGACACGATCGAGGAGATTTGCGCACGCGCGACGTTCATGCCCTGCATTATGACCGAACGGCAGCGGCGCCGAAACCAATCCACAGCGCGCGGTTGGCGGATTTGATCTTGAGTCGGCCCGGGCCTATCTGGTAAACGAAACGGTTGTTGGAGACATTCGGTTTACGCCACCGGCGAGAACATGTGCCCGTGGCGGGGTGAGCACCGATTTAAAGCACTCTGCTAGTCAGGATTGCGCAGTGATGTTTGATTCTACGCAAGCCTGACCGAGACTTTTTATAGGTGATCACCATGGGACAACTGTCCGCATTCCAGCGCTCCCGTCTCATCGTCGCAGCGCTCGTTATCGCCCTCGCCGGCGTCGTCGGGACAACCACTGCGGCACTGGCGCAGGACGGTTACATCACCTTGCGGGACGGGCGGCAGGTCCTCGTCCTCGATCCTGCGACCCCCTCCGACACCACCAACCGGCTGAACCTCGTCGGTCGCACCGGCGGGGTCGCGGTGAGCCCCGACGGTGCAACGACATACGTCATCGAAGAGGCCAATGTGCGGGTCATCGCCGGCGGAGTCCTCGATCCCACACCGATCGTCCTCAACGGGTCTCCCGAGCAGCTCGCCGTCAGCCCCGACGGCAGCAAGGTCTACGTCACCAATTTCGGCAACAACGCCAAGGTGCACATCATCGACGTGGCCGGCGGCAATGCGGTCAGCGTGATCAACTTCAACGTCGGTGACGGAGCCTGGGGGATCGCGATGGCGGCCACCGCGAGCGGCGACTTCGGCTACGTAACGCTCGGTGGATTCTCGAGCACGGCGAATGTGGTGAAGGTTTTCGACGTATCCGCCGGCACCATCGTGGCCACCGTTCCGGTGGGCGTCGCGCCGCGTGGAGTCGCGGCCAGCCCTCTCGGCGACCGTGTTTATGTCGCCAACTCGAGCGGTGACACGGTGTCGGTGATCGACACGGCCACCAACGCGGTCATCGCCACCATCCCGGTCGGCGATGCGCCACAGGAGTTGACGGTCAGCGCCGACGGCGCCCTGGTGTACGTCTCCTTGCGTGTTGCCGGTGCGGTCGACGTGATCGACACCTCCACCAACGCCGTGGTCGATACCATCGCGCTCGGCGGGGCGGGCGAGGAGCTGTACGGTATCTCCTTCTCGGCCGACGGCGCCTACGTCGTCGTGGCCCATTTCGGCACCGACCGCGTCTCGGTCATCGACCCGGCCGCGGGCAACACCTTCATCTCCACGGCGCCCACCGACGTGCTGGACGCTCCGCGCTACGTCGCGTTCAAGCCGTTGACGCCGCTGTTCCCGCCGGACCCGGACACCGCTCCGCTGTTCAACCTGCCGCTGTGCGACGCCGAGATCGACGCCGTCCTCGGCAGCGAGCTGTCGATTCCGCTATCGGTGGTCGACGACAACGGCGTGGTGGTCTCCTTGAGACAATCGCCCGCAACCGGCGGCGCCCTCGATCCCGCACTGCCCTCCGCTCCGTCGACGTCGGTGGAGAGCAGTTTCCTGTGGACGCCCGGCGACGACGATGCCGGTGACTACGGTCTCGAGTTCACCGCCGACGACGGCGTCAACGAGCCGGTGTCATGCGCCGTCACCGTCCGCGTGCCGGAGCTGCCCAGTGCGGACGCGACCGGTCTTGCCGATTTCCGCCTGTTGTTGGCCCAGATCAACACGCGCGGGTATTTCGCCGACACCTTCTGGTTCCGCGGCTACTTCACCGTCGATCGCGACAACGGCAATGACATCGCGCCCGCTGCAGAGGACGTCACCATCAATGTCGAGGGCCAACAGTGGACCATCCCGGCGAGCGAGTTCTCCAGCCGCCCGCGCACTCGTCAGTTCATGTATCGCGGGGTCGTCGACGGCACCCGCCTGCGGGTGTCCATAAGCCCGCGCGGTCGCCCCGGCGCAGGCCGCTACAACATCAACGTCACCGGCTGGAAGAGCGATATGGTCGGCGCCGACAACCCGCTGCAGATGTGCGTGACGATCGGCGACGATACGGGTTGCGCCGAGCGTCGGGGGTGGATCCGCTAGGAGCTCCGGGAGCGGGAACCGGTTGCGCCGGGCGGTCAGCTCGCCGGCGCGTCGTCCTCTTCTTCGAGGATGTGCTCGGCGGCGTCGGGATCGACCACCGCGAGGACGAAAGCAGCCTCTCCTGCCACTGTCGAGGTCAGCGTATAGGCGTAGTCGATGTTGATGCCGGCATCACCGAGCGCCTGCGCCACCTCGGCCAGGTTGCCGGGCTCGTCGGGGAGGTGCAGGCGCAGCACGTGGGCAACGTCGCAGGCGATTCCCGCCTCGGTGAGAAGTTGCACGGCGCGATCGACGTCGCTGACGAAAAGTCGCGTCTCGCCGCCCCAGACCCCGAAGCCGTCGATGTTGACGCCGGCATCGCCGAGAATCGACGAGATGCGTCCGAGATGGCCGGGTCTGTCGGCGTGGTGTACGCGCAGCTCGCGTGCTGCTGCCATGGCTTCTCCTTGTCGGGATGTCGCTCGCTCCGACTGCTCGAGGAGGCGACGAAAAACCTCTTAATCCTAGCAGCCCGTGGAGAAAAACCGGTGAGCAGGACGCGCGGGGTATCGGCAGCCGGAAACGAGGCCGGCCGATGACGACGAGGAGTGTGCATCTTCCATCTATGCAAGCGGCCTCGGAAATCGTATAAATCAGGTCGTCACGATCGCGTTGCCGCGATCGCTCGACGGGTTTCCCCAACCCGGCGTTCGGGCCGAGCGCATGCATCACCTACCTGAGGGTTTTCGTCATGACGGCGAAGTTACTCGCGGGTGCGGCCGCGACCTTCCTGCTACTGCCTCGACCTTCCGCCGCGTGGCAGGCACCTACGGATCAACCAGCTATCGGCCCGCCGGCGTCGACCGCCTTTTCCGCCACATCGAGCGATATCGAGCTCGAGGCCGCGCTCGCCGCCGATCCGGTCGCTCAGGCCGATTGGCTGCGGCGCATGGCCGTACGGCTCGCCGGCGAGGGCGCGGATCTCGACGCCGCGCAGCGCCATGCTGCCGGCGTCCTGCGCTTGCGCGGCGAACGTTTGGCACGGCACGACGCCACCTGGCCGGATACGCAGTCGGACGCGTTCCTGGCGCTGCTGCTGATCGACCCACGGCGCTTCCTGTACGACGGCGATTTTCGCGCCAGCGTTGCGCCGGTGCTCGTCGACGGCGTCTCTGATCGGGTGCCGGCGCAGGCACGTCGCCGGATGGCGACTCGACTGGCCGCCTTCGACTTCGGATTGCTCGAGAGGATCAAAGTCGCCTGGGGGTTGGTGCCGCGGCCGAGCCGCACCCGCGAGGTGCCCTTCGAGGCAATCGGCTTCGATTACGGTTCGCAGGCCCCGATTCGAGCGTCGATCTACTCGCTGCCTTCCCGCTACTTCAACGTCGACGAGGCCACGCGCTTCCTGCGCAGCGTGCACGCAATCACACCGCAACGACGCATCGTCGTGCTGAGCAACGGAGCACTGATCGACGAGTTGCGCCCACTGGCGACGGAGATGCCGCTGGTCCTGCTCGACTCACTCGGCCGGCGTTACTCTCCCTGGCCCCGGGACCCCTTTTTCGCAACCGTGTCGGCGCGCGGTCCCGTGACCCTGGTGGTGCGGCCCAACATACAGGCACAACGCGAGCTCGATGTGTTCATGGCGCGCGAGATTGTGCAGGACCTCCCCGACGACGTCGACCGGGAGTGGCAGCACGTGCAATGGACGATGGCCCCGGTGCCGTTCCACGGCGGCCACATGCTGAGCACGCCGACCACCACGTGGGTGAGCGCAGTCACTCTGCTGCCGCGCGTGAAGGAGATTCTCGGCACCGGCGACAAGATCGACCTGCAGGCTCTGCGCGATCCGCAGGTGCTGCGCTCGTTCCTGACCGCGCTCGAGATGGCCGGAACGGAGTTCCAGGAGACCTTCAATCAACCGGTTCGGTTCGTTCACGCGCTGCCCGTCGGGGTTGGCGCTGAGGAGCTCGATGCCCTGCAAACCGTGCTCGGCGGCGGCGACGCACGCGACCTCGACTCGATCATCACCATCGTCGAGTCGGCCGGCGAGCCGGTGCGCGCACTGGTCGGCGACGTGACGCTCGGCAGCGAGCTCATCGAAGATGCGCCGGACTCCGACATCCAGAGGCTGCGTGCCCTGTACCACCTGCAACCGACGGTCGACGAGCTTCGGCAACAGCTCGCCGACGGTCACCGCACGTCTCGTAACCGCCAATTCGACGCCTTTCTCGACGCTTCGGCCGCCTATCTGCAGCGCCTCGGCCTGGAGGTCACGCGCCTGCCGCTGCTCGACGTGTCACAGCGGCTGATCCCCCCCGAGCTTTCCGACGGGCGCCCCTCTTTCCTGATCAACTGGAACAACGTGGTACTGGAAGAGGTCGACGGCGGGGTACGCGCCGAGGGATTCGCCAGCGGCATGGCGGTCACCGACAAGAAGATGCGCGAGATCTACGCCGACGCCGGGGTGAACCTCGACTACGTTGCGCCGCTGGCCCTCAGCGTCCTGCGCGACGGAGGCTACCGCTGCGCCTCCAACCACGTACGCTGATTCATCGCCGCAGCCAGAGGTTGACCAGGATCGTCAGAATGATCGACAGGATGATGCCGGTGGCGAGCGGGAAATAGAGCCGCACGCCGCGCCATTCGAAGCGAAGATCGCCCGGCAGCCGACCGATGAACAGCACCCGCGACGCGACCGCAAGCACCACTCCGAGCAGAAGCAGTGCCGCGCCGGCGACGATCAACAGCTTGGCGAGCTCGTTCATGTGCATCGATCGTAGCAGGCGACGCGCCGCCCCCACGCGGCACCGGCGTGGTAGAAACGTCGCCGTGAGAATTCGCGTGAAGGTAAACGCCGGTGCACAGAGTGAGAGCGTGCGCGAGCTGGGCGACGGAACCGTGCAGGTGCGCACGCGCGCGCCGGCGAGCAAGGGCAGGGCCAACGCGCGGGTGCGCGAGCAGCTCGCCGCGTACTTCGGCGTCGCCGCCGGCGACGTCGAGATCGTCGCCGGGCACACCAGCCCGGTGAAGCAGGTCGTTGTGCACAGGAGGCGTTGATCTCATGAGGTCGCTCATCGTCATGGCGGCGGCGCTGGCCGCGGCACCGGCACCCGCCGGACAGGCCCCTGGCGTGACCTTCGCCGATGCCGCTGAGCAGGCCGGCGTCACCTTCGTGCACGACCACGGCGGCAGTGGCACCCGGTTCCTGATCGAAACGGTCGGCAGCGGACTGGCCGCCGCCGACTTCGACAACGATGGCTGGATCGACGTTTACTTCGTGCAGTGCGCCGCCACACCCGGGCGGGTGGCGGACCGGCGGCTGGTCAACATGATGCTGCGCAACGTCGGCGAGGCCACCTTCGTCGACGTCACCGACGCCGCCGGCGTCGGCGACGAGTCCTACGGGCTGGCCGCCGCAGCAGCCGATTACGACGATGACGGCTTCGTCGATATCTATGTCACCAACTTCGGCGCCAATCGCCTGTTCCGCAACAACGGCG
>JASFRZ010000265.1:0-7172 GCA_050114655.1 Acidobacteriota bacterium
GTTCACCGGGCTGCGTTACCTGGACAGCGGTCACCTGGCCTTCGGACAGGGAAGCACGGTGTACGTCGTCGGGTTCGACCTCGCGGCCGGTAGTTTTATCGGCGCCCCGCGGCCGGTGATCACTGACGTCGCGAGCTCGTCGATCTCCCAACACGTCTTCTTCTCGGCGTCGAGCAACGACGTTTTGATCTACGTGCCGAGCGAGGTGGCGGAGCCCGAGGGCAGTGTGATCTGGCTCGATTCGGAGGGTGGGATCGAGGAGATCGCGCGCTTGCCGGGGGCCCCGGGTTGGCCCCGCCTCGCGCCGGGCGGTGCGCGCATCAGCGTCGGCGTTCGTGCCGGCAGCCTGCTCGACCCGTGGGTCATCGAGGTCGCCGGCGGACGGGGGCTGCGCCTGGCGCGCGAGACCGAGGGGCAGAATCCGGTGTGGTCGCCGGACGGAGCGGAGCTCGCGGTGGGCATCGATGGTGATCTCTACCTCGTATCCGCGTCGGGTGAAGGGGAGCCCCGGGTATTGTTGGAGCGGGACGGAGATCAGTGGCCCCTGTCGTGGAGCGGCACCGGCGTGTCGGATGGCCACCTCTTGTTCGCCGAGGTCGGCGCAAACGGATCGACAGACCTCCTCGCGTTGGCGATCGCCGACCACGAGATCATTCCGTTGCTCGACGACGACGCCGACGAGTCGGACGGGGCTGTGTCTCCGGACGGCGCCCGGCTGGCCTACGTGTCGGACGAGACCGGCCGCCCGGAGGTCTACCTGCAAGCCTTTCCCGCCGGCACCGGCAAGCAGCGCGTGTCACGCGAGGGTGGCCGAAAGCCGCGCTGGCCGGCTTCCAGCGAACGGCTCTTCTACCTGCGTGGTGCCGACATCCTCGCCGCAGCGATCGATCGAGGGGGTCGACCCGGCGCCGAGGAGTTGGTCGTCTCCATCCCGGCCGGCGCGAGCGCCGGTCTGGGATATGACGTGTCGGACGACGGCGAGCGCTTCATCCTGGTAGACGATTACGCGAGCGCGGCGGCCACCCGGCTGCGCGTCGTCTACGGCTGGTTGCCGCGCGATCTCGCCGGTCGCCGCCCGTGAAGTGCGCCAGTCGTTTTCGACCGTCCGACGGTAGCAGACCGTTCCCCGGCCTCGAAAAGCCAAAACCTGCCCAATGGGCGGTTAGGTGCCGAATTCGAGGTTCTAGAGGGGGGAATGGAAAGGCGACCCTGACGGGATTCGAACCCGTGTTACCGGCTTGAAAGGCCGGCGTCCTGGACCAGGCTGGACGACAGGGTCACCTGAGGCGGGTGCGAGCCGAAAGGTGCGACTCGAGAGAAGTGGGCCGTGACGGCCTCGAACCGTCGACACCCGGCTTAAAAGGCCGGTGCTCTGCCAACTGAGCTAACGGCCCGCTAGAGGGTATCGCGGCCTCTGGTGGGGGGCAATGCGTTAGGATGGCCGCGCGGCCCTCCCCGGGACCCCGCTGCAGGAGGCTACGAGCGTGGCGAAGCGTAGCAAACAGGACACCGAAGCGATCCGCGAGGTGGTGCGCTCGCGGGCCGCGGGTCGCTGCCAGTGCACCCACGAGGAGTGCGCGCACCACACCGGCCGCTGCGGGCTACACCTGGGCAGTCGCTGGGACGTGCACAAGAAGAACCCCGAGGGCGCCTTCAACATGGTCAACCTCGAAGCATATTGCGTGCGCTGCTTCCGCAACGCGCGCATCCGCGAGCGCAAGAAGGCGAAGAAATAGCGCCCCCTCTTCGAAAAAACCGCGGGGCCCCGGTCTTTAGGGAGTGAAGCATTCGAGGACCGAGGGCTCGCGGAAAGCGGCTTTCAAGGGAGCGGCCGCGCGGGCCCCGGTTCTCACCTTTTGGCGATTCGCGTGGCGCCGGTCATGGCTCCTCGGGCCGGTGGCGGGGAGGAGCTTCAGGTGAATGTACGCCGTGACTGAGGAGGACTTTCGCAGCCTGCTGCGGCGTACTTCCGAGGGGCGCTTCGGCGAGTGGAAGCGCTACGCGCTGTCGCTGACCCGTAACGAGGCGGACGCCGACGACGTCGTGCAGGATGCCATCGCCAACACCTTGCGGCGCGCGCCCGAGCTCGACTCCGAGGTGCGGGTACACCACTACGTGCGGCGGGCGATCCGCAACACCGCGCTGACACTGCTCGATCGGCGACGACGCTTTGTCGAGGACGCCGCACCCGAGGCGCTCGACGGCGGCCATTCGACCGCGCTGGAGATCATGCTCGACAGCGAGCAGCAGCTGGCGCGCCGGCACCTGACCGCCGTGCTGCAGCGCAAGATGGACGAGCTGCGCGTCGAGCACCGCGAGGTCATCGAGCACCTGGTGCTGCGCACGCCGCGCATGAAGCTGCGCGAGGTGGCGGAGATGCAGGGCGTCACCACGCCGACGGTTCATTACCGTCTGCAAGCCGCGCTCAAGACACTGCTCGATCTGGCCGTCGCTGAGGTGCCGGAGCTCAGGGAAGGGGACGACGATGGATAACGAAACGCGCCCGAGCGCCGGGGGGCACCTCGATGTCGAGCGGATGCTCGCCTGGGCGCACGGCGAAAGCAGCGCCGAAGAGGCCACCGCCGTGACGGATCACGGGCTGGCCTGTCGCGCCTGTGGCGACCAGCTCGCGGTGATGCTGGCGCTCGCCCACGGCTGTGCCGCGGAAGTCCCGTTTCCCGGACGGCGCCGATCAGTGGTCCGAGGAACGCGAACCGGCCTGCTGGCTGCGGCCGCCGTCGTCACGCTGTTGATCGGCGCGGCGTTGATGGCGTCGTGGCTTCGCGCCCCTGGGGTGCCTGACTCCGTGGCCCGCGGGCCGGCTGCCGACGCGGGCCCGGTGCCGACTCCCGACGCCGGCCCGGTGGCGGTGCCGACTCCCACCGAGCTGGCACGGTTCGCCACCAGCGCACCGCCGGACGCGTTGATGGTCGATTTCCTCTTCGACCCGGTGATCTACGCCGACGATGTACCGCGGGCTCGCGCAGGGCTCCAGATGACCGCTGAGGGCCGTTACGAGGAGGCGGTGCGCGAGCTCACCGGGGTGTACGAGGCGGACCCCATGAACGGCGAAACGGCGACGGCGCTGGGCATCGCCCTGTACCTCACCGGCGATGACTCCGCGCGCACGGAAGGACTGCTGCGGCAGGGCCAAGCGCTCCCCCTGGACGACTTCGCCAATCTCGCGGCATGGTATCTCGGTAATATGTACTTGCGGCGCGGCGATTTGCAGCAAGCGACGCGGGTCCTCGAGGCGTTGGCGCAGTTTCCCGATGACCCCGGCACCCGCGCGCAGGCGTTGCTCGAGCGACTACGAGGGGAGTTGCGATGACCAGACGACGCATCATCTTGTTGCTGTTGTGCGCCGCCCTGGTGCTGGCCGTCGTTCACGAAAAGGGCGTGGCCGACGAGCTCGATCATCCGTGCCCATCGTTGTGCTCGGTGAACTGCGCCGGGGAAGGCGGCTGCTTCCTGTACCGCGAGGTCGGCTGCAAGTGTGACTACGTCTGCCGCAGCGGTGCGCGCGGCGGCACCATCTGCACCGACGGTTAGTCAGCGCGCGTGCGCGGGCGCATCATCGACACCCTGCTGCTGATCGTGGCGGTGATCGCCGCCATCTGGCTGGCCCTGCTGCTGTACCACAACTACTTCGGTGGCCACGTCGAAGCGCCGGCTGCCGTCGGCGCGCTCGGCGGTAGAATGATCGGACGCCTGCCGTATCGCCCCACCAGCACGCCTGCCACGTCCGGGATCGCCGCATGTCCGAGCCGCACGACGAATACACCCGCCGCCTGCGCGAGCGCCAAGCCGAGCACGCCGCGTGCGATCAGCGCCGTTTCGTCGTCGGCATGGTGCGCTTCGCGGTCTTTCTGGGCGGTTTCCTGGCGGCATATGGCGCCTTCGCCCGCGGCTGGTTCTCGGGCTGGTGGCTGCTGGTGCCGGTTGCCGGCTTCGTGGCGCTGGGAGCGCGCCTGACGGCGCTGGAGCGTGACAGCGCGCGCCTCGGCCGTGCCGAGGTCTTCTACGAGCATGGTCTGCTGCGGCTTGCCGGCGAGTGGCAGGGGAGGGGAGAGAGCGGCGCGCGCTTCCTCGAGGAGCGCCATCGCTATGCCCGCGACCTCGACCTGTTCGGTGACGGCTCGTTGTTCGAGCTGCTGTGCCGCGCGCGTACGCGCGTCGGCGAGGAGACGCTGGCGGCATGGTTGCTGGCGCCGGCACCGGCGGATCAGGTCGTCGCTCGCCAGGAGGCGGTGCGCGAACTGGCCGGGATGCTCGACTTGCGTGAGCGCGTGGCGGTCGCCGGCGAGCGTGCTCACGAGGGCGTGAACGCGGCGCGCCTCGCCGCCTGGGGGGAACGGCCGCGGTCGCCGATCTCGCGCCGCTTCCTGCTGCTGGCGCGTGGATTGACCGTCGTCGGCGCAGCGACCATCGCTCTGGGCCTGGTGGCGATGACGGCGGCGATGCTGGCGGCCAACGGCGATCCCCGCTTCGTCGCCTGGACGGGTCCCTGGATCCGCGCCTACCTGCTGGCTGCGCTATTTGCCTTCGGCCTGTTGTCGTGGCGCTTCGAACGCCGCGCGGAACCCATCTTTCACGCCGCCGAGGAGGCGGCGCGGGACGTCGGCCTGCTCGCCGGCGTACTCGCCTGCATCGAGGGCGCGCGCTTCGATGCGCCGGCGCTGCAACGACTGCGTGCCGATCTCGATACCGGCGGCCAGCCGCCGTCGCGCCGCATCGCCCGGCTCGAGCGCCTCATGGAGCGCGTGCTGCAGCGCGATAACATGCTCGTACGTCTGATCGGGCCGCTGCTGCTGTGGGACGTCCACCTCGCCTGGGCGCTGGAGGAGTGGCGCGCGACATCGGGCGCCGGAGTGCGTCGGTGGCTCGCGGCGGTGGGCGAGATCGAGGCGTTGGGGTCGCTGGCGTCGCACCACTATGAGCGCCCGGCCGATGTTTTCCCGCAGGTGTCCGACGCCGGCGTGCAGCCCGGCGGGGCCCGCTTCGACGCCGAAGCGCTGGCACACCCGCTGTTGCCGGCGGCGCGCGCAGTGCCCAACGACGTCGCGCTGGGCGGCGACGGGGCGCGCGTGTGGGTGGTGAGCGGTTCGAACATGTCGGGCAAGAGCACGCTGCTGCGCAGCATCGGCGTCGCCGCGGTGCTCGCGCAGGCCGGCGGGACGGTGTGCGCCGCGCGGCTGAGCATGTCGTCGCTCGCCGTCGGCGCATCCATCCGCGTGTCGGACTCGCTGCAGGAGGGCGAGTCGCGCTTCTACGCCGAGATCCTGCGGCTCGGCGAGATCGTGGCGAGCGCGGGGGCGCGCCCGCCGGGGCTGTTCCTGATCGACGAGTTCCTGCACGGCACCAACTCGCACGACCGCCGGATCGGCGCCGCGGCGATCGTGCGCGGCCTCGTGGACAGGGGCGCGATCGGTCTGATCACCACGCACGATCTGGCGCTCACCGGCATCGCCGACGAGCTCGGCGAGCGCGGTGCGAACGTGCACTTCGAGGACCACCTCGAGGACGGCAGGATGAGCTTCGACTATCGCCTGCGCGCGGGCGTGGTGGAGAAGAGCAACGCGCTCGAGCTGATGCGCTCGGTGGGCCTCGACGTCTGAGCCGATCGTCGGTGGGCCGGCATCTGTCGGTCCGTGCCCGCGTGGTGTCGACGCGGGGTTCGTGGTGTCGCCGTTCGGAGCCGACCCTCCGGTTGCCAGCGCGGCACGAGCGCCGTAGCATCCCGGGGAATCGACCCTATCCCCATGGGAGCCGCGGTATGCGATCGAAAGCATTCGTCTTTTTCGTCGGAGTTGTTCTCCTCGTTCTCGCCGCCCCCGGCATCAGCCAGCAGATGATGCGGCCCGATGCGGCCTCCATGGAGGCGATGGCCTTCCGCAGCATCGGGCCCGGCCTGGTGACCGGTCGCGTTGCCGACATCGAGATCGATCCCAACGATTCCAATACCTGGTATGTCGCGGCCGCATTCGGCGGCCTGTGGAAGACCGACAACCGCGGCATCTCGTTCGAGCCGGTCTTCGACGACGGCGGCTCCTTCACGCTGTGTTGCGTGGTTGTCGATCCGAAGGATTCCGACACGGTGTGGCTGGGGACCGGAGAAAACGGCAGCCAGCGCTCGGCCCACTATGGCGACGGCCTGTACAAGTCGACCGACGGAGGCGACACCTGGACGCGCGTCGGCCTGGAGACCTCCGAGCATATCGGGGCGATCGTCATCGATCCGCGCGATTCCGACGTGGTCTACGTTGCCGCACAGGGTCCGCTGTTCGCTCCCGGCGGCGAGCGCGGCCTGTTCAAGACCACCGACGGCGGCGCCACCTGGAATGCGATCCTGACCATCTCCGAAGACACCGGCGTCAACGAGGTGGTACTCGACCCGCACGATCCCGACACCGTCTACGCTTCAGCCTACCAGCGTCGGCGGCGCGTCGGACAGCTCGTCGGCGGCGGTCCGGAGAGCGGCATCTACAAGTCGACCAACGGCGGTGAGGACTGGGAGCTGCTGACCAACGGTATTCCCGACACCGACAAGGGGCGCATCGCCTTCGCCATCGACGGGCGCACGCGCCCGGCGACGCTGTACGCGTTGATTTCCGCGCAGGGCGACGCCACCGGCCTGTACCGGTCCACGGACGAGGGGCGCAGCTTCGAGCGCATCGGTACGCAGGAGGGCGGCGGTCGCGGCGGCTTCGGCGGCGGCCGAGGTGGCAATCAGGAGGAGGAACAGGGTCCCAATTGGTTCAGCGGCGGCAACCCCGAGTACTACCAGGAGCTGTTCCTCGACCCGCACCGTCAGGGAGTGATGTATTCGGTCAACACCTACCTCGACCGCAGCACCGACGGCGGCGAGACCTGGGAGCGCACCGGCTGGGAGGACACCGGCGTGCACGTCGATCACCACGCCATGGCGTTCGATCCCGAGGATGCGGACCACATCCTGCTCGGCAACGACGGCGGCGTGTACGAGACCTACGACGGCGGCGACACCTGGCGCTTCTTCACCAACCTGCCGATCACGCAGTACTACCGGGTCGACGTCGACAACGCCAAGCCCTTCTACAACGTCTGCGGTGGCACGCAGGACAACTTCTCGATGTGCGGTCCGTCGCGCACGCTCAACGAGTGGGGTATCCGTACCTCCGACTGGTACATCG
>JASFRZ010000266.1:0-7160 GCA_050114655.1 Acidobacteriota bacterium
ACCAGCTCTACAAGGAGTGGCTGGCGCACACGCGGCCGGCGCCCGGGCCGGGGAACCTGCGCCGCCCCCTGTGGTTTGCCCGCCCGGTCCGCCCGACCGAAGCAGCCTACCGCATCGAAGATTGAGGCCGGGGGACGACCCCGAGTAGCCGCCGACGCCTATGTGAACAGCGCGAGCGCCGGCGCCAAACCCACCAGGTCCTGCACGATCACCGCGCCGATCTCGCTCGCCGTCTCCTCGTAATCGGAGGCGGCGCGGCCGCCAATGATCAGCCCCATCGTCTCGCCGAGATGGCGGCGTAGGGTGAGCAACTCGCCGCGCACCGACTCGGGGTCGGCGGGGCGCACGATGCTCAGGCCGATGGCGCGTACGCCGCGCTGGCGCGCCGCGGCGGCAACCTCGACCGCGGGCAGATCGGGGCCGAGATATGTGACGTACCAGCCGGCGTCGGTGGCGGCGGCGGCGGCGAGCAGGGCGCCGAGCTCGTGGTGCTCGCTGGCCGGCGTCGTGATCAACAGGTGCGGGGCGTTCTCGGGGATCCGGTTGATAGAGCGCAGGCCCTCGATGAAGGTGCGCAGCACGGCGCTGGCCAGGTGTTCGTGGGCAACCTTGAGACCGCCCTCGGCCCACAGGTCGCCGACGTCGTGGATCAGCGGCACGAGGAACTGCTGGGTGATCGCCGCCGGGCTGAGCTCCTCGAGCGCGCGGTCGAGCACGCGCCCAAGCCCTTCCCCGTCGAGCTGCTGGACGGCGCCGAGCGCGTCGCTGACCAGAAACCCGGCCTGGTCGGCCTCCCCCGGCCGCGGGCGCGGTGGCCGCAGGGTTTGTCCAGCGGCGTCGATCTGCAACATCTCGCGCAGCTCGGCGGCAGGCAGGTGGGCGATCTGCGCAATGCGGTGGCCGGCGTCAGTGGCGCGCCGCAGCAACAACAGCTTCTCGATGTCTTCCTCGCTGTACAGCCGCTGATTCCCGTCACTGCGCGCCGGATCGACCACGTGGTAGCGGCGCTCCCAGGCGCGCACGCGGTCGCTCTTCAGGCCGGTGCGGCGGCACACGATGCCGATCGAGTGCAGGGGTTGGGTCTCACGCTGCGAATCGCTCATGAGGCGAAGAGTAGAGCGCTTGTCGACATATTGTCAAGAAATATACCGAAAATATCTCGACAATTTGTTGACAAGCAGTTTATGTCTAGGTATTGTTCGGGTTGTCGCGGCCGGTGGACATCGGCCCGCGACGGCA
This sequence comes from Acidobacteriota bacterium, assembly GCA_050114655.1. Taxonomy (GTDB): domain Bacteria; phylum Acidobacteriota; class UBA890; order UBA890; family UBA890; genus JASFRZ01. The sequence continues at coordinate 1,240 of JASFRZ010000266.1, forward strand.
GAAATTGCTTGCAAACCTCCCCCACCCGGGGGCAATAGCCGGGCCGGGATGAGCCCGACCCGACACCAGAAGGAGAGCAGAACATGACCCGCAACCGCTTCGCCATCGTCGCCGTTCTCGCCTTGACGCTGGCCGCCGGTAGCAGCCTCTTCGCCGCGCCGGCAGCGAGCGACGACAACATCGTTCAGGTGGCCCAGGCCGCCGGTGACTTCAATACGCTGGTCGCCGCAGTGCAGGCCGCCGGACTGGTCGAGACTCTTTCGGGCGAGGGCCCGTTCACCGTCTTCGCGCCCACCGACGAAGCGTTCGCCAAGCTGCCTGAGGGTACCGTTGAGGCGTTGCTGAACGACAAGGAAAAGCTCACCGCGATCCTCACGTACCACGTCGTTCCGGGCAAGGTCATGGCCGCCGATGTCGTCGGCCTGTCGTCGGCCACCACGGCCAACGGTCAGGACCTCTCCATCAAGGTGATGGACGGGAAGGTCATGGTCGACAACGCCAACGTCGTCGCCACCGACATCGTGGCGAGCAATGGCGTGATCCATGTCATCGACACCGTGATCCTGCCGCAGTAAGAGCGCAGATCATGCTCGCCGCCCCCGCGACCGTCGCCACACTCCCTCCAGCGGCGTGCGGTTCGCGGGGGCGCTTCCTTCCCCCCGACATCGACATCAGCCTCCCCCACCCCGACCCGGTGGACCGATGAACAACCCAGGCGTTCCGCAAGACCGCATCCGCAAGCTCACCGACGCGCCCGCGCGCGACGGCGGCGAGTATGTCCTGTACTGGATGATCGCCAACCGTCGGCTGCAGTGGAACTTCGCCCTGCAGCGCGCGGTCGAACACGCGAGCGAGCGCGGCCTGCCGCTGCTGATCTTCGAGCCGCTGCGCGCCGGCTACCCGTGGGCGAGCGATCGTCTGCATCGCTTCGTGATGGACGGCATGGTCGACTCCCTCGACCGGCTGGCTGGCTCTACCGTGGCCTACTACCCCTGGATCGAGCCCGCGCCGGGCGACGGTAGCGGCCTGCTGGCGACGCTCGCACAGCGCGCCGCCGTGGTGGTCACCGACGACACCCCGGCGTTCTTCTACCCGGCGATGCTGCGCGCCGCGGCCGAACGGCTCGAAGTTCGCCTCGAAGCCGTCGACTCGGTCGGACTGCTGCCGCTGAGCGCCACCGAAAAGGCGTTCTCCACCGCCTACAGCTTCCGCCGCTTCCTGCAGCGCGCACTGCCCGAGCAACTCGAGCGCTTGCCGCAGGCCGACCCCTTTGCCCGCGCCGAACTGCCGCCGCTCGAGCGCGAGCTCGACACGCTGGCACGCGGCTTCCGCCCTACGCCACTGCAAGACCTGCGCGACACCGCCGTCGTCGGGCGCCTGCCGATCGACCACTCCGTGGGCACGGTAGAGCTCGAAGGTGGGGCGTCTGTCGCGAGCACCCGCCTGCAGCGATTCGTCGCCGATCTGCTCGGCGATTACGGTGAACACCGCAACCATCCCGACGAAGAGCACACCAGTGGGCTGTCGCCGTGGCTGCATTTCGGCCACCTCTCGAGTCACGAGGTATTCGCCACCGTCGCCGCCGAGGAGCTGTGGACCGGGTCGCTCCTGGCCACGACCGCCGACGGCGCGCGCAGCGGCTGGTGGGGCATGTCGGCGAGCAGTGAGGCGTTCCTCGATCAGTTGATTACCTGGCGAGAGCTGGGTTTCAACATGTGCCGCCACCGCGACGACTACGATCGCTACGAGTCGCTGCCGGAGTGGGCGCGCGCCACGCTCGACGAGCACCGCAGCGACGAGCGGCCCCACCTCTACGATCTCGACGATTTCGAGGCCGCTGAGACCCACGACGAGATCTGGAACGCCGCGCAAACTCAGCTGGTGCACGACGGTGTGATGCACAACTACCTGCGCATGCTGTGGGGCAAAAAGATCGTCGAGTGGTCGCCGACCCCCGAAGCCGCCCTGGCAGTGATGATCGAGCTCAACAACAAGTATGCCCTCGACGGCCGCGACCCCAACTCCTATTCGGGCATCTTCTGGGTGCTCGGCCGCTACGACCGTGCGTGGGGCCCGGAACGGCCGGTGTTCGGCAAGGTGCGCTACATGACCTCGTCGAGCACCAGGCGCAAGCTGCGCTTGAAGAGCTACCTCGACAAGTACCGCCGCGCGACCTCCGTGGCGTCCGCTGCGAGCGGGTCATGAAGCGCATCCTGCTGACCGGAGCGACCGGCTACATCGGCGGCCGCCTGCTGCCGCGGCTCGAAGCCGGTGGCCACCGGGTGCGCTGTCTGGCGCGACTACCCGAACGTCTCCGCGGTCGCGTCGCGCCGCAAACCGAAGTCGTCGCCGGCGATGTCCTCGACCCGGCCACCCTGGACCCGGCGCTACACGGTATCGACACCGCCTTCTATCTGATCCACTCGATGGGCGACGCCGGCGGCTTCGAGGAAAAGGAGCGCCGTGCGGCCCGCAACTTCGCTGCCGCCGCACGCCGCGCCGGGGTGCGCAAGATCATCTACCTCGGCGGCCTCGGCAACGACACCGACCTGTCTCCCCATCTCAGCAGTCGGCAGGACGTGGGCCGCATCCTGCGGGAATCCGGAGTCCCCACCGTAGAGTTCCGCGCCTCGATCATCATCGGCTCGGGAAGCCTGTCGTTCGAGATGGTACGCGCGCTGGTGAACAAGCTGCCGGTCATGATCACGCCACGCTGGGTGAAGACGCCGGCGCAGCCTATCGCCGTCGAGGACGTGATCCGCTACCTGCTGGCGACGCTGGAGATGCCGCTACAAGACAGCGCCGTGTACGACATCGGCGGCGCCGAAACGGTCAGCTACCGCGACCTGATGGCGGAGTATGCGCGCCAGCGCGGCCTGCGCCGCCTGTTCGTACCGGTCCCGGTGCTTACGCCCCGCCTGTCGAGTCTGTGGCTCGGGCTGATCACACCGCTGTACGCGCGCATCGGCCGCAAGCTGATCGACAGCATCCGTCATCCGACGGTTGCCGACGACCGCCGGGCCCGCGCCATGTTCGGCGTCCGCCCGCTCGGCCTGTCGGATGCGATCGCGCGCGCGCTCGCCAACGAGTCGCGCGAGCTCGCCGCCACCCGCTGGTCGGACGCGCTCTCCTCCGCAGGGCAGGTCAAAGCCTGGGGAGGCGTGCGCTTCGGCTCGCGCCTGGTCGATTCCCGCACCATCGACGTCCGCGTATCGCCGCGGCAGGCGTTCGCCCCGATCCAACGTATCGGCGGGACCACCGGCTGGTACTTCGGCAACTGGCTGTGGCGTCTACGCGGCTTCATCGACCTGCTCGTCGGCGGCGTCGGCTTACGCCGCGGCCGCCGCCACCCGGTCGAGCTGCATCCGGGCGATGCCGTCGACTTCTGGCGCGTGCGGGAGATCCGGCCCCACCACTTGCTGCGCCTGGCCGCCGAGATGAAGCTCCCCGGCCGCGCCTGGCTGCAGTTCGAGGTCGATGCGACGCCGGACGGCTCGCGCATCCGTCAGACCGCCATCTTCGAGCCCATCGGCCTCAGCGGGTTGGCCTACTGGTACGGCATCTATCCGCTGCATGCGCTGGTCTTCCGCAAGATGATCGAGGGGATCGGCCGTGCGGCGGCGGAAGCGACTGCCGACCCCACCGCCATGCCCGCCGCCGAGCCCGGCGACGGCGCGCTGACCTCCCGGATGTGAGGCGGCGATGCAACTCCTGCTCACACAATCGGCCGTCCTCGGAGCCACCGCGTCGGTGACCCTGGCAGCGGTGGTGCTCTTGTGGCTGATCAGCCTGCTGCGCCGCGATGCGTCGGTGGTCGACCCCTTCTGGGGTCCGGGGTTCGTGATGATCGCTGCGGTCGCCTACGCGGTCGGTTCCGGTTACGAGCCGCGTCGCCTGCTGATCATGGCGATGGTGGCGGTCTGGGGGCTCCGACTCGGCCTGCACCTGCTGGCGCGCAACCTGCGCGAGGGCGAGGATCGCCGCTACCGCGCCATGCGCGACTACTGGGGCGCCTCCTTCCCGTGGGTCAGCCTGGCGTCGGTCTTTCTTCTACAGGGCGTTCTGATGTGGCTCATCTCACTGCCCATCCAGGCGGTGGCAGTCGCCGCCGGTCCGCAGCAGGTGACGATCTTCGACCTCATCGGCGGTCTGTCGTGGGGCACAGGCATGCTCTTCGAGGCGATCGGCGACGAGCAACTGCGCCGCTTCAAGGCCGATCCCGCCAACCGCGGCAGGGTCTTGGACAGCGGCTTGTGGGCATACACGCGCCACCCCAACTACTTCGGCGACGCCCTGGTGTGGTGGGGGATCTTCACCGTGGCGGCGGGTGTTCCCGGCGGCTGGTGGACCTTCTTCAGCCCGCTGATGATGACCTTCTTCCTGCTGAAAGTGTCGGGAGTGGCGATGCTCGAGCGTGATATCGCCGACCGGCGCCCCGCGTATCGTGAATACATCGAGCGCACCAGCGCGTTCCTCCCCTGGCCGCCGAAGAGCCGTGCAGGCGATGTGAACGGGGGCCGGTCATGAGCGACGCCGGGCGCGAGGGCCTGTCGATCGCGGTGGTCGGCGCCGGCGCCGCCGGGATGACCGCAGCCTGGCTGCTGCAGCGTCGCCACCACGTAACGCTGTTCGAGCGCGAGAGCGCTCCCGGCGGGCACGTCAAGACCATCCATGTGCCGGACGGACCCGACGCCGGGACCCCCGTCGATACCGGCTTCATTGTCTTCAACGACGACAACTACCCGCTGTTCAATCGCCTGCTCGGCAAGCTCGGCGTAGCATCACGCTACAGCGACATGAGCTTCAGCTATTTTGCCGAGGACAGCGGGCTGCAGTACGCAGGCACGGGGCTCAACGGCCTGTTCGCTCAGCGCAGCAATCTCGTACGACCGGAGTTCTGGAAGCTGCTGCGCGGCATCCAGCGCTTTTGCCACGAGGCGCAGGAACGGATCGCGACCGGCTCCCTCAACGGCGACTCGTTGGGGCAGTTCCTGCACAGCGCCGGGCTTCACGGGATGGTGGCGGACGACTACGTCTTACCGCTCGCCGCCGCCATCTGGTCGGCCTCGCGCGACGACATCCGCGCCTTCCCGGCCGCCAGCCTGCTGCGCTTCTTCGACAATCATGGCCTCCTGCGGCTGCGCGAACGCCCGCGATGGAAGACCATCGTCGGTGGCAGCCGCACCTACGTCGACCGACTTGTCGGTGGATTCGAGGGCGAGGTCGAGACCGGCAACGAGGTGCGTGGCGTGCGCCGCAACGACAACGGCGTCGAGGTACGTCGCGCCGACGGCAGCACGCGTCGCTTCGATCGCGTCGTCCTCGCCGTGCACGCCGACCAGGCGCTACGGTTGCTCGAGGACCCACGAGCGGAGGAGGGTGAGGCGCTCGGCACATGGCATTACAATCCCAGCGTCGCCTGTCTGCACACCGACGACGCCCTGATGCCGCCACTGCGACGCGCCTGGGCGTCGTGGAACTACCGTCGCGGGCGCGCATCGGCCGAGAACGCTCCCGTATCGGTGACCTATCACATGAATCGGCTGCAGGGCCTGCGATCACGAGCGCAGTTCTTCGTATCGCTCAATGCGGAATCCGCCATCGACGATGAGCGGATCATCACGCGCATCCCTTACTCGCACCCCTGCTTCAGCAAGGTGGCGATGGACAGCCAGCCGAAAATCGCGAGCATGAGCGGTACCGACAATACCTACTACTGCGGCAGCTATCTCGGCTACGGCTTCCACGAGGACGCCGTGCGCTCCGGCGCCGCCGTAGCATCGAAGTTCGGCATCGAGCTATGAGATCGCGCCTTTACCTCGGCGAGGTGATGCACGCGCGCCTGGCGCCGGTGGACCACGGCTTCCGCTATCCGGCGTTCATGCTCGGCCTCGATATCGACGAGTTGCCGCAGCTCGACC
>JASFRZ010000267.1:0-7139 GCA_050114655.1 Acidobacteriota bacterium
GGAAATGTCGCTGCGCGGGCTGCGCGGGGCGCTGCTCGAGGCGCTCATCAGGGGCGGCGCCGAGGTACTGCCGACCGACCCGGTCGAGGGGTTGGAGCGGCCTGACACAGTGCTCGCGGCACCGCCGGAGCCGCCCGCGGCGACGCTGTCGTTCCTGTACGCGACCGAGCGCGTTCCGAACGAGAACGCGCCCCGCGACCTGTTCACCCCCGGCCCGGTCGAGCCCGTCCACCTCGAGCTGTTCGCCGCCGCCAGCCCGGTCGACGAGCTGCGTGAGGTGCTGCGCCGGGTGATGGCCGCCAGGGTGCCGTGGGACGACGTCGAGATCATCGCCACCGACCGCATCGTGTACGGCACCGCGCTCGACTCCATCGCGCCGCAGCTTGTCCAGCGCGGCGACGGCTCGGCCCGCGTCACGCATGCCGCCGGGCTGCCGGTGGCGCGTACCCGCGTCGGTCGCGCGGTCAACGGCTACCTGCGCTGGATCGGCGAGGGGTTCCCCGAGGACGTGCTGCGCGGCATGCTGCAATCCGGACTGCTGAAGGCATCCGACGGCGAGCACGAGCTGACCGGCTCGCGCGCGGCCGGCCTGCTGCGCACGCTGCGCATCGGCTGGGGCCGCGAGCGCTACCTGCGACAGGTCGACTGGGCCATCGAGGGCATCGACAGACCGCCAGATGAGCGCGAGCAGGAACGATTGTCGGCGGAAGAGCTCACCGCGCACCGCGCGCGCCGCCTGCGCGAGCTGCGCGCCCTGCGCGCCCTGCTGGCGCCGTTACTCGAGGCCACCCCCGCAACCCCCGACCGTCTCGGCGCCGACGCGGTGGAGGTCTCGCCCGCCGCGCTGGCACGCGGCGTCGCCCGGATGCTGGACTTCGTTCCCACTGCCGACGAGCCCGACACCGAGCACGAGGCCAAGCGCCGCCTGCTCGAGGTGCTGGCGCGCGCCGCCGACACCCTCGAGCGCGACACCGACTTTCCCGCCGCGGTGGCGATCCTGGCGCGCTTCCTCGACCTGCGCGTGCCGTCGCCGTCGAGCTTCGGGCGCGTGCCGTGGAGCTCGGCAGGCGGCTACCTGCACTTCACCGACATCGATCACGGCGGCCTCAGCGCACGCCCCTGGACCTTCGTGGTGGGGCTCGACGCCAGCCGCTTTCCCGGCCTCGGCGGCCAGGACGCCCTGCTGCTCGACTCCGATCGCGCGCGACTGTCCGCGGCGCTGCCGCTGTCGGCGGAGGTCATCGACGAGCGCCGCTGGGCGCTCGCCGCGATGCTGGCGCGCCTGCGCGGCCACGTCACCCTGAGCTACAGCGCCTGGGACGCCAGCGAGGGTCGCAACCTGTCGCCCGCGCCGGTGCTGCTGCAGGCGCTGCGCCTGCGCGACGATGATGCGACGGCGAGTTACCAGCAGCTGCACACCGCCACCCGGCCGATCCGCGGTCCGGTGCCGGCCTCCGATGCGTGCATCGACGACGTCGACCTGTGGCTGCATGCGCTCGAGGACGACGGCGTGTTGCGCCCCGGCGTCGCCGCGGTGCGCGCCGAGTTCGCCGGCCTCGACGCCGGCTTGACGGCGCGCGAGCTGCGCCGCAACGGGCAGCTCAATGCCCACAAGGGCATCGTCGCGGCGCGCCCGGAGCGCTTCGACCCGCGTCGCGTCGGCGCCGATCTGCTGCTGTCAGCCTCGCGCCTCGAAACGCTTGCCGGCTGCCCGTTGCGCTACCTGTTCGGCTACGTGCTGCGCCTGAAGCCGCCCGACCAGATCCGCTTCGAGGCCGATCGCTGGCTCGACAGCCTGGAGCGCGGCTCGATGTTCCACCAGGTGTACGAGCGCATCATCAAGCAGGCCATCGAGCGCGGCGTCTGCGCTCCGAGCGACGAGCTCGACGCCATCGCCGAGGCGGCCTTCGCCGACGCCATCGACGACGCCCGCTTCCGCGTGCCGGTGCCCAGCCAGGCGGTTTTCGAGCGCGAACTGCGTGAGCTGCGCGGCGACCTCGACGTGTTCCTCGGCATGCTGGTGCAGGAGGACGTCCGCTGGCTCGCTACCGAGTGGAGCTTCGGCTTCCCGGAATCGGCCCAGCAGCCCATCGAGCTGAAGGTCGGCGGCGGCTCGGCGTGGCTGCGCGGCGCCGTCGATCGCATCGACGAGCTGCCCGACGGCGGGCTGGCTATCGTCGACTACAAGACCGGCTCGCCGTACATGTACGGCGAGGCCACCGGCACCTACAAGGGCGGCGCGCGCCTGCAGCACGCGCTGTACGCCGCCGCCGTCGAGCAGGGCATGGAACGCGACGTCGAGCGCGCCGCCTACCACTTCCCCACGCGCCGCGGCCGCGGCGACCGCGTGGCCTACGCGCGCGACCGCCTCGACCGCTGGCCGTTCATCCTCGAGCAGCTCTTCGACATGATCGGCGCGGGCTGGTTCCCGCCGCCCTTCGACGACAATCCGCCCTGCAAGATCTGCGACTTCCAGTCGCTGTGCCGCGTCAACATCGACCGCTGGGGCAAGCTCGACGCGCCGCCGGTCACCTGGGCGCAGGACAACAACCACCTCAAACCCGAGTACGCGCCGCTGCAGCGCATCCGCAAGATCGACGACGAGGAGGAGCGATGAGCGAGCGTCCGATCGTCGATCAGGCCGAGCGCGACCGCATCGACCACGACCTCGACACAAACCTGCTGGTCGAGGCGGGCGCCGGCTCGGGCAAGACGCGCGCCCTGCTCGAGCGCCTGCAGGCACTTATCCGCACCGGCCGGGCGACGGTGGCGGAGATCGCCGCAGTGACCTTCACGCGCAAGGCGGCCGCCGAGCTGCGTGAGCGCTTTCAGGCGGCGCTGGAGGAGAGCCTGCGCACGGGGCGCGACGGCACCGACGCCCCCGAGGAGATTGAGCGCCTCGCCACCGCACTGCACGACATCGAGCACGGCTTCATCGGCACCATTCACGCCTTCTGCGCCCGCCTGTTGCGCGAGCGTCCGCTGGAAGCCGGCCTGGACCCGGCTTTCCGCGAGGTCTTCGGGCCTGAGGAGGAGCGCCTCAAGACGGAAGCCTGGGAGCGACACCTCGAGCAGCTCACCACCGCCGGCGACCCCTCCCTCGAAAGACTGCGCGCGGTGAACCTCGAGCCGTCGGCGCTTGCCGAGGCCTATGTCACGGTGGTCGAGCAGCCCGACGTCACCTTCCCCGCCGACGTACACCAGCCGCCGGCAGTGGGCGACCTGCGCGGTGAGCTCGAGAAACTGCTCAAAGAGGGACTGGCACTGATGCCCGACCGCGAGCCCGACAAGGGCTGGTGCAACCTGCAGAGCAGGCTGCGGCGGCTGCAGCAGACACACTGGAACAACGGGTGGGACGACGACGCGGTGTTCCTCGACGCACTCGAGATCGTCGTAGGTCACAAGCTCAAGCCGACGTACAAGCGCTGGGGCGTCCACAGCGACGATATCCGGCCGGTCGAGGCCGCCCTCACCCGCTTCGCCGAGGCAGGCGGCGCAGCCGACGCCGCGCTGCGCCAGTGGCACGCCTACCGCTACAAGATCGTACTGGATTTCGTACGGCGCGCCGCCGACGCCTACGCCATGGATCGTCGACGGCGCGGCGTGGTGACCTTCAACGACCTGTTGATGGAGACCGCCCGCCTGCTGCGCACCAGTCCCTCGGCACGGCGCGATTTCGCCGCCCGCTACCGCTACCTGCTGGTCGACGAGTTCCAGGACACCGACCCGCTGCAGGCGGAGATCGTCTTCCTCCTCACCGCAGACGACCCCGAAGTCATCGACTGGCACGAGGCGCTGCCGCGCCCCGGCGCGCTGTTCGTCGTCGGTGACCCCAAACAAAGCATCTATCGCTTCCGGCGCGCCGACATCGGCATTTACAACCAGGTCAAGGAGCTGTTCGAGGAGCGCGGAGAGGTGCTGCTGCTGACCACCAACTTTCGCTCGCAGCCGCCTGTCGAGGCGTTCGTCAACGGTATCTTCGAGCACCTGCTGCCGGCGCAGGCGACGACCACGCAGGCTGCCTTCGCGCCCCTGAACGTGCATAACGACGACGACGTTCAGCGCGGCGTGTACTGGTACGAGGTCGCCTGCTCGTCCTGGGGAGCCGGGCCGATGGCCGCCGCCGATGCGCCGCTGGTAGCAAGCTGGATCAAGCAGCGCATCGACGCTGAGGAGCGCAAGGCCGGCGACTTCATGATCCTCACCCGGGTCAAGAGTGGGTTGAGCGCCTACGGCGCCGAGCTGGAGAAGCGCGGCATCCCCTTCCAGATCACCGGCGCCGGCGTCGACATCGGCGAGCAACTGCAGGAGCTGGTGATCGTGCTGCGCGCGCTCGACGATCCCCACGACCCGGTGCGTACGGCGGCGGCGCTGGTCGGCCTGTTCTTCGGCATCGATCACGAACAGCTCGTCGCCCATCGGCTCGCCTACGAAGCCGCCGACGTCCGCTCGGACAGCGCCTTCGAGATCAGCGCGCCCGCCGACGACCGTCCCGCCGGCGCCGACCCGGCGGTGGGCACTGCGCTCGGCACCCTGCGGCGCTGGTGGCTGCTGTCGCTGCGCCTGCCCGCCGACGTCGTGGTGGCGGCGATCATCGACGAGCTCGGCCTGTTCCCCTACCTCGCCGCGGGCGAGGCGGGCGGCAGTAATGCCGGTGCCCTCGCCTACGTCATGAACGCGGTTCGCACCGCGGGCGTGAACGGCGACACCTCCCTGCGCGCCGCCCTCGACGCGCTCGAGGAGGCGCTGCAGTCGGACGACGTCGAGGCGCCGTTGCAGCCCGGACGCGATGACGTGGTGCGGGTGATGAACCTGCACAAGGCCAAGGGGCTGGAGGCCGAGGTGGTGATCCTGGCGCATCCCGCGGGCGAGCCCAACATGTCGCTCCAGTCGGTCGTGCAGCGCCCGGAAAAGGGTGCACCGCGCGGTGCCTTCATCATCCAGCGTTCGCTCGGTCGTTCCTCCATCCGCATCGCCGCGCCGCTCGACTGGGACGAAATGGCGGCGCAGGAAGCGCCGTTCGAGGAGGCCGAGCGCACCCGCCTGCTGTACGTCGCCGCCACCCGCGCGCGCCGGGAGCTGGTGTTCGCCTACTACGGCGGCAGGCAGAGCAGCTCGCCGTGGCAACCGTTCCATCGCTACCGTGAAGCGCTCGCCACCCGGCTCGACCTGAGCCCGGTGGAGCCCGCCCCACGCGAACCGCTGCAGCTCGCCCCCGGCGAGATGGCCCGCCGCGTCGCAGCGCTTCAAGCCGACCGCGCCGGACGCGCCGCAGCGAGCTACGAGATCACCTCGGTCACCAAGATGGTCAAGCACGACACCTCGATCTTCGCGGTCGACGGCGGCGGCCTGGGGCGCGCTTGGGGCAACGCCGTACACGAAGCGCTGGAGGCTGCCAACCGTGGCGCCGACGAGAGCATTCGCGCCATCTGCCGCACCGCCCTGCTCGACAACGACCTGCCGGTGAACGACGACGGCGCGCCCGCCGACCTCGACGACCTGGTCGTGCTGGTCGAGGGCGTGTGCGCCTCGGAGACCTGGCAACGCGCTCAGGACGCCGAGGAAACGCTGGTCGAGGCCCCCTTCGCCCTCGAAGCCGACGACGGCGCGAAGATCGTCGAGGGCGTCATCGACCTCGCCTTTCGCGAGGCCGACGGCTGGGTGATCGTCGACTACAAGACCGACATGGTCGACGACGAGGACAACCTCGCCAGGCGGCGCGGGCAGTACCGCGCCCAGGTCGATGCCTACGCGCGCTACTTCGAGCGCATCAGCGGCGCCACCGTCAAGGAGCGCCAGCTACTGTGGGTCGGCCGCGGTGAGGTCGAAGTGTGGTGATAGGCTTTTCGAGCGCGAGCGCGACCCGGGTGGCTACCTGACACGGCCCCCCGGGGGCACCTGCTCGCTCGAACTGCGACCGACCGAGAGAATCATGAAAGCATGCAAGATTGCCGCCGCCGCCCTGCTCATCGCCCTCGTTGCCGTCATCCCCGCCGCCGCCCAGGCCCAGGAGGACGAGCTCGAGGTCAAGGTCATTCCGCTCGGGCACGCCACCTTCATCCTGCAGTGGGGCGAGCAGACGGTGGTCGTCGACCCGGTAGCGCAGTACGACTACACCGGCTACAGCGAGCCCGACGTCATCCTGATCACTGACATTCATCCAGACCACTGGAACAGCGACACGGTGGCGATGCTGATGGGCGCCAACACCAAGGTGGTGGGACCCGACGCGCTGCCCTGGGGCGGCATCGACACGGTGATGGAAAACGGCGAAGCGGTCGATGCCAACGGCATCTACATCGAGGCGGTGCCGATGTACAACATCGAGCGCGGCCCGCGCGAGGGTGAGTACTACCACCCCAAGGGGCGCGGCAACGGTTACATCGTGCAGCTCGGCTTCGAGCGCATCTACATCGCCGGCGACACGGAATGCACTCCCGAGATGAAGGAGCTCAAGGACATCACCATGGCCTTCATCCCGATGAACCTGCCCTACACCATGACGCCCACCGAGGCCGCCGATTGCGTCAAGGCGTTCAAGCCCAAGGTGGTGTACCCGTACCACTACCGCGGCAGCGATCTCGACCAGTTCACCTGGAAGCTCGAGGACACGCCCGAGGTCGAGGTACGCATCCTCGACTGGTACCCGCAGCGCTAGCGCGCTAGTCGGGTTCCTGCTCCTGCACCTCAGCGGCTGCCGCCAGCAGATAGCTATAGGAGCGCTCGTCGCCGTCGCCGTCGGAGCACGGTAGACCGGCCTGCTGCCAGCCTTCCACCAGAACCACGCCGAAGGGGTCCCGCTTGCCGGAGAATCCGCCATCAACGTTGAAGACGGTCTCGTAGCCCGCCGAGAGCAGCAACGTCGCGGCCTGGTGCGAGCGTTGTCCCGAGGCGCAACCGATGTAGACCGACACGTCGCGCTCGATGAGCGCGGAGACGACGGCAAGGAACTGCTGATTGGGCTGCGGCTGCCGGGTCGCGGGGTCGAAGTGGAACAGTGGAATGTTGAGCGCGCCGGCGGGATGACCCTGCTCGAACTCGTGCTCGGAACGGACGTCGAGATAAACGGATTTGGTGTCGGCATCGAGTCGCGCGGCGACATCGACGGGAGTCAGCTCACGAACGTTCATGGGGATTCC
>JASFRZ010000268.1:0-7131 GCA_050114655.1 Acidobacteriota bacterium
CCACCAGGGCGTCTTGCGGCAGTACACCGAGAGCGTGCACGGGCGCCTGCTGGCGGAAGGTGACCAAGAGGTCCCGGTGTGCACCACCTGCCACGCGACCCACGCCATTCCACCGGCCTTCGAGCCAGGATTTCGGGCCGCGGCGGTCGCCGAGTGCGGCACCTGCCACGTCGACAAGCTCGACACCTACCGCGGCACGCTGCACGGCAAGGCCAACGAGCTGGGCATGCAGGACATCGCCGCCTGCTCATCGTGTCACACGGCACACCACAACCTGCCGGAGAGCGACCCGGCATCGACCATCTTTCCGGGCAATCTACCGGCGACCTGCGCCTCCTGCCATGCCGGCGCGGGCCCCAAGTTCGCCGAATACCAGGTCCACGCCGACCCCACGAACCGGGAAGCGTATCCGCTGCTGTTCTTCGTCTACTTCGGCATGGTCACCTTGCTGAGCGCCACCATGGTCGGCGGCGCGCTGCACACCTGGTTGTGGTACCGCCGGCTGCGCCAGCAGCAGCGCGAGGCCGGCCAGCCGTATCGCCGCGAGGAATTCTGGCATCCCTCCGGTGATCAGGAATACGTGCGCTTCACCGGGTTCAACCGCATCCTGCACATGCTGGTGATGAGCAGCTTCCTGATTCTCGTGGCCACCGGTATCCCGCTGCATTTCTCCGGCACCCGCTGGGCATCGGCGATAACCGGTTTCTTCGGCGGCGTCACGACCGCGGGATACCTGCACCGCTTCGGCGCCATCGTGATGTTCGTCTACATCTTCATGCATCTCGGCTATCTCGGCTGGCTGCGCTTCGGCAGGGGCTACAAGGGGATCTTCTGGGGACCGGAGTCGTTGATGCCGAACCGCAAGGATTTCAGCGACTTCGCCGGCCAGATCAAGTGGTTCCTCGGCAAGGGACCGCAACCGCAGTTCGGCCGCTGGACCTACTATGAGAAGTTCGACTACTTCGCCGATGCATGGGGATGCATCGTCTTCGGCAGCACCGGCTTCGTTCTCTGGTTCCCGGTGTTTTTCACCCAGTGGCTGCCGGGATGGATGATCAACATCGCCATCATCATGCACGGCTTCGAGGCATTGCTGGCGCTCTCCTTCATTTTCACCGTGCATTTCTTCAATGCCCACCTGCGGCCCGGCAAGTTCCCCATGGACCCGGTGTTCCTCACCGGCCGGATCACCCTCGAGGAGCTGCAGGAGGAGCGCCCGCTGGAGTACCAGCACATGGTCGAGACCGGTCAGCTGGAGGAGAACCTCACCGAGCCGAGCTCGCCGTTGACGCTGCATTACTCACGGCTGATCGGTTACACCGCCCTGACCATCGGGCTGACCCTGGTGGCGGTGGTGCTGATCTCGTTGCTGGTGGAGATCCTCTTTTGACCTGCTGCCGTGAAGCAGGCGGCCGCGGAGACTGACTCGCGAGCGCCGGTCCTTCCGCAACCGGTTATCATGCGGCGCATGAAACACGCCCAGATCGTCCCCGACCGGCTGGCGCTGTCCACTGACCTGTATGAGCTCACCATGGCGGCGGGCTACTTCGCCGAAGGGCTGCACGGTCGGGTCGCCACCTTCGATCTCGGTGTGCGCACCCTGCCGCGCAACCGCGGCTACCTGCTGGTGGCCGGCCTGGAGCAGGCGCTCGCCTATCTCTCCGACCTGCGCTTCACCGACAACTCGCTCGCCTACCTCGAGCGCACCGGACACTTCCGCCAGGACTTTCTCGATTACCTCCGCGGGTTGCGCTTCACCGGCAACGTCGACGCAATCCCGGAAGGCACGGTGGCGTTCCCGCCGGCACCGCTGTTACGCGTAACCGCACCGATCATCGAGGCGCAGATCGTCGAAACCTTCCTGCTGACAACGATCACCTTCCAGACGATGATCGCCACCAAGGCGGCGCGCGTTGCACACGCCGCCGACGGGCGCCAGGTCGTGGACTTCTCGGCGCGGCGCGATCACGGGCCGCAGGCGGGACTACTGGCGGCACGTGCCTCGTTCATCGGCGGCTGCGTGGGCACCTCCAACGTGCTCGCCGGCTGGCGCTTCGGCATTCCGACCTACGGCACCATGGCGCACTCGTTCGTCATGTTCCACGCCGATGAGGAGCACGCGTTCGACGCCTTCGCCGACGCCTACCCCGGCGACCCGACGCTGCTGATCGACACCTACGACACCATCGAGGGGGCGCGCAAGGCGGTGCACGCCGCCAAGCGCCTCGCCGCCGAAGGGCGCCGGCTGGCTGCCGTTCGCCTGGACAGCGGCGACCTGGTGACCCTGAGCCAGGGGGTACGGCGCATCCTCGACGGGGCCGGCCTGGAGGAAACACGCATCTTCGCCAGCGGCGGCCTCGACGAGTACGAGATCTCGCGGCTGCTGGCCGCCGGCGCCCGGCTCGACGCCTTCGGCGTGGGCACCGAACTGGGCACCAGCGGCGACGCTCCGTCGCTCGACAGCACCTACAAGCTGGTGTCGTGCGAGGACGCTGACGGCGTCGACGTCCCGGTGATCAAGCTGAGCTCGGGCAAAGCCACGCTGCCCGGCCGCAAGCAGGTCTGGCGCTACCATCGCGGCGGGCGCTTCGCGGGCGATATCGTCGGGCTCGAAGAGGAACGACCGACGCCGCCGCCCCCGGCGACCGACGCCCTGTTGGTGGAGCCGCTGCTGCAACCGGTTGTGCGCGACGGCAGGATGGTCGCGCGCGCACACACCCTCAAAGAACTGCAACATCGCGCCGCCGCGCAGATGCAAGCCTTGCCGCCCGAGGTCAAGCGCGTGGTCGACCCGGGCAGCTATCCGATCGAGATCACCGCACCGCTGCGGCGCCTGGCGCGCGAGCTCAAAGAGCGGTGAACCCACCCGGGCGGCTCGGCGACGCGTGCCTGCCTCGCGCGCCGGGCTCAGCGGCCCTCGCCGCGCCACAGCTCGGTCTGGGGAAAAAACGCGTACCAGCCGAACCAGTAGGCCAGGTGCCCCGGCAAGCGAACTCGAAAGCCGGTGCCGCCGACGCGCTGCAACCCTACGTCCGTGATGCGCCAGTCGCTTCCGTCGTCCGCGCGTAGCGTCGACTCGCCGGCGACGCCCGGGGCGCGCGCGAAGGTCAGCTCGGCGCGCTCGTAAGCCCGCACCGCCCGCCCGGCACCTACCACCAACACCACCGCCCGCTCACCGACGTGGGTATTCAGCAAACCGACCTCCTGCAGGGCGCGCAGCTCGAACGCGGTCGCCGCGTCGTCGAAACGCAACCCGAACACCCACGCCTTGGGGGCGAGGCGATCGTCCTGCCCGCCGACCGGGAACATCAGATCCTCGCTGGCGAAGTACTCGCCGTACGCCGCCCCGGGGCTGTAGTCACGCTGGTAGCCGGTTTCCAGGCTCAGCACGGTGGTGGCGGGGTGGCGCGCCCGCCAGTCCGACCAGGTCGTGACCTCCACCGGTAAGACGCGCAGCTCCGCGCCGCTGCCCACCAGCGCCCCCTGGACGGGCGCGCCGGTGAGGTTGGACCACAAGGTACGCGTCTGACGGTCGAACATCAGCTTGTTGGAGCGATACAGCAGGCCGCTGGTGGCGAAGGTCAGCGTTCGTCCGGCGGCACGCCGGTCAAAGAGGATCGCGGAGCCACACAGCGTGCAGTACGACAGCGCCACCGGGATGCCGGCGACAACGTCGTTGGTCATCTCGTGCCAGTCGAGCACGCGCAGTGGATAGGCCCGCGCCTCGACCGCGGCGCCCGTGGCGGGCCCTTCGGGCGACAGCGCCACGCCGAAAACCAGCTCGTCTGCCGAAAGGTAGTCGGCGGCGGCGGCGGCGATCACCGCGGGATCGTCGAGCGACGGGATCCCCTCGGGCGGCACCCCGCCCCACTGAATCTCGAGGTAGTCGAGGGTCGACGGCTGCGCCGGGTCGAGAAACTCGCCGAAGCGCGGGTCGAGGCGCGCCAGCAGGTCGGCCTTCCACCGGCGGAACGCCGGGTGCGGCGTGACGCCCTCGCGCACCACCCACTCGGACCACGGCAGATAGTAGTCGCCGAGATCCTGGCCGCTCATCTCGCGCAGCACGCGCAGCAGCGTCTCGTTGCGGAACGGGTCATAGCGCATCGCCGCGATCAGGAAGGGCAGCGCGTCGCGCTCGCCGCGCTCGAGCAGAAAGAGCGCCGCGGGGCGCTGCACGAAGGGGTCGCGGTCGACCAGGTCGTAGAAGGCCTGCAGCACTTCGTCGCGCTGGGTTTCCTGCGGCAGCACCGCCGCGGCCGTTGACCCGACCGCCACCAGGGCTGCGGCCAGCAGGCCGCGGGCGCCGATCTTGCAGCACCCCATGAACGCATTCTCCATGGTCTCCTCCGCACCGTCGACGTGGCCCCAGTGGGCCCCCATTGGCGACTCGCCTCCGCACCGAGCTTTGCCGGCTCGCCCGCGCGGGTTTCGCCCGACGGCCTGGCGCAGAGGATGCCAAAACGGCGGCCGTCGCGCGCGGCGACGAGCGTTACAGCCGGGCGTCTCCCTGCTAGGATTTGCCGCATGTCCGAAACCAGCGCGCCCTCCGCCGGGCTCAAAGGCGTCGTCGCCGGCCGATCCGGTATCTGCACCATCGATGGCGAGCAAGGTGTCCTCGCCTACCGCGGCTTCAACATCCACGAGCTCGCCGAGCACTCTACCTTCGAGGAGACCGCCTACCTGCTGTGGGAGGCGGAGCTGCCGTCGCGCGCCGACCTGGGCGACTTCACCACCATGCTCGCCGGCCAGCGCGCGGTGCCCATTGCGATCCTCGACCTCGTCGCCGCCGCCCCTCTCGAGGCGCCGCCGATGGCGACGTTGCGCACCGCAGTCTCCGCCCTCGGCGAGCTCGACCCGCTCGGCGAGGACATGTCACCGGCCGCCAATCGCGCCAAGGCGGCGCGGCTGACCGCGCAGATCGCCACCGTCACCGCCGCGATCCAGCGGTGCCGCCAGGGGCTCGAGCCGGTGGCACCCGATGCCGCCCTCGATCACGCCGCCAACTTCCTCTATATGGTGCGCGGGGAGCGCGCGAGCGCGGCCGCGTGTCGTGCCTTCGACGTCGCCCTGGTGCTGCACGCCGACCACGGCTTCAACGCCTCGACGTTCTCCGCCCGGGTGACCGCCGCAACGCTCTCCGACTTGCACTCGGCGATCACCTCGGCCATCGGCACCCTCAAGGGCCCGCTGCACGGCGGCGCCAACCAGCGCGTCAAGGACATGCTCGACGAGGTCGGCTCTCCCGACCGCGTGGTCGACTATCTCGACGCCAAGCTGGCCGCCAAGGAGCGCATCATGGGCTTCGGCCACCGCGTCTACCGGGTCGAGGATCCTCGCGGGCGCCACCTCAAGGCGCAGGCCGAGAATCTCAAGGACGAAGGCGATCCGACGATGCTCGACATCCAGGCGCGCATGATCGAGTACATGCAGGAGCGTAAAGGACTGGCGATCAACGTCGACTTCTACTCCGCGAGCCTCTACACCTATCTCGGATTTCCCGCCGAGCTTTTTCCGGCCTTGTTCGCCCTCAGCCGCATCGCCGGATGGACGGCACACGTCATGGAGCAGTACGCCGACAACCAGCTCATCCGGCCGCGCTCCGAGTACGTCGGGCCACCGCCGCGCCGCTACCGCACACTCGCCGAGCGCTGAGTCACGAGCCGCTGCCCGCGGCCCCGCTTCCACCCATGGACGGCACACTCCCGGGCTTTCTTTTTAATGGGAGCGTGATATCTTATTTGCATCGTCCTGACCTTCCGGGCTGATCGGTCGCACCCCGATCACGGAGAGCGAGCAAGCGGCATGAGGGGCAAGATTCCGGGTCGTTTCGGGGCATGGCTCCTGCTCGGCGCCGCAGGATGTTTGCTCTGCTCTCTGGCCGCCACGGCGCTCCCCGCCGCTGCGCAGGAAGAGGAGCTGTGCCTCGAGTGCCACGCCGACCCGGAGATGTTCCCGGGAGCCGACGAGGCGCACTACCTGGTCGACCCGGAGCAGTACGCCGGCTCCGTCCACGGCCGGATGGAGCTGCTGTGCAGCGACTGCCATCTGGACCGTGACGACATCCCGCACGAGGGCCCGGCGGCGCCGGTGCTGTGCGGCGACTGCCACGACAGCGAGGCCGCCGATCACGCGCGCTCGCTGCACGGCCAGGCGGCCGCACGTGGCGACCCGCTGGCGCCGACCTGCGCCGACTGCCACGGCACCCACGACATCCTGGGGCCCGACAACCCGCTGTCCCGCGTTCGGGTGATGAACATCCCGTTCCTGTGTGGTGAGTGCCACCACGAGGGAACGGCGGTCTCGCGCACCCGCGAAATCCCGCAGGACCGCATCCTCGAGAACTACTCGCTGTCGATCCACGGCGAGGGCCTGTACCGGCAAGGCCTGACGGTCACCGCGGTGTGCACCTCGTGCCACACCTCGCACCTGATCCTGCCGCATACGGACCCCGACTCCAGCATCAACCGCGACAACGTCTCCGGCACCTGCACCCAGTGCCACGGCAACATTGAAGAGGTGCATCGCCAGGTCATCGAGGGCGTGCGCTGGGAGACCGAGCCCGGCGCCATCCCGGCGTGCGTCGACTGCCACTCGCCGCATCGCATCCGCAGGGTCTACTACGACACCGGCGCAGCGACCGAGAACTGCATGAACTGCCACGCCGATGAGGAGCTCACCGGCGATACCGTGACCTCCGGCGGCGAACCCGTCTCGTTGTACATCGACGAGACGGCGCACAACGCCGGCGTGCACGCGCAGATCGCATGCGCCCAGTGCCACACCGGCGTCAACACCGTACTGACACGGCCCTGCGCCGCCATCACCGACCCGGTGGACTGCGCCAGCTGTCACGAAGACCAGACCAACGACTACCACAGCAGCGTCCACGGTCGCCTCGCAGCGCAGGGTGACCCGGACGCTCCGGTGTGCCTCGACTGCCACGAGAAGCACGCCACCCAGAGCCAGCGAACGCCGACATCGAGGACCTTTCCACGCAACGTTCCCGAGCTGTGCGGCCAGTGCCACCGCAAGGGCGAGCAGGCGGCGGTGCGCATCCTGCACGAGGGTGACTTCACGCCGGTGGAAAGCTACGAGATGTCGATCCACGGCAAGGGGTTGTACGAGAGCGGC
>JASFRZ010000269.1:0-7123 GCA_050114655.1 Acidobacteriota bacterium
CGCCGACGATGCGGACCCCTCGGCGGGGCCGGTGCTCTCGGCGGCCGGCTCGGCGGCACACGCGCTCAGGACGCCCGCGGCGATGATGACGGTCAGGATGGCTCTCACGCTCATACGTTGCCCCGCAGTGGAGACCGGGTCAAATCGTCACCATCGAAGTGCTCCAGCAGCAGCCGGATCACCGTGTCGGAGGCCTGCTCGGGAATCCAGTGGCCGACCCCTTCGAGAGCGTGGAAGGCATACGGGCCGGTAACAAACTCGGCGGTGGCCTCGGCGGTCGCGCGCGCGAACGCACCGTCCTCCGTTCCCCAAAGGTAGAGAGTCGGGACGCCGATCGGCGGGATGTTCGGTGTGGTCGGGGGGGGCGCAGGGCTCCCGCCGCCGGTCGCGGCCGATCCCGCCGGAGCGGGGCGGGGAGCCGACGTGCGGTACCAGTTCAGTGCCGCGCGCATCGCGGCGAGGCTCGAGAGTCGCTCGCGGTAGACCTCGAGGTCGGCGGCGGCGATCGGCGCGTTCGCCATCAGCTCGCGAAACAGCGCCATGTCATCTTCAAGGAAGCGCTCGGCGGCGTCGGGGGCGGCGAAATCCGTGAAATACGACGAGCGCTGCGCCTGCTCCGAGCCCTGCGTGGCGACACTGCGTCCGAGGGCGAGGAAGTGCGGCGTCGACAGAACGGTGAGCGTGCGCACGCGTTGCGGGAAGCGGGTGGCGACGACCCATGCCACCGCGCCGCCCCAGTCGTGTCCGACCAGGTGAAACCGCGGTGCGCCGAGCGCGTCGGCGATCGCCACGACGTCCCCGACAAGCTCGCCCATCGCGTAGGCCCCCGGCTCGCTCGGTCGCGCGTCCGGCGAATAACCGCGCTGATCGACCGCTACGGCGTGGTAGCCGGCCTCCCCGAGTGCGAGCAACTCGGTGCGGAAGGAGTAGCTGGTCTGCGGGAAGCCGTGCAGCAGCAGCACCGGCTCACCGTCCTCCGGACCGGCGGCGAGGGCGTCGAATGTCATGCCGTTGGCCTCGATACGAAGCGGTGTGATGGCCACCGGATCGGGCGGCAGCTCGATGCGGCGCAGCACGATCTCCGTGGGCTGATCACTACGCCAGGGGCCGCGCAGCGTGTTGACCACCATGGCCCCGCCGTCGGGCATTGCCGCAACGCCGTTGGGACGCGCCAGCGACGCTTGCGCCGCCGGCCCGTCGTCGAACCCGATCTCGCCGGAGCCGGCGTAGCGCTGCGCCGTTCCGTCGAGCCCCAGGCGATACAGCCGGTTGCTCTCGATCTTGGTCACCCAGAAGGCGCCATCCGCGTACGCGATGTGGGCGTTGCGCCCCTCCGGCACGGTAGCGAAGCGGGTGGCGCGCCCGGTCAGATCGAGCCGCACGACCTCGCCGTTGTTGAAGCTGACCACGTACAGCGCGCCGTCGGGTCCGGCGGTGATGCCGTTCGGACAGTCGAGATCAGGTGAGGTGGCAAACGGCTCCAACGTGCCGTCCGGTGCGATTCGTGCCACCGCGTTGCCCTGGCATTCGCACGCGAACACCGCGCCGTCGTGCGCGACGATGCCGACCGGGCCGCGCAGGCCGGTAGCGAGGGTCACGATCGTCCCGTCCGGCGCCAAGCGCACGATGCGTCCGTCGATGAAGCTCGCCTGCAGGACGCTGCCGTCGGGCGCCACCGCGTTGCCCGACGAGCCCTGCAGGTCGGACAGCAGCACCTCGACGGCGCCGTCCTGATCGACGCGCCACAGCGTGCGGCTGAAGTTCGACACCAGCAACCGCCCCTGTCCGTCGATCGCGACGCCGCCGAGACGGCCCTGTGAGGCGAGCGGCGTCGACGTCTCCAACGTCTCGACCCCCGGCTGCTGCATCGCGGAAGATACAACCGCCGCGCCCGAGATCATCAGGATGACGATGACGATTGGTACGCCGGTTCTCTGCATTGCTGCTCCCCTGGCCGTGGTTGAGGGCGTGGACAGGACCCATTCAACACGATGCGCCGGCCCGTCACCCGGTCGTCCGACGCGCGGCCGTGAGTTTGCAGACACCCGTGCCCCGGTCAGTCGCCGGCGGCGTCGAGCTCGTCGACGAGCTTGCCGAAGCTGGCATGAACCATCTGCAGCAGGTGCTCGCGCGACTGCGGAATCGTCGAGGTCGCCATCATTCGTTTCCGATCACCGCGTAGGCGGCGATGCCCGCCCACGCGTACAGCAGGATGAAGATGATCCTCTGCGACAGGCCGGCGTAACCGCGCTCGAGAAGCGTCGCCAGGGTGATTGCCAGCAGCAGGATGGCGGTCCCGGCGAGCCCGAGCAGCATCGTGCCCGCGGCGTGCCGGCGGGGATCGCGTCGTACCGCGATCGACAGAACCAGCAGCGACAGGAACAGGGCGGCGCGCCCGATCCCGGCGAGGCGAACGAGTACGCTACCGACCTCGGCTGCATTGCGGGGATCGCCGATTTCCGGGCGGAGGGTTACCAGCGCGAGACTGACGACGCCGAGCGCCATGAGGCCGACGCCGGCCGCCGAGAGGGGCCGTCGGGGAAGCGCGCGCCACAGTCCGACCGCGACCGCAGCCCACATCAACCCGAAGGCCGCGAAGGTGGTACGCGTGAAACCGGCGTAGGGGCTGTCGAGATAGTCGGTGA
Source organism: Acidobacteriota bacterium (assembly GCA_050114655.1). GTDB lineage: Bacteria > Acidobacteriota > UBA890 > UBA890 > UBA890 > JASFRZ01. The sequence goes on from JASFRZ010000269.1 coordinate 2,646, forward strand.
TGATGGAGTTGACCGGATCGAGCATGGGAACCAGCAGGTGCAGCCCGGCGAACACCACGATGTGATAGCCGACGAAGGCAATGACCAGCGCCCCGATCCAGCGATCGATGGAGCTCTCGACGCGGTTGCTCACGTTGCTGACTCCCTCGCGATCCGAGCCACCGCGAAGACGCACCCGGCGACGACCAAATCGAAACCGACGCAAAGCACCGGGTACCACGAGGGCGCGTATCCCGGATGATCGATCGGGTGGAACTCCAGATCCCAGGCGACATGAAGGAGCCAGCCGGCCGAGAGCAAGTACGGGGACCAGAGGATCCCCACCACGGAGAGGGTGGCAAACAGCAGCACACCGCCGAGCTCGAGAGGCAGCGCCGGGCCAGCGCCGCGGGCCAGGGCGAAGACCACGTAGACCACCGCAGCCACCGTCAGGCCTGCAGCAAACGGCTGCGCGGGACGGCGTCGCTGCCGCGCATACAGGCAATAGGGGACCGCCAGCAGGGCGCCGAGCAGGATGACCGGGAGAAACTCGCGGGAAGCCATGGCCTGTACCTCAGGTTGCCACCGGCGTCATGTCAACCAACGTTCGATACCCCAGCCGATGCCGGCGACCAATAGGCCGAACGCCGTGCCGACGACCGCGCCGATGCCGACGAACATCGCCGCCAACTTGCCACGTGGCCCCTCCATCCTGTCGGCGTGCCACGGGTTGCTGGCAATGTAGCGGTCGAGCAGCAGCGCCGACGTCACCCCGTGCAGCAGGCCCGCCAGGACGCTCGATACCCACAACGTCCAGAACACCGACGGGATACCGGCACGCAACACCACCGTGATCCACACCGCGTACAGGGCCCACCAGGCGGGGTTCTCGACCTTGGGACGCATGCCGACCAGACACGACAGCAGTGCCATCGCCATGCCGCTGGCTGCAAACGCGGCGACGTAGACCCAGGAGATCTCGCTCATCGGAGGATTCCTCTCCGCGCCGCTCGGTTGGCAGGGGATCAGCCCCCACAGTGCATCATTGCGTGGGGTGTGGTGTAAAGGGCTCCGATCGCGCCGCCTCCACGGCATTGAGCAGCGCCGCGCGCGTGATCTCCTGCTGGCGCGCGCGTGAGATGGTGGCCTCGCCGTCGAAGAGTTGGTGGCCGTAGTTGCCGAACTGGGAGTGGTTGCCGCCCGCGATCTCCACCCAGCGCGTGGTTGCGGGCAGCAGGTCACGCGTGGTGTCGATCATCTCCGGTGTCGCCACGCCGTCGTTCGTGGCGTAGACCTTGGTGACGGCGATTGGCGTGCCCGAGAGGTCGATCTCCTTGGGATGGGAGGTGCCGATCAGCACCATCGCGACCAGGCTCTGCGGAGCACGGGCGGCGACCCGGGACGCCAGCGCGCCGCCGAGCGAATGCCCGGCCACCACCCAGTGCTCGGCGTCGGTCCCGTCGATGACGTCGAGCGCCCGGCCCACCGCGGTCTGCTTGTGGCGCTCGAGGGGGGCCATCCAGTACGGCAGCTTGACGATGTAGACCGGGAAGCCATGCTCGGCGATCGGCCGCAGCAGCGGCACGTACGCCTCCGGCGCCACGCCGCCGCCGGTGATGAACACCAGTCCCGTTGCCGCTGCCTCGCCGACGGGATGAAACTCCAGCGTAGCGTCGCTGTCGCGCACGGTGACTCGCTCGTCGTCGGCGAGCATTGCCGCGGGCACGTCGCGGGTGCGGAAGATGTTCAGGAACCAGGTGGTCGAGACGACCGCCCACACGACGAAGGCGATGCGCACCCAGAAGTGGACGCCGCGTCGCCGCGTGCCGCTGCTCCCTCGCTGTGCCGTGTAATCGCGCATCGCAAGAGAGTACGATACGCCGCATGTCCGAACCCCTGGTGAACCACGTTTCCGACACTGCCTTGTGGGTGGCGATCTACCGGGCGATGGAATCGGAGCGCGCCGACCCGCTATTCGTCGACCCCTACGCCCGCCGTCTCGGTGGCTCCCGAGGCGAGCAGATCGTCAAGAGCATGCCCAAGGGCGAGCGCTTCGCCTGGCCGATGATCGTGCGCACCGCGGTGATGGACGAGATCATCATGGGCACGGTGCGGGAGCACGGCGTCGACACCATCCTCAACCTCGCCGCCGGCCTCGATGCGCGGCCGTATCGGCTGGAGCTGCCGCCGACGCTGCGCTGGTTCGATGCCGACCTGCCCGACATGCTGAGCTACAAGCAGGAGCAGCTCGCCGGCGAGCAGCCGAAGTGCGTGCTCGAGACGGTCAAGGTCGACCTCACCGACGGCGCCCAGCGTACCGCGCTGTTCGAGCGTGTCGGCGCAGCGGCGCAGAGCGTCCTGGTGGTCACCGAGGGCCTGCTGGTCTACCTGGAGCCCGAGCAGGTCACCGAGCTGGCCACCGGTCTGCACGCGCAGCCGAGCTTCCGCTGGTGGCTGATCGACCTCGCCTCGCCGCGGCTGCTCAAGATGATGGAGAAGACCTGGGGCGGCAAGCTGCGAGAGGGTGGCGCCCCCTTCCGCTTCGCGCCCGCCGAGGGCACCGCCTTTTTCGAGCCCACCGGCTGGCGCGAGCACGAGTTCCGCTCCACCGGCGAGGAGGCCCGCCGTCTGGGTCGGCTACCGGGATACATCCGGCTCCTCAGTCTGTTCGGCCGCCTGCAGTCCAAGGCCCGGCAGGAGGAGATGCGCCGCTTCTCCGGCATCGTGACGTTGCGACGGGCCTGACGAGGGCCATCAGGCCTGTCTCGATCGCCGGCGGACCGGAAGCGGCACCTTCTCGACCGCGGTCTCCGACTTGGCCGCTCACTCGCTGGTGAGCGCCTGCACCGGATCGACGCGCGTCGCGCGCCACGCCGGCAGCAGGCTGGCGAGCACGGCGATGCCGAGGAACAGTACCGCCGTGGCGGCGAAGGTGGCGGCGTCGGTGGGCGCGACGTCCACCAGCAGGCCCGACATGAAGCGGGTGAGCCAGAGCGCCGCGAGCACGCCGGCGGCGATCCCCATGAGGCTCGGGCCGAGTCCCTGGCGCACGACCAACGACAGGATGCTTCCCGGCTGCGCGCCGAGCGCCATGCGCAACCCGATCTCGCCGGTGCGTTGCCGCACGACGTGCGCGAGCACGCTGTACAGGCCGACGGTGGCGAGCAGCAAGGCGAATACCGCGAACACGCCGATGAGCAGCATCGCGAAGCGCGTCGGCGCCATCGCCTGGTCGGCCACGTCGGTCATGGTGCGCAGGCCGGTGACCGGCAGCGAGGCGTCCATCGCGGCGATCTCCGCGCGTACCGGCTCGGCGAGCGCCGCGCTCGCGTCGTCGCCGCCGCGCGTGCGCACCACCCACTGCATGGTGCGCGGGTCGCCGTAGTCGCGCGCCCCGAAGTAGACGGTCTCCTTGCTGTCGACGGAGAGCGACTCGGAGCGCTCGTGCTCGACGACGCCGATGATGCGCATCGGCTCGGGGTCGGGACCGCGCCGGATGATGAGCGTCTTGCCGACCGCCGACTCGCCCGGCCACAGGCGGGCGGCCACCAGCTCGTCGACCACCACCACCTTGGCGCCTTCGCCGGCGAAGTCCTCGGGATCGAATGCGCGACCGGCCAGCAGGCGCGTGCCCATGGCGCGGAAATAGTCGAGCTGAACGATGCGATAGTCGGCCTGGCCGTAGAGCGCGTCGTCCTCGAGCGCCGCCTCGGTGCCGTAGCGGCCGCGCTGGCCGGCGCCCTGCAAGGGCAGCTGCAAGCCGGCGCTGACCACCTCGACGCCGGGCAGCCCGGCGAGCCGCCGGCGCAGCTCCTGCACGAAGGCGACGCGGCGCTCGCGGCCGTACTCGGCGCCGGCGAGCTGCAGCTCGAAGGTCAGCACACCATCTGCCACGAAGCCGGGCTCGGCGCGCTGCAGCGCGACGAAGCTGCGCAGCATCAGGCCGGCGCCGATCAGCAGCACCACCGACATCGCCACCTCGACCACCACGATGCCGTTGCGGAACAGGCTCTTGCCGGAGAGCGTCGCGGAGCGACCGCGGTCCTTGAGCACGTCACTGATGTGTACGCGCGAGGCCTGCAGCGCCGGCAGGCTGCCGAACACCAGCGCCGCCGCCAGCGACAGCGTTGCCGTGACGGCCAGGACGATGCCGTCGATGCCGACCCCTTCGAGGCGCGGAAAGTCCTGCGGGCCGAGCGCCAGCAGCCCGTTGATGCCGAGGCGCGCCACCACCAGGCCGACCAGGGCACCGAGCGCCGCCAGCACTACGCTCTCGGTGAGGAACTGGCGCATCAGGCGGGCGCGGCTGCCACCCAGCGCGGCACGCACGGCGATCTCTCCGTCGCGCGCCGAGGCGCGCACCAGCAGCAGGTTGGAGACGTTGGCGCAGGCGATCAGCAGCACGAAGCCGACCGCGCCGAGCAGCGCCAGCACCACCGGCTGCACGTTGGCGGTGATCTCCTGCTGCATCGGCACGACGCGCAGGCCGTAGCCGGCGC
>JASFRZ010000270.1:0-7083 GCA_050114655.1 Acidobacteriota bacterium
GATCAGCGTGATGGGGATGAACACCACCGCGTGGCAGACGAGCGCGTAGCTTGCCGCCGGCCCCGCTGCGATGCCGAACAGGTCGACCAATGCCAGTTCGACGGCGAGATGGAAGCCGCCCACGCCCGCCGGCGTGGGCACCATCACCCCGATGACCACCATCACCACCAGAGGCATGACGGCATAGAACGGCAGTTCGATGTCGAAGGCGAACAACAGTCCCCAGTAGGTCACCAGGATGTTGCCCCAGATGAGCAGCGAGTGGATGACGATGATCGCCGTCAGGCGCGGATCGCGGATGCCGGCGAATCCGGCCAGGAAGCTGCGCAGCAGCGGCAGCAGGCGCTCGCCCACCGTTCCCGGAAGCCAGCCCGTCAACCGCACCAGCAACCGATCCGTGCGCCGCGGCGCGAGCTGCGCGCCGGTGAGGAATGCCACGGCGAAGGCCAGCGCCGCGAGCGCTACGAAGCCGCTCGCCCGCATGCCGGCAATGATCGCCCGGCCCTCCCCGTCGAGGGTCGCCGGCAGCGGAAAGAACAGCAGGTAGGTCACCAGAATCAAGAGGATGGTGAGCAGGTCGAAGAGACGCTCGAGGACGATGGTCGCGAATGCAGCCGACTTGCTGATGTTCTCGCGCCGGCCGAGCAGCACCGGCCGCGCCACTTCGCCCAGGCGCCCCGGCAGCAACGAGGTGAACGCCCAGCCCATGTAGGTCGTCGCGATCAGCGGCGCCAGCCGCACCGACTTGATGGGCAGCAACAGATAGTGCCAGCGCCAGGCGCGCTGCACGTTGACCACCTGGGTCAGCACCACCGCCAGCACTACCCAGCGGTAGTCGGCGTGGCGCAGCTCCGCGAGCACCTCGCCGAAATCCAGGCCGCGGAAGAACAGCCATAGCAGGAAGGCCGCGAGACCGGCGCCGAACGCCATCTGGACACGGCGTGACTTCACGTTGGAGCTTCCTTTGGGGCACGGTTGCGCGGCGCTCTCGGAAAGGTAGACCGCGGTACGCGAGCAAGCGCACGACGACCTCGGTCTGCTCGCGGGTGGGTGTCGCGACGATACCCTGCCCCGCGGGCCCCGGTCAAACACCCGCGGCCCGCCGAATTCGCCGCAAACCCGCGCCGTCACTACGTTCCTGGCATCGTAATTCGACCGGCGCGTGGCCGCGCCTCGACGACGCGCTGGGGCATCTCCGTGGTCGCGGTGCCTTGCATCTGGCCTCCTTTCGGGGTACCCAGACTCATGGGACGTTCGGCACGACCTGCTACACTGCGCGCCGTCTTCCCAGCATCGCCGTTGCCCCCTGGCGACGGTTATCCGCCGTGACCCTCCGCGGAGCGGTCGCCGCAAGGAGTCGCCGAATGTCGGGCGAACAAGAGGCCCGCAGCGCGATCGTCGCCGCCGGTCGCCGCCTGTACGAGCGCCACATCCTGGCGTCGATCGAGGGCAACATGAGCGTGCGGCTACCCGACAACCGCATCGTCGCCACGCCGAGCGGAATCAACAAGGGCTTCATGCAGCCCGGCGACATGGTGGTAACCGACCTGGAAGGGGTGCCGCGAGATCCGTCGGCCGCCGGTAAGCCCTCGTCGGAGATCCGCATGCACCTGGCGATCTACAAGGTGCGCCCGGATCTCCAGGCAATCGTGCACGCCCACCCCACCGTGGCCACGGGCTACGCCGTCGCCGGCCGGCAGCTTCCCGCGGCGGTGCTTGCCGAGATCGTCACCACGCTCGGCTGCATCCCGATCGCACCCTACGGTACCCCGTCGACTGACGAGCTCGCCGAGGCGGTAGTCGGCCCGATCCGCAACTACGACGCGCTGTTGCTCGCCAACCACGGCGCCCTGACGGCGGGCGACAGCCTGCACCAGGCAGAAGAGCGCATGTACCAGCTCGAGCACTTCGCCGAGGTCAGCCTGGTCGCCGAGCTCCTCGGCGGCCCCAAGGCGTTCAGCATAGAGGAGGTCGAACGGCTCTCGTCGCTGCGCGAGAGGGCCGGCGGAAGGCCGGTTCCGCCGGCCTGCTACCCGGTTGAGCGCAGCGCCGAAACCGTTACGCTAACGAAGGACGAACTGGTCGCACTGATGGCCGACGCGGTACGCGCATTGCGCTAGAATCCGTCGCATCCACGGACCGTGGACTCGAAATGCGAGCGACCCTCTCGAGGAGGACGAACGATGGCTGATTACGGGGAAGCCCTTGGAATGGTCGAGACCAAGGGACTGGTGGGAATGATCGAGGCCGCCGACGCGATGGTGAAGGCCGCCAAGGTGACGCTGATCGGCTACGAGAAGGTCGGCGGCGGCCTGGTGACGGCGATCGTCCGCGGTGACGTCGCTGCGGTGAAGTCCGCCACCGATGCCGGCGCCGCCGCCGCGCGCCGAGTCGGGGAGCTGATTTCGGTTCACGTGATCCCGCGCCCGCACGGCAGCCTCGAGGACGTTCTTCCCATCGGTAAGAGCGACTAGCCGGGCGCCGTGTTTCTCGCCCGGGTAGTCGGCAAGGTCGTCGCCACGCGCAAGGACCCCAAGCTCGAGGGGTTCAAGCTGCTGATCGTCGTCCCGGTCGATCCGCAGGGCAACGACGATGGCGACTACGTGGTGGCGGTCGATACCGTCGAGGCGGGCTTCAAGGAAACGGTCATCGTGGTGCGGGGCTCGTCCGCGCGCATGGCCGACGGCATGGACGAGCGCCCGGTGGACGCGTCGATCGTCGGCATCGTCGATACCGCAGACCTGGATGACTGACGGCTCATGCGCGGCATCCCTCAACTGTTCATCCGGGGTCGGTGAGCCATGGACCTGGCGCGCGTCGTCGGCCGCGTGGTGTGTACGCGCAAGAACGAATCGCTCAAAGGGCGTGCGCTGCTGCTGGTGCAGCCGATCACCGAGACCGGTGCCGACACCGGCAAGCCGCTGCTCGCGATAGACGCCATCGGCGCCGGCGCCGGCGAGACTGTCTTCTACGTCACCGGCCGGGAGGCGTCGTTCGCCTTCCTGCCCGACCACGTTCCGACGGACGCATCGATCGTCGCCATCGTCGACAGCGTCGACCTGCTGGCGACCCGATGACGGGGGGCTGAGCATGTTCCTCGGCCGCGTCATCGGCAGCGTTGTCGCCACCCAGAAGCAACCGAAATACCAAGGCAAAGCCCTGCTCGTGGTGCAGCCGTTGTCGCTCGATGGCAATGACGAGGGGGTCGCCATGGTCGCCGTCGACAGTGTCGGCGCCGGTGCCGGCGAGACCGTTCTCGTCGTCGTCGAGGGCCGCTCGACGGCCATGGCCATGGACCGCAAGCTCGCGCCGGCGAACGCCGCCATCGTCGGCATCGTAGATCACATCGATTGGGAGAAGTGACGATGAGCGCCACCTTGCTCCTCGGCAAACCGGTACAGGAAGCAATCCTCGAAGACGTCAAGGCGGGCCTCGCCGAGCACACCGGCGCAGGCCATCGCGCCCCCAAACTGGCGGCGGTGTTGGTCGGCGACGACCCGGCCTCGGCGATTTACGTACGCACCAAGACGCGCAAGTGCGAGGAGCTCGGTATCGATTCCGAGGCTATCTTGCTGCCCGAGTCCACCGCCACGGAAGAGCTGCTCGCGCGCGTCGACGCGCTCAACGCCGACGACGGCGTCGACGGCATCCTGGTTCAGCTCCCCCTGCCCTCCGGGGTCGACACGGAAGCAGTGCTCGACCGCATCGACCCGCGCAAGGACGTCGACGGTCTGCACCCGGAGAATGTCGGCCTGCTGGTGCAGAAGCGCCCGCGCTTCGTTCCCGCCACTCCGGGCGGCATCATGCAGATGCTCGACCGCGCCGGCATCCAGATCGAGGGGCAGAACGCGGTGATCATCGGGCGCTCGGAGATCGTCGGCAAGCCGATGGCCTCGCTGCTCATGCACCGCAACGCCACCATCACGGTGTGCCACTCGCGCACCCGCGACCTGCCCGCGGTGTGCCGCGGCGCCGACATCCTGATCATTGCCATCGGCCGTGACGCCATGGTCACCAGGGAGTTCGTCAAGCCCGGCGCGACGGTCATCGATGTCGGCATCAACCGCGTCGGCGATCGTGACCGCGTCGAAGAGCTTTTCGGTGACGCCGTCGACTGGGACAGGTTCGACGAACGCGGCTACTTGGTGGTCGGCGACGTACATCCCGAGGTGGCCGAGCTCGCCGGCGCGATGACTCCGGTCCCCGGCGGCGTCGGCCCGTTGACCATCGGCATGCTCATGGCCAACACCCTGCTGGCGGCACGGCTGCGCGCCGGGCTGAGCGGCTGAGCGTCACGCTGCCGTGAGCAATGTCCTGCGCGTCGGGCTGACCGGAAACATCGCCGCCGGCAAGTCGACGGTAGCCGGCTGGCTGGAGGAGGTCGGCTGCACGGTGATCGACCTCGATGCCCTCGGGCACGGCTGCCTGGCGCGCGACACTCCGACGTACGAGCGCGTCGTCGAGCTCTTCGGGGAGGCGATCCTCGACGCCGATGGCTCGGTCGACCGCCGTGCCCTCGCCGCGATCGTGTTCGGCAACGCCGCGGCGCGTCAGGACCTGGAAGCGATCCTTCATCCGGCGATCCGCGCGCTCGAGGAGCGTCGCGTCGAGGAAATCGTCGCCGCATCGGGCTCCAGCATCGTGGTCAGCGAAGCCGCCCTGCTGTACGAAACCGGCGGCGCGGGACGCTACCACCGCATGGTGGTGGTTACAGCGCCGGATGACGTCCGGCGCGCGCGGCTGCACGAGAAAGGCATGGACCAGGACGAGGTAACGAGGCGCATGCGGGCACAGATGGCGCAGGAAAAGAAGGCGGCGCTGGCCGACTACGTGATCGAAAACGGCGGCTCGCTGGAGGCCGCTCACCAGGCGACACGATCGCTCGCCGGGATGCTGCGCCGGGATCTCGTCAAGCACCTCGCCGGCGAGCCCCTCGAGAGTACCCCGGACACCGACGCGGGCTCTAGCGACTAGCAAGCCCGCCGGTACTCGACCCGCGTACCCGGATCGGCCTCGACCTCGACGGCCTCGAGCCAGAAAGCCTGCGAGCCGTCCGGCTCGGTGGTGTCGGCACCCGCGGTCACGTTCTGCAGCCGGCTTTCCACCTGTTCGAAGATCCAGCGCGCCACCGCCGGCGCAGTCGGCGGATTCCCGGCGAACGCGTCGATGTCCTCGAGTACACGCTGATCAAGGCGAGCGAGCACGGCATCGAGCCCCGAGCGCACGACGCGGAAGTCCACCACGATGCCGATATGATCGAGGTCCCGCGAGCGCACCCGCACCGCAATGCTCCATTGGTGGTGATGCAGGGCCGTCTCCTCGCCACTCGGGCCGCGCCCGTGGCCCGCTTCGAACTCGCCCTCGACACGCACTTCGAACATACCGGTCAGCTCTGCTCGTCGGCCACGGTGTTCCACGCGTGGCAATGGGGACATCTTGCGAACGGCCTGGTGGCCTTGAAACCGCACTCCAGACAAACATAAGGGTCCACCAGGCGCGCCTGCCCCACGACGTCGCCGAACAGATCGCCGACGGCACTGCCCGCGGTACCCTGCTCGTCGAGCACCTGCCACAGCTCGTGCTGCACGGTGATCGAGCCGGGCTTCTCTGTCAGCGCCTTGGTGAGCGCCTGGCGCGCTGCATCGAGGTCGCCGCGCTCCCGGTGCATGCCTGCCAGCACCAGCTGCACCCGCCAGGAGTGCGGTTGTCGCTGCAGGACCCGCGCGCAGGCGCTTTCGACCGCGGTCCAGTCGCCGTTCGTCGCCGCGACCGTGCTGATGCGCTCGAGTGCCTCCAGCGCCCAGGCCGCGCCGTTGTCGAGCGCCTTGCCCCAGTGGGTCATCGCCTCGGCCAGTGCGTCCTGGTCGGCGAGACAATCGCCGAGACCGAGGTGCGCCGGGGCGTATTCCGCGTCGAGGCCGAGCGAGCGACGGTAGAATTCGGTGGCGCGTTCGAGTTCGCCACCGCGGTATGACTCCTTGCCGGATTCCGCCCACAGTGACGCCAGCAGACGGGTGTCGCTCGATCCCGCCAGGCGGTCGATCCGCCCCTGAGCCTCGACCGCATCCTGCCAGCGGCCCATCTCCTCGTAGACGCGGCGCAAGCAAAGCCAGCCGCTGAGATTGCTCGGGTCACGCTTGACCACCTCGTCGAGGGTGCGCTCGGAGCGATCGATCAGCCCCGCGCTCTTGAAGTCCAACGCCAGCGAGAACAACGCCTGCGTGCGACCGAGCTCTGACAGCCCGGGGCGGTGCAGCAGGCTCTTGTGGATGTCGATGGCCCGCTCGACCTGCCCCTTCTCGCGGAACAAGTTGCCCAGTGCCAGGTACGCCTCGACCGCGTCGGTCTCGCCCCGCACCGCCTTGGAAAGCTCCATCAACGCCAGCTCGGGCTGGTTGGAGATCAGGTAGTTCAGCCCCAACAGGTAGTGCGGGTGGTCGCCGTACTGCGATCCGTCGCTGCGCCGCTGGCGCACCAGTGTCCACGCGCGGCCGAGCAGAATCCCGAGCATTACCAGGGCCGCAGCGGCCCCCAGCGTCAGGGACCATCCCTGCATTCGCTACTCCTGCGGCCAGCCGGCATCGCCGTCATCGGCTTCGCTGAGTCCGCTGCCGATCGGCAGATTGCGCAGCTCTCGAACCTCGGTCTCGAGGGCGCCGATACGGCGCTGCAGCTCGCGCTCGCGCATGCCGTGCTTGAAGTGCTCGATCACCGCAATGATTCCGGCGACCAGCACGCCGATGAACACCGAGCCGAGAATCACCAGGAACACCGGAACATCGACCAGCGTGCGGCCCGGAAAGAAGGTGACGTCGACCTGCTGGTCGGCATTGGCGTAGGCCACGGCGACGAGCAGGATGACCAGCGCCAGATACAAGAGCATCTTGAAGATCGCGTTCATCACGTCTCGCTTTCGTTTGCGCCCTCGTCGCGGGGCTGCTGGCGACCGCGATAATCGGCAAGCACCTCGTCCCACAGGCCGCGCGCGCCGACGATGTCGTCCACCACTTCGCGCACCGCGCCCCGACCGCCCGGTGCCTTGGTAACCCAGTCGACGTGCCCCAGCAGCCGCGGGTGGGCGTC
>JASFRZ010000271.1:0-7066 GCA_050114655.1 Acidobacteriota bacterium
AGCATCGAGGCGGTGGTGCACACCTATCCCGGGTCGCTGCCCGGGGTTATCCACGTGTCTCTGGGGCTCGGGGGAACCATCCCGGACGAGGGAGTGATCGGCGCCAACCCGTTGCGGACGTTGCTCGAGGTGCGCGACCCGGTGTCGGACGCCATGTCGGAGAACTCCACCCGCGTGAACCTGCACGTGATCGAGCGCCGCAGCCACGGTGTCGCATCGCCGACGCACGGAGACGGAGCCTGATGAGCCGCTGGGGAATGGTCATCGATCTGGACCGTTGCACCGCCTGCGGCGCCTGTATGGCGGCCTGCCACCAGGAAAACAACCTCACCGCGGCAGGCCCACAGCAAACGGACCTCGGCAGGGCCTTCCACTGGATCGAGATCCTGCCGGAAACGCTCGAAACGGAAACCGGCGGCACCAAGATCCGCTTCCTCCCCAAGCCGTGCGTGCAGTGTGACGATCCTCCCTGTGTGCGCGTTTGCCCGGTGCACGCCACTTACCTCAGCGACGAAGGCATCGTCGCGCAGATCTACGGGCGCTGCATCGGTTGTCGTTACTGCATGGCCGCCTGCCCCTACAACGCCAAGGTGTTCAACTGGTACGCGCCCCAGTGGCCGGGCGAAACGCGCAAGCGCGCCAATCCCGACGTTTCGATGCGCCCCAAAGGGGTGGTCGAGAAGTGCACCTTCTGCCACCAGCGCATCCAGCGCGCCAAGGACGCCGCGCGCGCCGAGGGTGTCGAGCTGCGTGACGGCGATGTGACCACGGCGTGCGCCGAGAGTTGCCCGGCGAAGGCGATCTTCTTCGGCGATCTCGACGACCCTGACAGCCGGGTCAGCGTGCTGGCCCGCAGCGCACGTGCCTTCCAGCTCCTGGAAGATCTCGGCACACGTCCGAAGCTGTACTACTTGTCGGAGCGAGAATGAGCACAACCGGAGCGACGACGCCGAAACAGGACTTCGAGGACGCCGAGCTGCTGCGCCCGATCGAGGATCCGGGGTCGGGTTTCCGCGTGATCAGCACGCTGTTGCTGCTGGTGATTCTCGGCGGCTGGATGGTCTTCAGCCGCCAGATCCTCTGGGGCCTGGGTGTCACCGGCCTCAACCAGCCGGTGGTGTGGGGCTTCTACATCGTCAATTTCGTCTTCTTCATCGGTATCAGCCATGCCGGGACGCTAATCTCCGCGATCCTGCGCCTTTCCAAGGCCGAGTGGCGGCGACCGATCACGCGCATGGCGGAGGTCATCACGGTCGTGGTGCTGGCAATCGGCGGCTTCCACCCGGTACTCGACCTCGGCCGTCCCGAGCGTGCGCTGAACATCTTCTTCTCCGGCCGACTGCAATCACCCTTGCTGTGGGACGTGAGCGCGATCTCCGCCTACTTCATGGCATCGACGGTCTACCTGTACATCCCGATGATTCCGGACATCGCTCTGCTGCGCGACCGCGGCGCCCGCCCGCGCTGGCTCTATGCGCTGCTCGCGTGGGGCTGGCAGGGAACGCCGCAGCAGCGCAAGGTGATCGACCGCGCGGTGAGCTTCATGATGATTCTGGTCATCCCCATCGCCGTGTCGGTACACACGGTGATCTCCTACATCTTTGCCATGACGCTGCAGCCGGGCTGGCACTCGACGATCTTCGGGCCCTACTTCGTGGTCGGCGCCATCTTCTCCGGTATCGCGGCGCTGATGATGGTGATGATCGTGCTGCGGCGGGTGTTTCACTACGAGCGGTATCTCAAGCCGATCCACTTCGATTACCTGTCCAGATTGTTGTTGATCATGTCGCTCATCTGGTTCTACTTCACGTTCTCCGAGTATCTGACGGCCTTTTTCGGCAATGAACCCGACGAGATGCGGGTGTTCTACTACAAGCTCACCGGTCCCTACGCCATCCCGTTCTGGAGCATGGTGGCGTGCAACTTCCTCATCCCGGTGCTGATTCTGAGCTTCAAGCGAACGCGCACGATCACCGGCATCTTCATCGCCTCGCTCACCGTCGTCGTGGGAATGTGGCTCGAGCGCCTCAACATCGTCGCGCCGTCGCTTGCCAACCCGCGGCTGCCCTACCCCTCAGGTTTCTACGTTCCCAGCATTGTCGAATGGGGCATGTTCGCCGGCGGCATCGCCACGTTCATGCTCGGTTTCGTTCTGTTCGCGCGCTTCTTCCCGCTCGTCTCGATCTGGGAGATCCAGGAGGGCCGGGCGGAATCGATCGAGGAGACCACCGACCGCCTGGAGCAGTACTTGCCGGACCCCAAGCCGTCCGTTGCCGGCCCCGCCGCGGAGGGAGCCTGATATGAGCGAACAGTCCGAGCCGCAATGGGTCCCCCTCCTGCAACTTCTCTCGCTCCTGGGGATCTGGGTCTTCGTGCTGGGGATCTCCGGCTGGATCCTCCACTTGATCCGGCTCGCGCTACGGCTCAACGACGTGCCCACCGCGTCGGTGGGGATTTCCATCGTCGCCATCCCGGTGTTCATCACCGGCGCTTCCGTTCTGACCTACGTCTTCGTCGGGCTGCGGCGGGGCCGGCGAGAAGAGTCCCCGGAGGAGAGCGATTCATGAGGCGTGCCGTCCTGGTCGCCGTCGCTTCGCTGTCGGCAGCGGTAGCCGTGGCGCTGCCGCCGCAGTCGTCAGATCTCCGTCTACCGGACAATCCGCTGCGGGGGCGCGCGCTATACGAGAGCAAGCAGTGCGTGCAGTGCCATGGGCTGGCCGGCGGCCGCGACGCGAGCATCGGCCCGATCCTTGGCGAAGGCCGCTTCGACGGCACCTTTTTAGAGCTCGGCGCCGCGCTGTGGAACCACGTGCCGGCAATGACCGTCACCTTCGAAGTGTCCGGTCTGGAGTGGCCCCAGCTCAGCAGCGACCAGGCCTCCGAGCTGGTGGCCTTTCTGTACTTCATCGACTACCTCGGCAGACCGGGCGAGGCGGAGGCCGGCCGCCGTTTGTTCGAGCGCGAGTCATGCGTCGCGTGCCATTCGGTGGGCGGCGGCGAGGCCAATATCGGTCCCGACCTCGCCGATCTCAGCCGGTTCGCCTCGCCCCTGGCCGTCGCACAGCAGATCTGGAACCATGGGCCGTCGATGTTCGAGAGCATGCGGCAACGCAACGTTCCGCCGCCGCTGTTCGACCAAGGTGACCTGGCGGATCTGAGCGCGTATATTCGCCAGCGCGCCGGCCCGCAGCCGCGCGAGCCGATGCTGTCGACTCCCGGCAACCCCAACCACGGCCGGGAGCTCTTCGGCAGCAAGGGTTGCTCGAGCTGCCACGGCGCCAGCGCACGTGGCGGCCGCGGCGGCCCGGACCTGATGGAGTTCGACCTGAGGCGGCCCGCCGAGGCCATCGCATCGACCATGTGGAACCACGGTCTCGCCATGAGCGATGCCATGGCGGAGCGCGGGCTCGGCTGGCCGCAGTTCGACGGCAGCGAGCTCGCCGACGTCGTCGCCTTCCTCTACTTCCTCTCGTTTCAGGACCCCGCAGGCGACGCGACGCGCGGCGCGCGGGTGTTTGTCGACCGATCGTGCGCCGCGTGCCACGCACAGAGCGAAGAGGAGAAGGCGGCGCAGAATCTACCCGGTCCGGTGCTCTTCGGCTCGACGGCTGCGGCATCGAGCTCGAACCTGGTCTCCGCCATGTGGAACCACGCGCCGCTGATGAAGGAAGCCATCCTGGGCCGCGATCTGCCGTGGCCGGAGCTGAGCGGCGTCGACCTGCGTGACCTGCAGGCTTACCTCACCAGCGTCGGTGCGGGTGCCGCAGGTGTACCGCCCGGCGTCACGAGTCGGCCCGGATCGCGCTAGCAGGAGGTGACGCGGCCCTCTTTCCGCGCCCGGCGAAGCTGCTGCTAAACTGTCCGCAACAGGCCGCCCGATTCGACCCTGCCGTCGCGACGACTTCGGCACGTCGAGCCAACGGCATCGGCCATCGAATCGGCAGCGAGGAGCGCGACCCCCGGTCGCGCTCTTTTGCTGTCCACTCTCCGTCTCACTCCGCCCGCAGCGTGCGCGTCGGGTCGAGGCGAGCCGCGCGCTGCGCGGGCAACAAGGTGGCAAGCAGCGCGACGCCACCGAGCACCACGGTGACCAAGGCGAAGGTCAGCGGGTCGGAAGCGCTCACGCCGTAGAGCAACGACTCCAGCAACCGCGCCGCGCCGGCGGCGAGCGCCAGGCCCGTGATCATGCCGGCCAGCGGGGCGCGGATGCCGCGCCGCAGCAGCAGGCTTCGGACATCGGCGGCGCGGGCCCCCAGCGCCATGCGCACGCCGATCTCGTGTGTGCGCCGGCCGACCGCGAAAGCCGTCACGCCGTACACACCGACTGCACCGAGCAGCAGACCGACCCCTCCGACGGCGCCGGCGAACCATGCGGCAAGCTGCTGTGCCATGGCGAAGCCGTCGACCTCCTCGCGCACGGTCATGATCTCGGCGATCGGCACATCCGCGTCGACCTGCCTGATGCGACGGCGCACTGCGTCGAGGGTCGACGACATGTCCCCGCGCACCATCACGTGGCCGGTGGAATCCGGGCTCTGCGCGGCGGCGAGGTAGAGAAAATCGGGCGTCTCCTCGACGAACGAGTGGTAGTGGGCGTCGGCCGCGACGCCAACCACCCGATACGGGCGCGCATCGTCACCGGAGCCGAGGGAGAAACGCCGGCCGAGCGCGCCCGCCGATCCCCAGATCCGCGCCGCCATCGTCGCGTTGATGATCGCCACGCGCGGCGCGTCGGCGTTGTCGGAGGCGTCGAATTCGCGCCCCTGCAGCAGGGGGATGCCGGCGGTGCGGAAATAGTCCGGCGAGACGCGGTTGAAGTGGGCATTGAAGCCCTCCGTGCGCGGCGGCTCGATGCCGTCGGGAAAGATCCCGCCGATCGTCGACGGCGTCGCCAGCGGCGGCTTGCGCGAGGTTGCGGCCGCCGCCACACCGGGGACGGCGCGCACCTCGTCGAGCAGCTCGCTGTAGAACGCGCGGGTTCGATCCGAATCGTATCCGACGTGCTCGACATCCAGCTTGACCAGGTAGATGCCGTCGACGTCGAAGCCGAGATCAGCCGACTCGAGCGCCGCCAGCGTGCGTCCCAGGAGGCCTGCGGCGACCAGCAGCAGCAGTGACAGCGCCATCTGCGCCCCCACCAAAACGCTGCTCAGCCGCGCCGTCGGCAACTGCGCCGCCCTGCTGCGAATGGTGCGACCCGCGGCGCGGCTCGCGCTCAGAGCGGGCGCGAGACCGAAGACCAGCGCGGTCAAGGCGGTGAGCAACAACGCGAACCCGAGCACGCGCCGGTCGGGCGAGACGTCGAGCAGCAGCCGCGTGGTCAGTGTCTGTGGCAGGTACAACCGCACCAGCAAGTCGGTCACCCAGTTGCTCACCAGCAGCGCCGCCGCAACTGCCGCGACGAACAGCAGCGTCGACTCGGTCAGTAGCTGCCGAACGACACGGCCGCGTCCAGCGCCCAGCGACATGCGGATGGCGAGCTCGCGGCGGCGCTCGAGACCGCGCGCCAGCAACATGTTGGCGACGTTGACACAGGCGATCACCATCACCATCGTGGAGATCAACAGCAGCATCGAAAAAAACAGCGTCACGGTCGAGCGATCCGTGACCGGGATCCCGGCATATGGATCGACGCGTAGGTCGTAGGGCTCGCCGATGCCGTTGTCGGCCGAGAAGCGCTCGCCCAGGGCAACGAGCTCCTGGCGAGCGGCCTCGATCCCCACCCCGCCGGCCAGACGCCCGATCAGCACCATGTACCCGGCGGTCGGGGACTCCAGCTCCCGGGCTCTCATCATGCCGGGCGCAGCCATGCCGATGGGCACGAAGACATCACGCTGTACCAGCGCCTGGTGACCGGCGAAGCCCTCCGGCGTGACCCCGACAATCGTCGCCGGCACGCCGTTGATCAGCACCGTGCGACCGACGACGTCGGCCGCACCGCGGTAGCGTTCTTGCCACAGGTGGTGGGTAATCACCACCTCGGCAGCGACGTCGGGCCAGAAGCTGTCGGGCCCGAGCAGCCGGCCCACGGCCGGCTCGACGCCGAGCACGGAGAAGTAGCTACCGGTCACCTCCCGGCCGGAGATCACCACCGCCTCGCCGGCCCCCGGGTCGCGGTACGACAGCTCGATGCCGTCCCACCCGGCGACGTCGGTGAGCGTCACGGTGCTGTCGCGCACCATCCGCAGGACGGGAAACGAGACGTCTTCGTATTCGGCGCCGCTGCCGCGCGCGATCTCCACCAGGGATTCGGGATGCTCGATCATCGGGACGGGTCGCAGCAGCAACCCGTTGATGACGCTGAAGATCGCCAGGTTGACGCCCATGCCGAGCGCCAACGTCGCCACCGCGACAGTGGTGAACAGGGGACGCTGCGCCAGCATGCGGAGCGCGAAGCGGAGGTCCTGCAACACCGCCTCGCCACGCCGCGCCCGCCGCGGCATCGCCGGGCCGCCGCCCGTCGCTCCTCCTCCATTGTCGGTCGGGGCAAACCAGCTGCGGCCGCGCAGCCGGTCACGCAATGACAGTAGGACGACCCCGATGACCGCGCGCAGGTACCAGATCGGCCGCGGGCGCGCGGCGTACTCCTGCTCCAGGTCGCCCGCGATACCCTCGGCGACGGGCCCGGCGGGCAGCAGCCGGCGCAGCAGCCAGCGTCCCACCATCGGCGGTCGCCGGCTCACTGGTCGACCTCGCCGAGCTTCGCCTCGAGGCCCTCGGACAGCATCATCATCGCGGCGCGCGCCGCGCGCAGGGTCTCGAGCCCGTCGGCGGTGACCTCGAAGCGACGATTGCGGTTGCCGCCGCGCTCCGAGCTCGCCGCCTCGACGCTCCAGCGCAGAAAGCCCTTCTCCTCCAGCCGCGCGAGCGCCGAATACAACGCGCCGCGCGAGATGCGGCGATCGAGCGCCTCCTCCAGGAGCCCGCTGATGCCCGGGCCATATGCCTCGCGATCGAGCTGCAGCACCGCCAGCAGGACCAGTTGCTCGAATTCACCCAGATTGCTGCGCGCGCCCATATCGGTCTCCTGTCTCTGCATCGAAACTTTAGTCTACATTTCAGACTT
>JASFRZ010000272.1:0-7051 GCA_050114655.1 Acidobacteriota bacterium
CGCTGTCCTACGATCCACTCTATCGCAGCATCGAGCGTCGGGTCCCGCCCGGCAAGCAACTCGGCGCGGGAGAGGTGGATCTCCTCGTCGGGGACGACGCCGCGGCCTTCCAGCCGCACGCCCGTCTCGGTGACCACGAAATCGGCGATCGCGTGCTGCAGCACGTCGCCGTTGGGCAGGTCGTCCATCATCGAAGGCAGCGCCGCACCCATGGAACGCTGCCCGAAGATGCGCGCCCGGCCGATGGCCTGCAGGCCGCCGGCGAAGACCTCCGAGGTGCTGGCGCTGGTGCTGTCGATGAGGATCGCCAGCGGTCCGTCGTAGGGCTCTACGCTCTCGCCGTGGGAGTCGATACGGCGCGGGTTGGCGACGAAGCGAAGTTCGTCGTTGCGCGTGCGCATCGTGCCCAGAGCCACCGGCTCGCTCACGAAATGTCCGCCGATGCCCATCACCATGCCGCCGACGCCGCCCGGGTTGCCTCGCAGATCCAGGATGATGCCGTCGGCGTCACGCATCGCGTCGAGCGCCTCATCGAAAGGCCGCGACAGCACTGGCAGCCAGATGTTGAAACCGATCAGCCCGACGGACAGATCGAGGTCGGGATGCAGTACGCGGCTGTCGAGGCGGGCGAACAGCGTCGGCATGTTGCCGAAGGTGGTGCGCCTGCCGCGCGGGCGGGCGACCTGGATGTCGATGTCGCGCTCTTCATCGTTGCCGTCGATCATGACCAGCTGCAGGGTCTCCCCGGGGACCCCGCTGAGACGGCTGTCCATGCCGCGCTGCGCCGCCACCGCCAGCGTGTGGCTCTCCACGCTCTCCGCATCCGGCAGGTCGGCCGTCCCCACCTCCTCGCCGTCGACGCGCTGCACCACCCATCCCGGCTCAACGCCCGCCGCCGCCGCAGGACCGTCCTCTTGGACGCGTGCAACCACGAACCTGCCGTCGATCAGCACCGTCTCGAAGCCCGGGTCGCCGCCACCGGCGCGTACGCTCTCGTCACCGGCGCGCAGCGCGGCCAGCGTGCTGCGCGGCCAGACGGCAAAGTGCGATTGTCCGAGGCGACTGATCATCTCGTCGATCACTGCCCGCAGCTCGCCCGGCGACTGCGCCGCAGCCGCCTGCGGTCGCAGCTCGTCACGCACCGCCTGCCAGTCGATCCCGTTGAAATCGGGATCCCAGTAGGTGTCGTTGATGATGTTCCACGCGGCATCGAAGGTCTCCAGGTTGCGATCCTGCCGCGGCAGCGCGTGAACGACGCCGGCTGCCGCGACCATCACGGCCAGCAACGCGACGGCCCTCCGCGGAGCCTGGCGGCCCGTCATCGGGAGATGTCCTGGAGAAGCCACAAACCGCCGGAGCGCTCTTCGACGGGGATGATGAGACGCCCGGGCGCGACGGCGAACTTGGTGTACAGCACCGTCTCCGGCAGGCCGGTATTGAGGGCGGCGAAGTTGGTCACCCGGAAAGGCTCAGGGTTGTCGACATTCGCCTCTTGTACCCAGATGTTGAAGCTACCGCTACGATCGGAGGCAAAGAAGAACCAGTGCTCGTCGGGCGACCAGGCTCCCCAGCCCTCCTGCGCCTCGCTGACCGCCAGCGGGCGCGCATTGCTGCCGCTTTCAGCGTCGATCTCCCAGATGTCCCCCCCGCCGCCGTCCTTGTTGGTCCAGTAGGCGATGTGACGACCCGATGGGGAGAAGCTCGGGTACATCTCGAAGGTCACCGCATCGGTCAGGCGACGCGGCTCGCCGCCGTTGCCGAGCATCAGCGACCAGATGTCCCAGTTCCCCGAGCGGTTGGAGTAGAAGACCACGCGGTCGCCACTCGGCGACCACGACGGCATGACGTCGCGCACCGGGTGCTCGATATCGGTGAGCGGCGTGGGCACGCACTCGACAAAGCAGCCCACGCGATACAGCTCGTAGGCACCGCGCCAGGTGGACGTAAACAGCAGAACGTCACCTGCAGGCGCGAAGGCGCCGCCGATCTCCCGGACCTGCCGCTCCCACACAGTGGTGACCTTCTCTTCGATCAGCTCTCCGTCGAGACGCATCGAGTAAAGCTGTCCCTGATCGGATGTGCGGTGTGCCGTCCACACCAGCAGGTTGCCGTCGGCTGAAACGGACGGATAGTAGTTACTGTCGGAGGCGGTGGTGAGCTGCTGGGACACCCCGGTGGGTCGCGCGCTGACCGGATCGAAATCGTAAGCCCACAGGTGGCGGGTGACGCGTCGGGCGGCATAGGCCAGCCTGCGGCCGTCGGGAGAGATCGCCGGGTCGACATCATCGGTGGTCGGCCAGGTCAGGTGCACGGGATCGCCGCCGGGCCGCCCGTCGGCATCGAGCGGCACCTTCCAGATATCCTTGTTGCCGCCGTAGGGACCACGGCTGAGCACCAGGAAGCTCCCGTCGCTGGCCGCTGCGAGGCCCGCGACCTCCTGGCCGGTGGGCACCAGGTTCAGCGCCTGGGGCTCCCCACCGCTGGCCGGCACCATGAACACGTCGGCGTCGGTGCGGTTCCAGTAGTACACCCGCGCCCCGTCGTGCGACCAGATGGCGTGCGGGCTGCCGGCGGTGTCCTCGACGAGCAGTCGGGGCTCGGAGCTGCCGTGCGTTTCCACCACGTACATGTCACCGCGCCACTCGAAGACGATGCGGTCCGCGGAGGGCGACCACTTGGGACGCATGCCGAAGTCGGTCAGCCGCGAGGACTGCCCGCCACGCGGCGAGATCAGGTGGATACCGTTGTTGCCGAAGTCGCTGGTGTAGGCGACCGACGAGTCGTCCGGCGCCCAGTCCGGGTCGGTCTCGTCGCCCGGGAGCGAGGTGAGAAGGCGGGTACGCCCGTCGGCCTCTTGGTGCCACAGGTCCATCGTGCCGTTGACGTCGGAGGAATAGACCAGCTCGGTTCCGGCGGGCGACCACGACGGAGAGCCGGCCAGGCTCGCCTGGCTGGTCAATCGCAACGGCGCGGGCTGGCCGTTGATCGCATCGTCGTCGAACGGAGCACCTCCCCCCGCGCGGCTCATGCCCCACAGCACTCCCACCGCCATCGCCGCGATCACCAGCGCGGCGATCGACCCGGCGCGCACCGCGCCGGGCCAGCCGGTCTCGTCGCGGGCCTCCGCTTGCCGCTCGGGGCCCGCAACGTGTTGCTCCGAGGGTGCCTCGAACTCTCCCGTCTGAAGCTCGATCTTGAGGTCGTCGAGCGCGTTGCGGAGGTCGATCGCCGTCTGATACCGACGTACCGGGTCCTTCGCCAGACAGGTGCGGATGATGCGCCCGAGGTGCGGCGGCAACCCGGGTTTGAGGCGGGTGATCAGGGTCGGGGTATCCTTGATGATCGAGGACATCACCGAGATCGGTGTATCGCCCTTGAAAGGCGCGTCGCCGGTGGCCATCTCGTACAGCAGCACACCGAGGGAGAAGATGTCCGAACGGTGGTCGGCTGCGCGACCCTCGGCCTGCTCGGGCGACATGTAGGCCACGGTCCCGATGATCTGGCCCTCGAGCGTCAAGCCCATGGTCTCGGGATCGCCGACGCGCGCTCCCTCGGCGCCGTCCTCCCGTAGCTTGGCGAGGCCGAAGTCCAGCACCTTGAGGCGGCCATCCTCGGTTACCATCACGTTCGACGGCTTCAGGTCGCGATGGACGATGCCCTTGCGATGCGCCGCCGCCACCGCCTCCACCAGGCGCACCGCCAGCTCCAGAAACGTGTTGATCGACAGGCCGCCGCTGGGCACCACCTCGTCGAGCGTCTTGCCCTCGACGAGCTGCATGGTGATGAAGTGCGTGCCGTTGTCCTCTTCGACCGAATAGACGGTGACGATGTTGGGGTGATCGAGGGCGGCGATCGCCTTGGCCTCGCGCTCGAAGCGCTGGCGGCGCTCGAAATCATCGGAGAACTGCGCCCGCAACACCTTCAGCGCGACCTCGCGTGCGAGGGTCTCGTCGTAGGCAGCGTACACCTGCCCCATCGCGCCCGAGCCCAGTGCCCGGACGATCTCGTAGCGGCCGAGGAACTCACCGACGACGGGGACCTTCATGCCTCGCTTTCACCGCCGCGGCCAGGGCCGCGGCTCGATTCTGGTGACGGGAAGGGAATTCTATTACGCGCGCTGCTGCGGCAGCGACGCGGTATTGCCGCCGCACACGATGGCACCGACGCGCTCGCCGGCCTGCGGCACGTACGCGCCCGACAGCAGCGCCGCCAGGGCAGCGACCCCACCCGGCTCGGCGAGGATCCTGAGACTGTCCCACAGGCGCCACTGCGCTTCCAGGATGGCCTCGTCCGACACCAGCACCGCGGCGTCGATGAGCTCCCGGGCCACGGCGAAAGGCACCGCCCCGATACGCCGTGCTCCAAGAGAATCGGCCGCCACGCCACCCACCGGGACCTCCACCGGTTCGCCTGCCTCGAGCGCCCGCGCCAGCGCCGGGCAACCCTCCGGCTCGACGGCGATGACCCGTCGTCGCCCGGCATACCAGGCGGCGACGCCCGCGGCGAGGCCGCCGCCGCCAGCCGCCACCAGCACGGTGTCGAGCTGCGGTAGCTGCTCCTCGAGCTCGCGCCCTACTGTCCCCTGCCCCGCAACCACCTGTGGGTGGTCGTAGGGGTGTACCAGCAGCGCGCCGGTCTCCTCGGCGCGCTTCAGGCAGGCCTCCATGGCGTCGTCGTAGAACTCTCCGGTGACGGTGACCTGAGCGCCGAAGCGGCGGATGCGCTCGGCCTTGAGCGGCGGCGAGCCCGCGGGAACGAAGATCTCAGCGCGCAGACCGAGGGTACGGCAGACGTATGCCACCGCCTGACCGTGGTTACCCCCAGAAGCGGTGATCACACCCGCCTCCGGCACCTCGGAGCGCAGGATGCGATGGAACGCCCCGCGCGGCTTGAAGGAGCCGGTGTGCTGGAAGAGCTCGAGCTTCAGAAAGAGCTCCGCGGACAACTCCGCGTAGCCGGGCTCGAGATTCATGACCGGTGTGCGCCGCACATGCGCTCGTATCAGTTCCGCCGCAGCGTCGATGTCAGCCGGCGAGACCATCACTCAGCGATCCAGCGTCTCGTGCACGCAGCGCAGCAGGTCCGGCAGGCTGAACGGCTTCTCGAGCAGAAACCGCTCGCCGCTGTCGATGCGCGACGAGACGATCTCCTCGGAGTAGCCGCTCATGTACACCACGCGAAGGTCGGAATTCTCCACCTGCAGGCGGTCAGCGAGCTCGGGGCCACCGATCTTGGGCATGACGATATCGGTGAGCAGCAGATCGATCTTCTGGTCGTTGCGCTGGGCAATCTCCAGTGCGGCGGCACCATCCTCGGCGATCAGCGTCTCGTAGCCGTTGTCCCGTAGCACCGCGTCGAGGAGGCCGCGGATGCGTGAGTCGTCCTCGACCACCAGGACCGTCGCACGCCGGCCCGACGCCGGCTGCGCCCGGTGCTCGATCGTATGACGCTGATCGGCCTCGGCCCGCGGCGGGGGCGCGACGCGAGGCAGGTACACGTGCACCGCGGTGCCCTCTTCCGGTCTGCTGTCGATGACCACCGTGCCGCCGCTCTGGCGCACCACGCCGTAGACCATCGCCATTCCGAGGCCGCTACCCTCGCCCACACCCTTGGTGGTGTAGAACGGCTCGAAGATGTGTCGTCGCGTCTTCTCGTCCATCCCCACGCCGGTATCGCGCACGGTGATCTCGATGTGCTCTCCCGGCATCAGGCCGACGAGCGAGTCGGATTCCTCGATTGCCACCTCTTGATTGCGCGTCGAGATGGTGAGGGTACCGCCGTCCGGCATCGCATCGCGCGCGTTGAGCGCCAGGTTGACCAGCACCTGCTCGAGTTGCACGGGGTCGACGAGGGTCCAGGCGAGATCGGGCGCGAGATCGCAGTTGAAGGTGATCTCCTCGCCGATCACACGCTGCAACATGCGACGGACGTGTTGCACCGTCTCGTTGGCGTGCACGTGCTGGGGGGCAAGCACCTGCTTGCGGGAAAACGCCAGCAGCTGGCGCACCAGAGCCGCTCCTCGCGCCGCCGCCTGGTCGATCTGGCTGACCTCGACCCAGTCCTCGCTGTCGCGTGGAAGTCGTTGCAGCAGCCGCTGGCCGCGACCGCTGATCACCGTCAGCAGGTTGTTGAAGTCGTGCGCAACACCGCCGGCGAGCTGCCCCACGGTCTCGAGCCGCTGCGAGCGGCGCAGATGTGTCTCACTCCGTCGAAGCGCCTCGGCGGTGCGCTCGAGCTCATCGCGCTCGTCCTCGAGCAGCCAGATCACCATGCCCATGCCCATACCGAACTGCAGCAGGGAGTCGGCGAAGCCCAGCCACGCAAGCTCCGGGCCGACGCGTCCCACGCCGAGCAACTCGAGCATACTGTTGATGAAGTACGCGGTTTGCTGGCCGCCGTACAGCAGGAAGGACGCCAGCATCAGGCCGCGGCCGACGCCGTGGCGCCAGTTCAGGTGCCGCGCGAGCCAGACACCCGCAACCAGGTAGGCGATCCCCGCCGCGCCCGAGCGGACGCCGATGCGGATGAAGAAGCGGATATCGAATAGCGCCGGCTCGGAGGTGTACAGCACCGCCAGAAGGACACCCACGACGACGCAGCCGGACAAGATGATGTTGCGCCACCGCTCGGCGACGCGCTGCCCGCGCGCCACCGCGTAGGTGCCGAACAGCAGGAACACGATCTGCGCGTATCCGGCGAAGAGTGTGAATCCAGTCACGCCGAGACGTAGCGGGTGCTGCGTCGGGTATGTGCGTGTCCAGAGCATCGCCGCCAGGCCGCCGGCGACGTACATGCATAACGCCAACCAACTCCACGACCACTCGCGCAGGTAGGAGTGGCCGTAGGCGCGATAGAAGTGCGCCAGCAGCGCCGCCAGGAAGGCCGTGCCGACCATCTGGACGAGATATACCGCGGTGAGGGTCTGGGTCTCCATCATTTCCGCAACCGGAGTAACGCAACCACTGCGCCCGGCGCGCGGTCCGCGACCGCGACCGGGCACGAAGCGATGATCGCTACTTGTTGCTCTTGCCCTTCTCCCACGCCTTGATGC
>JASFRZ010000273.1:0-7045 GCA_050114655.1 Acidobacteriota bacterium
CTCGGGGAGATCGGGGAGTGACTGTCGCAGCTCCGGCAGGAGCCGCGCCAACTCGCCGCCGTCGCCCCCGATCACCGATTGCAGCCTGGCGTCAGGGGTCGCGCGCACCAGTTCGTCGAGCACCTCGATTGCCATGGTGAAGGGCGCCGCATCGTCTTCGTAGGCGTGGCCGGTGAGTACCTGCAGGCCGCGCTGACGGCCCTCGTCGAGAACTTCCTGGGCGAGGCGGGTCTTGCCGACGCCCGGCTCGCCGCCGAGAAGCACCAGACCGCCACGACCCTCCAGAGCGTCGTCGAGCATGCCATCGAGCAACTTGCGCTCGTCTCCACGACCCACCAGGGGCGTGCGCCTGGGAGTCCGTTCGCGGCGGGGCGGCTCGACTCCCCGCGCAGCAAGCTCACGGAGCATGGCCTCGAGCATCTGGACGTGACGGGGCATGCCCAGATCCTCGGCCACCTCGAGCGCTTCGGTACCAAGAGCGCGCGCCCGCTCCCGATCCTCCGGCCGCCCGCGAAGTCGAGCCGCCCAGGCATGCCAGCGCAGCACCTCGGGTTCCTCGACGCGGCAGGGCAGCTCGCGCGACTGTCGTAGCGCGGTGGCGAAGTGCTCCTCGGCGCGTTCCCAGAGGCCGGCACAGGCAGCGCTGATCCCCGCCAACTTCTCGATCAAGCCGAAGTTGTAGGCCCAGCAGTTCCCGCGCTCGATAACGTCGAGCAGGAGGGGGTGAAAGGTCGCTGCACGGTCGTGCAGGCCGAATGTCGCCAGAACCTCGGGGGCCGCCAACCCCCAAGCCCAGCGGCCGATGGGGGCCTCGCTGCGGACCTCGGGGATCTCCTTCGCGTGCGTGTCGATCGCCTTCAGGGCGCGGTCGCGCTCGCCCCAATACGCCAGCAGCTTCAGATGCGCCGCCTGACAAAAGCCGAACCAGGCGTCTCGGGGCACGTCGCAGGCCGCGGCCTCGCTGTGCTCCTTTGCCAGGTCCCAGTCACCAGCGTAGTAGAGAGCAGTCGCCAGATGGGCGTGTCCGTGGTGCAGGAAGCCGCCCAGGTGCTTCATCGCGGCGAGCATCGGCGGCCCCTGCTCGACTGCCGTGGAGATCCGCCCGTGGTTGAGATGCTCGTAGATGCTGGCGACCTGAACGCACATCAGCGTGCCGGCATCGCCCAGCTCCTCGGCGAGCTCCTCGGCCTCCGCGATTCGAGCGCGAAGACCCAGACGACCCGAGTAGACGATCGCCACCAGCGCCAGGCCTTGGCTGACCGAGAGCTCCCAAGTGGCGCCGCTTCGCCGCGCCATGGCGATGGCGTCTTCCGCCGCTCTCAGTTTGTCGCTGCCGTTCATCAGATGGTGCTGCTGGACCAACCGTTGCCGTGCCACCGCGGCCCTCAGCTGGGGATCGGACAGCGCGTCGGCCATGGTCTCGGCCTCGCCGAGCATCGGGTCGCCACGATCGAAGTCTCCGAGCAAGCTCAGGTAGCAGCCCAGGTCGGCCAGGAGCCGGCAACGCTCGACCGAAGGATCGTCGGCAAGGGCCGCCAGGCCGCGCTCGGCCAGCGCCACGGCCTCCTCGACACGATTGGCGTAGAAGTCGATGTCTCCTAGCTCATGGCAGATACGGGCAACCCGCTCGGTGTCGCCGATCGACTCGGAGATCTCCAGCGACGCCTCGAAGTCGGCAGCGACGCTCGGCCAGTCTCCCCGAGCGCGCCATGCCCGAGCTCGCCTTTCCAGGATCCGGGCACGGGCGGCACGATCCTCGGGCGCCGTCTCTTCCAGGCACGCCAGCGCCTCGTCGTAGTAGTGGATCGCCTCGTCCGCGGCAGCCTCGTTGAGCGACAGGTCGCCGGCGGCCACCAGGTAGCGCCCGAGCTCGGCGGGATCGGCGATGCTTCCGGCCCGCGACAGGTGCGTCGCGAGCTCCGGGGCGCGCTCGGCGACCCGCTCGCCGAACAGTCGCGTCATTCCCGTCGCCACATCGATGTGCAACTGCTGGCGGCGTGGCACCGACAGCGTGGCGAGCAGGGTCTGCCGCACCAACGCGTGACTGAACTCGTAGACCGGCTCGCGGCCCGCCGCGACCGCGCCTACGAGCTGCGCTGCCTCAGCTTCTTCGAGCGCTTCCGGAGTGGAGTCGGGATCGGCGAGCGCCGCCTCGAGGACCCGTAGCTCGAAGCGCTGGCCGATGACTGCGGCGACCGTCAGCGCGGTGCGGGTGGATTCCTGGAGGCGGTCGAGGCGATGGCCGATCACCCTCCGTACGCCCTCGGGTACATTCAAGCTCTCGTCATCCAGGTCGGAGCGCCACCTGCCCTCTTCGTCGAAGAGGCGGCCCTCCTCTGCCAGGTGGCGATAGACCTCCTCGACGAAGAAAGCGTTGCCCTCGGTGTTGCGGTAGATTGCGCCGACCAGCCGGGAAGGAGGGTTGTCACCACCGAGCTCGGCGAGCAGCGCCGCCACCGAGGGCTCGGTGAGCGCCTTGATCGTCAGCCGCTCGGTTGCCCGTTGGCGGACGAGCGCCGCCATCGATCGGGCAAAGGCCTCATCGATGTCGGCTTCGACGTCGCGGTAGGTACCGACCACCAGGATGGGGAGCTCGGCCAACCGTGGGGCGATGTGCTCGAGCAGCTGAAGGCTCGACTCGTCGGCCCACTGGAGGTCGTCGAGGAGCAGCACCAACGGCCTCTTATCCGCCGCCCGGCCGAGAATCTCGAGCACGCTCTTGAACAGCAGACGACGTTGCTGCTCGGGCGGCGCGTCGATTGGCTCAGGGAGGTCCGGGACGAGGCGGCGAAGCTCCGGTAGGAGGCGCACGATCTCCGAGCCGGTTCCGGCGAGGAGGCGTCCCAGATCGTTCCGGGGACTCTGCCGCAACAGGTCCTCGAGGACCTCGGTCATCACCACGAAGGGAGCGCTTTCGTCCTCGCGGGCATGCCCGGTGAGCGTCATCATCCCGCGCTCGCGGCCGTCCTCGAGCGTCTCGTTGGCGAGCCGCGTCTTGCCCACACCGGCCTCGCCGCCGAGGAGTACCAGCCCGCCGCGCCCGTCCCCGGCGCTCTCGAGGAGGCGGACCAGTTCGGCCCGCTCGGACTCCCGCCCGACCAGCGGGCGACGAGCGGATCTCCTCTCGGATTCGCCTTCCGCGGTCGGCGTCGCCTCGATTCCAGCGACCGCCGGGATCGACATGCCGGCCTTTCGCAGCCCCTCCAACAGCGGCTCGATCAGGCCGCTCGCGAAGTGCCATACCTCGATCTTGTCGCGGGCGCTGGCAGCGAACTCGGGATCGAGCTCGAGGATGCTCTCGACGGCGCGTTCGGCTTCTTCGAGACGACCGAGGTGTCCACAGGCGGCAGCGATCACCAGATAAGGCCAGAACTGTCCCGGCATGTGCGCCTGCTTGGCGCGCCGCAGAGCCTTTTCCCAGCGGCCCTCGTGGAAGTGCTCCCAGATCGGCCCGAAATGGTAGAAGGGAGCGTGATGCGGGTTGAGCGCCATGGCGCGCCGTGTGATCTCGGCGCCGCGTTCGAACTCACCGGTGTGCACGATCATCAACCCGAGGATCCCCAGTGTATTGGTGTCCAGCGGGTTGAGCGCCATCGCGCGTTCGGCGTTGGCGCGGAACGACTCCAGGTCGCGGCGAAAAAACTGGACCTGCGCCAGCATCTGGCACGCGAGCTGGTCGGTTGGATCGATCTCGACCGCCCGTCTCGCCGCTTGGAGGGCACGGACAAGGGCGTCGTCTGCGTCCCTGCGGAGATTGAACCCGAAGCTGGCCTCGTCCAGGTAGAGCTGCGCCAGCGACGCCCAGACCTCCACGCTTTCGGGATCGTGTTCTGCGGCTTGCTCGAGCCGATTCCGCAGCGCGCGGTGCTCTCGGGGCGCGATCCGTTGCCTGTAGCCGAACATCTGCAGCACCCAATCGGATCCGGTGAGCTCGTCGTCGGCCTTTCCCGGGATCTCGCTGGCAAGAGCGCGTACCAGGACGCCGTAGCCGTCGGCGACGGTGGCGACGACCCGGTCGGTGATTTCGTCCTGCGCCGCGAACAGGTCGAGGTCGTCGGAATCGAGACTGCGGTCGTAGGTTTCGGTCCACAGGTGCGTCCCGCTCGTCGCATCGACGAGCTGCAAGCTCACCCGCACCCTCGGGCCTCCCTTCCGCACACTGCCCTCGATCAGATAGCGAACGCCGAGATCTCGGACGGCGGCGTCCCTGTCGTCCTGCCCGAGGATCGCGTCGCGGCCGATCACCGACAGGTACGGAAAACGGGCGAGACCGGCGGTGATGTCGTCCGCGAGCCCCTCCGCGAACTCCACGATCTCGCTGTCTTCGGTGCGGCATCGCAGGCGCCACACCGCGATCGACGAGGAGTGGTCCCTGGCAGCGGGCGAACTCGAGACCGGGGGCACGGACACCAGCCCCGCTGTTGTCTCTGCCTTCAATGCCCTGAGCTCGTTGAAAACATCTCGAGCCGTTTGGTAGCGGTCGGCGGGCGCCTTCTCGAGGCACCTGCCGATCACGCGGCCGAGGTGGCGGGGTAGCTCGGGCTGGATCTCGGTGAGCGACGGCGGACGGTCCTTGAGGATCGCCGACAGGAGCTCGATCGAGCTGTTCCCCTGGAACGGCCGACGGCCGGTCACCATCTCGAAGAGCACGACCCCCAGAGAGAAAAGGTCGGAGCGGTGGTCGATCTGCTCGCCACGCGCCTGCTCCGGCGACATGTAGTGCGGCGTGCCGAGGATCGTGCCCGCCTGCGTGGCAGTTACGGTGAGCTCTCGGGTCTTCGTATCCGCGTCGCCGGCGGCGCTCGCCTTGGCGAGCCCGAAGTCGAGCACCTTGACGCGCTGATCGTCACCCTCGCCGGCCACCATCACGTTGGCCGGTTTGAGGTCACGGTGGATGATCCCGCGGTCGTGCGCAGCGGCGACGGCGCCGGCGATCGGGATCGCCAGAGAAAAGAAGCGATCGAGCCCGAAACCGTGCGCGGGAAGCAGCGCCTCGAGCGTCGCGCCGGCGACCAGTTCCATGGTCATGAAGCGCAGGCCCTCGACCTCCTCCACCGAAAAGATCGTGACGATGTTCGGGTGGTTGAGCGCCGCCAGCGTCGTGGCCTCGCGCTTGAACCGCGACAGGTGCTTCGGATTGGTTGTAAGCGTCTCCGGCAGCACCTTCAACGCGACCTGGCGTCCCAGCCGCGTGTCCTCGGCACGATAAACCTCCCCCATTCCACCAGATCCCAGACTGGCGATGACCCGGTAATGGGAGACGGTGCGGCCGATCATCCTGGAGAACCCCTCAACCCCTGGCCAGTGCGTTGACCGAGGCGTGGACGCCTAACGATGTTCCAATCTCTCGTCAGAAGCTCAGGCAAGGGTACGTACTCACCAGCACCGGCGCCACCATCAGCGACGCCAGCGCCGAGGGCCTGCAGCGGGCGCTGCAGGAGGGCCCCGACGAAGCTGCGGGAGGTCGATTGATCGGTCCAACTAGTGAAGTCGAAAGTAAGTACTCTCCGGGGCGTCTACGTTGCTCCATCACGCGCGAAGGTTGCGAGCACGACGATCCGGTTGCCCCGGCGGTACCTTGCCGGGAGAACGCCGGCACTTCGCCCGGATCGAGGGTGCGTGGTGTAACTGTCAGGCGAAAGGACCTAAACTTCTGATAGACGAGCGCGGTGTCCCCTGTGGACCGGAGTGACCAGTCATGCGACACGACCGCGTCTACGTCTTCACCGCCCTTGGTGCCCTCGTCATTCTCGCATTCCCTCTACCGGCCGCCGCACAGGAGGACATGGACGAGCTGTGCGGGCTCCTGCTGCAAGAGGCGCGCGTCCAGGTCGAGAGCCTCGAGTTGGCCGCCAACGTACGCGGGGAGGAATTGCGCATTGCCGGGCTGCTTCTCGACATGGCCGACGCTCTTTTGAGCAACGACCTGATCACCCGGGCGGAGCACCTCGCTGCCAAGCATCGCCGCGATGTCACGCGCCTCACCTTCGAATTCGCCGAAACCATGGTCACCCGCGAGCAGGCCGCGCTGGACCAATACGAGCTGGCGTGCTCCGAACCCCCGACCCCGGAAGAGTCGGGCGAACGGGGAACGATCGAGCAGGCCAGACAGCGGTACTTCGAGGCCGATTGCGCCCTGATTGAGCTGGAGGAGGCGCTGGCTCGGGTGGACCTCGAATATCAGAACGGCGTTCTGAACCGCTCGCAGGAGCTACGCGGGAGCGGCATCGCGTCGCTCTTGGAGGTCATGCTCGCCGAACGAAACATCAACGTGACGAACCACCGGCTGGGCCTTGCTCTACAGCGCACCGCACGCTGTCAACGCTAGTACCAGGAAGCAGGCGAGGATCAGCTCGCGCCCGGCGTCTTTACTTCCGGTTACCGCTGATTCCCGCTGAGTACGGCCCAGTCTGTTCCATGTTTGTTCCCTGGAATTGCAGTGCCGCGGGGCCGATTACATGTGCCCGTTGATCGGCGACAGCGACTCCGATTACGCTCAGGCGTCTTCGTCGATAAGGAGCCGTCTCCGTGGTCGGCAAAACCCTTGGGCATTACGAAATCCTCGAGCCGCTCGGCGCCGGCGGAATGGGGGAGGTGTACCTCGGTCAGGACACTCGCCTGGGCCGCAAGGTGGCGATCAAGGTGCTGCCGGCGGAGTTCGCGTCCGACCCTGAGCGACTGGCCCGTTTCGAGCAGGAGGCGCAGGCCGCGGCGGCGCTGAATCATCCGCACATCGCCGTGGTCCACGACATCGGGTCCGAAGCGAGCGAGGATGGGAGCGACATTCACTATATGGTGCAGGAGTTGCTCGAGGGCGAGAGCCTGCGCGAGCGTCTGGAGCGGGGCGCCTTGCCGCTCGAGAAGGCCCTGGGGTTTTCAGGAGAGGTTGCCGAAGCTCTGGTCGCGGCGCACGCGGCCGGCATCGTCCACCGCGATTTGAAACCCGACAACATCTTCGTAACCGAGGCCGGTCACGCCAAGGTCCTCGACTTCGGCCTCGCCAAGCTCACCGAGGTGAGCGCGACGGCCGGCAGCTCCGCGTCGA
>JASFRZ010000274.1:0-7026 GCA_050114655.1 Acidobacteriota bacterium
CGGCCGCGGCGCTACTTCAAGCTGGAAGCGGCGGGCGCCGCGGCGCTGCAGGAGGCGCGCGCCGCGCACGCCAGCATGTGGCAGGGCGTCGAGCTCGACTCCGGGGCAGGCGAGTCGTGAGCCGTCGCCAGCGCGCCGACGGTGAACCCTGCCGGGCGCCACGCCTGCCGGCGCTGCTGATCACCTGGACGCTGCCGCACCACGAGCGCGGCGCACTGGTCGGCGATCTCGACGAGGAATACGAGGCCCGCATCCGGCCGCTACGCGGCAAGCTGCGCGCGGACGCCTGGTACTGGAACCAGGCGCTGCGATCGATCATCCCCAACCTGCGTCGCCGTCGTCACCGCGCGGCGATCCCCGACCACCCCCACCCGGCTCATCCCGGCCGCTCCCAGGCCCCGCGAGGACTCTCCATGGACAAGCTGCACCTCGACCTACGCCTGGCGCTCCGCACGCTACGCGCGCGCCCCGGCTTCACCGCTGTTGCCGTGATCACCCTGGCCCTCGGCATCGGCGCCAACTCGGCGATCTTCAGCGTGATCAACGCGGTGCTGCTGCGCCCGCTGCCCTACCCGCAGCCCGCGCAGCTGATGACCGTGTGGCTCGACAACCGCCTGCAGGGCTGGCCGCAGGACATCACCTCGTACCCGATGTACGAGGACTGGCGCGACCGCAGCAGCTCGTTCGCCGACATGGCCGCGTGGTCGTTCGGCCGCATGAACGTCTCGGGGGACGGCGAGCCGCAGCGCGTTCTCGGCGTGCAGGCCTCGCCCAACCTGATGCAGGTGCTCGGCGCCAAGGCTGCCGAGGGCCGGGTGTTCTCGCCCACCGATTGGGAGGGCGATCCCAACGTCATGGTGCTCAGCCACGGGTACTGGCAAAGCCGCTTCGGCGGCGACTCCGCGGCGATCGGCCGCACGCTGACCCTGAACGGTGAGGATTTCACAATCGTCGGCGTGATGCCGGCCGACTTCGCGTTCGGCTCCGAGGAGGCGCGCTTCTGGCGGCCCTTCCCGCCCGCGGTGGTGGACACCTCGCGCCGCAGCCTGTGGCTCCAGGTCATCGGTCGGCTCGCGGACGGCGTCACGGTCGATGCGGCGCGCGCGGACATGGATCGCGTCGGCGCCCAGCTCGAGGAGGAGTTTCCGCTCATCAACGAGGGCTACGGCGTGACCATCGTGCCGTTGCACCAGGAGATCGTCGGTGACGTCAGCCGGGCGCTATGGATCCTCTTGGGAGCGGTCGGCTTCGTCGTGCTGATCGCCTGCGCCAACGTCGCCAACATGTCGCTGGCCCGCGCCGCCGCGCGCGAGGGTGAGATGGCGCTGCGCGCCGCGCTCGGCGCCGACCGCCGACGGCTGCTGCGCCAGATGCTCACCGAGAGCATCCTGCTTGCCGGCCTCGGCGGCGTCCTCGGCCTGCTGGTAGCGTTCTGGTGCGTGCGCCTGCTGCGCTTCCTCGGCCCCGATCTGCCGCGCCTCGACGGCGTCGGGATCGATGCCGGCGTGCTCGGCTTCACCGCGCTGGTGGCGCTCGCCACCGGCGTCCTGTTCGGCGTCGTTCCGGCGCTGCGGGTATCGCGGCCGGATCTCAACGAGGCACTGAAGGAGGGCGGCCGCGGCGCGTCGCGCGGCACCGGCGTGCTACGCCACGGGCTGGTAGCGGCGGAGATCGCGCTGGCGCTGGTGCTGCTGGTCGGCGCCGGCCTGCTGCTGCGCAGCTACAGCGAGCTGCGCCACGTCGACCTGGGCATGCAGCCCGACGGGCTGCTGATGACCTCGGTCGCCTTGCCGGATAGCTCATACCCCGAATCCGCCGACGTGTACCGCTTCTTCACCGGCCTGCTCGAGAATGTCGCCGCCATTCCCGGCGTCGAATCGGTCGCCGCCATCGACGCGGTGCCGCTGGGCACGCGCTTCTCGTCGGGCTTCTTCACCATCCGCGGTCGTCCCCCCGTGTCACGCGACGAGCTGATGGAGGTCAAGTTCAACGTCGTCACCCCGGGCTATTTCGCCACCGTGCAGACGCCTTTGCTGTCCGGCCGCGCGTTCGAGGCCGCCGACGCGATCGATGACCGCCGGGTGGTGGTCATCAACGACACCATGCGGCGAATGTACTTCCCCGGCGAGGACCCCGTAGGGCAGCAGTTTCTCTTCGGCCGCCCGCAAGGCTACGTAACCGAGGAGGACCCGGACCCCGAGCTGCCCTGGTTCGACATCGTCGGCGTGGTCGCCGACGTGCCGCAGCGCAGCGTGCGGCAGCCGGTCGAGCCGGAGGTCTTCATGCCGTACGCCGAGGGTCGCGGCGACGCCCTCACCCTGTTGGTACGTACCGCCGGCGATCCGACCGCGGTGGCCGGCGCGGTGCGCGCCGCGGTGTGGAACCTGGACGCTGACCTGCCGGTCGCCAACCAGGAGCCGCTGCGCGACCTGGTCGATGAGTCGTCGGCGCCGGAACGACTCAACGCGCGCCTGCTCGGCCTGTTCGCCCTTCTCGCCCTGACGCTCGCCGCCGTCGGCATCTACGGCGTGATGTCGTACACCGTCTCGCAGCGCAACCGCGAGATCGGCATCCGCATCGCGCTCGGCGCGAGCACTCTCGACGTCGCCCGCACCGTGCTGCGCGGCTCCCTCACCGTCACCGCGGTGGGGCTGGCGATCGGCTTCGCCGTTGCCGTCCTGACAGGCCGGCTGATGTCGAGTCTGCTGTTCGGCGTCGCACCCACCGACCCGCTGACCTTCGTCGCAGTCGCCGCGTTGTTGTGCGCGATCGCTGTCGCCGCCAGCCTCATCCCGGCCCGCCGCGCCGCTCGGCTCGATCCGACGATGACGCTGCACGAGTAAGCAGGCCCTCAGACTCCCTGGCGACCGCGGACTCCTTCGAGAAGCGCTCACTGGACGTTCACAGCAGCGGGGCCTAACATCGATCGAGAAGCCTGACGGGGACCGGAAAGGTCAGTCGATGCATTTATACGGCGTGGGCACACCGCCGACGGTCCCGAAGCCGGGCGCCTTGCCGGCGCGAGCCGCACTTCTCTCTTCTGGCGCCCGATGACCCGGCAGACGCCTCACGCGGCTGAGGAGGCGAGGCTGTCCGCCCTCCTCGAACAGCGACGCGACGAGCTCGAGAGTATCGAGGGCGTGATCGCTACCGGCGTCGGTCTGGTCATCGGCAGCGTCCCGGAGAGGGTGGTCATCAAGGTGTTCGTGCGCGCCCCGAACCTCATCGACGAGGTTCAGGCGGCGGCCACAGAGATCATGGGACCGGAGATTCCCCTGGAGACCGAATTTCTTCCCATTCCCGCCGGGGACCGCGGGCAGAACCGAGGAGGCTGACAATGGCGAAGCTCGACCCCGTAATCGCGGCAATGACCGCGCAAGCCTGGCACGAGGACCGGCTCTTGCAATGTCGCAACGTGGTGGGCGTGGGCACCGGCTATCGATTCAAGAAGGGCAAGGTGACCACTGAAGTCTGTGTGCAGGTGCTGGTCGATCGCAAGGTGTCGATCGACGAGCTGGCGGCGGGCGACGTGGTGCCGGGGAGCCTCGCAGGCGCGGAAGGCTCGGAGGTGCCGACCGACGTTCTCAAGGTGACGTTCGAGGCGCAGCAGGACACCGGCAGGTACCGGCCGGTACCCGCCGGTATCAGCATCGGTCCCGAGGCGAGCATATCGGCGGGCACCCTGGGCGGTTGGGCCTGCGATGACGTCGACGATACGACGATCCTGCTGAGCAACAACCACGTCATCTCCAACCTCGACACCATGCCGGCGCTGCGGCGCATCTTGCAGCCGGGCCAGTTCGACGGCGGCGTGCTACCGGCTGACGTCATCGGCCGCCTCAAGCGCGATGTCACCGTGAACACCGTCGCCAATGTCGCCGGTGCGGTGGCACCGCTTTCCGTGGTGGACGCCGCGATCGGCACCATCGAGGTGGGCCTGACGCACGATCTGCGCCAGCTCAACGTTCCGGTGATCTACGAGCTGCAGGCGCCGGCGCTGGGCATGAACGTGTTGAAGCGGGGCCGCACCACCCGCCTGACCACCAACGGCCGGATCACCACCATCAACACGACGATTCCGATCACCTATCGCAATCGCACTCGCCTCGGCCGGATTCAGAACTCCTTCATCATTTCGTCCACCGACGGCAACCTGTTCAGCAACAGCGGCGACTCCGGCTCGCTGATCCTCAACCAGGCGGCGGGCGAGGTCGAGGACACCTTCCCGGTGGTCGGCCTGCTGTACGGCGGCGGCACGCTGTCCGACGGCACCCCGGCCACCATCGCCAACAACATCAACGCCGTGTTCGGCGCGCTGAATCTCAGCACGGTGTGCGCCTGCGTTGCCCGCGCGGTCATCCGGGCGATCTTCTCGACATCGGCCGAGGGCAGCGAGGCAGGCGCGCTCGGCCCCGCCTGGGGTGCCGACGGCCGCTACATGCTGCTGCACAAGGAGCGTCAGCTGCGCGCTTTCCGCGAGCAGGTGCTGGCCTCCGGCAAGTTCGGCGAGGGCGTGCAGAGCCTGATCAACGTCGAGGCGGCGCGCGTCGGCAAGCTGCTCGCCGAGGACGACGAGGCCTTTGCCCTCCTCGTTCGCGCCCTGCGCCCGTTCGTGCGCAAAGCGACGACGTATGACATGCTCGAGACCGAGCTCGATCGCCACACCGTCGAAGCGCTGCTGAAGTTCTCCAGCCGCGTTGCGCGCAAGTCCGGCAACCTACGCCCGAAGCTGGCGTTCGCCAGGGCCGTGGCCAAGTCCGTCGAGGGCAAGAAGCTGGGCCAGGTGCTGCGCTCCGCCAAGCTGAGCACCAAGGCGAGCAAGAACACGAAGAAGTAGACGTGGGCCAGTCCGACGGCACAACCGGCAGTGCTTTCCGGGTGTGGCCCCCGCCTTGAGCGCTGCGCCAGCGTTCGGACGGCTGGCTGTCAGACTCGGTTTTCGTACAGATCCTGGTACAGGCGATTGAGGCGCGCCCGGTACAGGTCGGCGCGCATGCCGTAGGCGGCACCGGCGATGCCGACGAAGGCGCCGCCGCCGGCGCCGATCCATACCGCAGCATACAGGAACCGCTCAGGGTCCAGCGCCAGCAGGAGGGCGGGCAGGCAGAAGCAAATCATCGCCAGCACGCTGACCACGAACCAGCCCCACAACTTGTACCGTCGGAACTCGGCGTATCCCTCGGCGAGCTCCGGGGAGCCAGAGGCGTCGATCGGCTCGGGCTCGAGCGCGGTCATGCGGGCGAAGTGAGCTCCCGAGGCGATCCAGCCGCCGCCGAAGAGCGGAAACGTCAGCGTCCAGACGTAGAACCAGCCGGGACGGCGCACGACGAAGGCCAGGATCGTCGCGCCGAACAGGACCGCCCAGCCTGCCCAGGCGAACATCCGGGCCTTGCGGAGGGCCGGTGGGTCGACATCACGGCGCTGCAGCGTCGCCGTCCGAACAGTTCCTCGCTGTTGTATCGGGCGCCACCCCCGGTCCTTGGCCTGCAGCAGCGGCATCGTGCCGAGAAACCACAGCGGAAAGGACGCCATCCACATGTAGTAGGAAGCCTCGGAGGAGACGGCGAAGTACAAAGCCAGGAAGGTGGCCACGGCAACGGCGGTCGCCAGCCATAGCCTCTTGCGCAGCGTCGCGATGCGGGCCTCCCGGGCGGATGCGCCCTGTCCCGGGTCGGGATGGGCCCGAACGAACAGCGACGCGCCCAGCGGGGAGAGGATCATCACCAGCGGGAAGACGAGTCGGAACCAATCCATGGCGTTACTCCTTCGTCCAGAAGGCGTCGGCCTCGCGCGAGACCAGGTCCTGAGCCTGTTGTTTCGATAGCCCCGCCAGCCGCGCGTTGGCCAGCAGGTTACGGATATCGGCGACGAAGCGCTCCTTCGCCGTCTCCTCGGATCCCCGGGCTGCCTCGCGGGCTGCCTTGACCACCGTCCCGCGGCCCCGCACCGGAGTGACCAAACCGTCGGTCTCGAGTTGCCGGTAGGCGCGCGCCACCGTGTTGAGGTTGATCCCCAGGTCGGTGGCGAGCTGTCGCACGGTGGGCAGCGGGTCGCCCGGGACCACCTCGCCGGTGGCGATTGCCTGGCGGATTCCCCGGCGGATCTGGTCGGTCAGAGGAACGTCGGAATCGAACCGGATCGTGAGCATGGATTATTTGTATCATACATTCATACAATTATCCAAGCGAATTCGCCCGTCGCGGTGACGCCCTCACCATTCCCGAAAAAATCCGCGGCCGTTGAGCCCGTCCCCGATCGGATCCTGTAAGGCACAGGTAGAAACCTTTCGGAACGACACTCGCCGCGCTTGTCACCCCGCGCGCCGCCACAACACCACGGAGATACCCATGTCCAGCAAGCCCAAGGTCGTCATCAACGCCACCACCGGCCTCGAGGATCCCGAGCGAGCCACCACCGCATTCCTCGTCGGCCACGCCGCCGCGGAGCAAGGCAACGACGTGCTGATGTTCCTGACCAAGGAAGCGGTGCGCCTGGCGATTCCCGGCCACGCGGTCGCCGTCGCCTGCGACGGCTGCCCGCCGCTCGAGCGCCTGTTCCGCCAGTTCGCCGAGGCCGGCGGCAAGCTGCTAGTGTGCCCGATCTGCTGGAACGCCCGCCAGTTACAGGAGTCGCCGCTGGCCGACAACGCCGAGATCGGTGGCGCGACGCCCCTGTGGCAGTGGATCGGAGACGGCGCCACGGTGTTCAGCTTCTGAGCCCGCGCGGCTCAGCGAATGAACCGCCAGTTCTTGTAGAACAGGTAGTTGACGCGGATCGACACGATGCGTACCCCCCACAGGATCGCATCGATGAGCGGCGGCAAGAGGCTGGGTCGCAGCAGGTCGACGAACAGGCAGTAGCGCACCGCATCGGTGGCGTTGACCGACTTGTGCAGCAGGGTGTCGTCGAAGATGAAGAGTTTCTCGTCGCGCCAGCGGTGCACGCGGCCCTTGGCTTCGATGTAGGCGGACTCCTCTTCGATGTCGTTGATGTTGTACAGCAACCGCAATGTCACGCGCAGCGGCC
>JASFRZ010000275.1:0-7010 GCA_050114655.1 Acidobacteriota bacterium
GTGCGCGCGCGATCATTTGATCGTCGCCCAACTCCCGCGCCACCTTCAGCGCCATCTCGCAGTGATCGAGCGCCGCGCTGACATCGCCCCGTAGAGCGACCGTAACGGCGTGGAGAGACAGCATCCGCACCCGCGCCCTGCTCACCTGGTCGCCGAAAGCTTCGAGTCCCCGCGCGGTCATCGCCAGCGCCTCGTCGCTGCGGCCGAGCCACGCCAGGGTGTAGCCGCATTCCGAGCAAAGCATGCCGATCGACCTCTGGTCGGCGTTCTCTTCGAAGACCGGCAGAGCCTGCTCCCAGTCTGCCACCGCGTCCTCCATGCGGCTGAGGCTGCGCAGCGCCATGCCCCGCTGCAGCAACAGCGCCGCCTGCTCCGCTCCGGGGCCTGCGGGGAGGAGCGAAAGCGCCAGGGTCAGCTTTTCTTCGGCGTCCTCGAATGCACCCGCCTCGAGCGATTGATCCGCCGCCAGCCGCAGGTAGTGCACGGCTTTCTCGTCATCGGCGGCGGCGCCCGCCTGATAGAGGTGATGAGCCATGGCCTGGGCGTGTTCGTCGATGTGGCGCGCGTAGGCCTTCTCGTACGCGTTGGCGATGTGCAGGTGGAAGCGCTGTAGGCGCGGCAGCGACAGCCCATCGAGCAGGGTCTGGCGGATCAGCTCGTGGGTGAACGTGTAGTGGGGATCGCGGCGCGCGGTGCCGGACGGCCGGATGAGCTGCAGCCGCTCCGCTTCCTCCATGGTGTCGAGCAACTTCATACTGTCGACGCTATCGATCGCATCGACCAGCGCGTAGCCGAAGCGGCGGCCCACCACCGCGGCGCCGGCCAGGATGGCGCGGCTGTCGTTGTCGAGCTGCTCGAGGCGGCGGCCGACGACCAACCGGACGCCCTCGGGAACCTCGAGGCCGTCGAGCGACAGGTCCGTCTTCCACGAGCCTTCGTCGTTGAACAGCCGCCCCTGCTCGTCGAGGTGCTGGTACACCTCTTCGACGAAGAACGGATTGCCCTCGGTCTCGTGGTGGATCACCCCGGCGAGGCCTGCGGGCGGCTCGGCGCCACTGAGCGCCTCGAGCATCTGGTGTACGCCGGCCTCGGGGAGGCGGCGCAGGGCGATGCGGTTCGACAGCCGCTCGCGCACCAGTTGTTGCAGGGTCTTGGCGAGCGGCCGCGATACGTCGAGCTCGACGTCACGGTAGGTGCCGATGACCAGCAGCGGCAACTCGGCAAGGCGTGGGGCGAGGTACTGGAGAAGCAGCAGGGTGCCCTCCTCTCCCCAGTGCAGGTCGTCGAGCACCACGACTGAGGGTCTGTTGCGCGTGGCGCGCTCGACGAAGGCATGCACACTCTTGAAGAGGTAGCGGCGGGACTCTTCCGCGGGGAGATCGAGCGGCTCCGGGATATCCGGGTAGAGGCGACGTAGCTCGGGCAACAGCTTGGCAAGCTCCGGCGCCGAATCGCCCATGAGCTGGCGAAACAGCGCCGGAGCCGTGGCCTGTGCGGAAGACTCGAGAATCTCCACCCAGGGAATGAACGGCGGCGTCCCTTCCGATTCGTAGCAGTGACCGATGAAGGCGGCCATCTCGCGTTGTCGCGCTTCGTCGAGGATGTCCCATGCCAGACGCGTCTTGCCGACTCCCGGCTCGCCGCCGATCATCACCAGGGAGCCGTGACCCGAAGACGCCTTGTCGAGCATCTCGAGCAGCGACGCTCTCTCGGCGTCGCGTCCGACCAACGGCGTCGCGTAGACCTTCGCGGCGGACGCCGTCGGCATCGCGATGGCAACTTCCAGGGCCTCGAGCTCGCCGGAGTCGAGCTCGCGCCGCAGTCCCTGCAGGTCGGTGCGAAGGTCGATGCTCGACTGGTAGCGCTCGAGCGGGCTCTTGGCCAGGCAGCGGCCGACGATGCGTCCCAGGTGGCGGGGCAGCGTCGGGTTCAGCTCGATCACCGGCGCCGGCTCGTCGCGCATGATCGAGGTGAGGACCGATAGCTGGGTGTCACCCTCGAAGGGGCGCGTCCCGGTGGCCATCTGGTAGAGCAGTACGCCGAGCGAGAAGATGTCGGAGCGGTGATCGACCGAGCGACCCTCCGCTTGCTCCGGCGACATGTAGGCGACCGTCCCGAGTACCCGACCCTCGCCGGTCAGGTCACCGGCGAAGGTCGCCTTGGTCTCGTCGTCGGCCATCGTTCCGCTGGCGACCGGCTTGGCGAGGCCGAAGTCGAGGACCTTCACCTTGCCATCGCGGGTCACCATGATGTTGGTCGGTTTCAGATCACGGTGCGCGAGGCCGCGGTCGTGTGCCGCGCTTATCGCGTCGACGATCGGGATGGCAAGCTCGAAGAGGGCGCCCAGCGGCATGCCGCCGGGCGGGATCAAACCGTCGAGCGTCGTCCCCTCCACCAGCTCCATGGTGATGAAGTGGCGCCCGTCGCTTTCTTCGACCGAATGGATGGTGACGATGCCGG
This sequence comes from Acidobacteriota bacterium, assembly GCA_050114655.1. Taxonomy (GTDB): domain Bacteria; phylum Acidobacteriota; class UBA890; order UBA890; family UBA890; genus JASFRZ01. Next base: position 2,461 of record JASFRZ010000275.1, read on the forward strand.
GGTGGTTCAGCGCCGCGATCGCGCGCGCCTCGCGCTCGAAGCGGGCCAACCGCTCGGCATTGGCCGCCAGATCCGTGGCGAGGACCTTGAGAGCGACGTCACGGCCCAGCTTGGTATCGGTGGCGCGATACACCTCGCCCATGCCGCCTTCGCCGAGCTTGGCGGTGATTCTGTAGTGGTTGAGCTCGGTGCCGCTGTCCACGAGTCACGCTCCCCTTGACCAGACAACGAGGGTGACGGTAAACGGCTCGGCCTCACAGGCATCCGGCTTGCGTGGCTGCCGGGCGGATGATCCCCGCTGGGCATGGGGCCGTCAACCGCGTAACCAAGGTGCGCCCGTCGTGAGACTCACGCGCCAGCGAGTGTCCGCTCGACCAGGCCGACGTGCAAAGGCGCTCCCAGCTCGCGGTAGATGGCGAGCGCCTGCTCCAGCATCGCGCGTGCCCGATCGGCGTTCTCGGCGCCGCCGAGATCGTGAAGGAGGGTGCCGTGCCAGCGCAGGGCGTCGGCTTCCCCGACTCGGAACGGGATCCGCTGCGCATGATCGAGGGCGGTGGCGAAGAGCCGGTCCGCCTCGTCCCACTCGCCGGCGGCTGCGGCGGCTATGCCGGTGGAGGTGTGCAGCAGCAGGTTTCCGTCGAACTGGATCACGGTGCCCCCTTCCAGTGCGCGGAGGGCAAGCGGATAGAGCGAACCGGCGGTCTCGTATTCACCCAGGAGAGCAAGCGCTTCGACGGCGCCCCGCACCCGGTAGCCCGCGCCCATTGTCAGTGGATCGGGCGCGGCCATGACCGCATGTCGCTGCTGCTCCCACATCGCGAGGACCTTCGCACGGTTTCCCTCGAATGCGTGCACCAGAATCTGCGCCTGCCACTCGACCCCGGTGAGCGCGACGTCGCGAACCTCTCCGTCCATCGCCAGCCCGGCCCAGCATTGCGCCGCGTGGAGATCACCGGCGTAGATCTCCTTCATGGCTGCAAAGTCGTAGAAGTGCGAGACCCACGGCAGGCTCGACTGCTCGCACTTTCGCCGGCCTTCTTGAAATGCGGGGCGCCAGTCCCTGCCTCGGAGCCACTGCGTCTGTAGCTTACAAGCGATGGCGACCAGCTCGGCGCCGTCGTTGCCGACGCGACGAGCGACCGTCGTGGCCTCTTCGGCCGTACGGACTGCCTCGGGAACGTGCCCCATCAAGAGGTGGCCGGCGGCGTCAAATGCCAGGATGTCTGCCAGCGCCCAGTCATCGCCGGAGCGTCGCGCGAGCTTTGCCGCTTCAGTGGCGACTTCGACCATCTTGACGGCGGCAAGGCAGTGCCACTCGACGTAGAGACGAAACATCAGCGCCCGCGCCATCATTTGCTCGTCGCCCAGCTCTCGAGCAGCCGCCCACGCGAGCTCGAATTGCTCGAGGGCCAGTCGCATCTCCCCGCGAAGGCCGAGCGCGAAGGTGCGGTAGCTCAGCATGCGGACGCGCTCTCGACTCGCCCGGTCGCCGACAGCCTCGAGCCCCCTCTCGGTCATTGCCAGCGCCTGGCGACCGTGGCCGAGCCACCCGAGGGTATAGCTGCACTCGGTGCACAGCATGGCAATCGAGCCCTGCTCGTCCAGCTCTTCGAAGATCGGCAGCGCCTGCTCCCAGTCGGCAACCGCTTCCTCCATGCGGCTGAGGCTGCGCAGCGCCATCCCTCGCCGCAGCAGCACCGCCGCGCGCTGGGCGCCCGCGCCTGGCGGCAGAAGCGACAAAGCCAGGGTCAGCTTTTCCTCCGCGTCCTCGAACGCCCCCGCCTCGAGCGACTGCCTCGCGGCGAGCGCGAGGTAGTGAACCAATTTCTCTTCGTCGGCTGAAGCTCCCGCCTGATACAGGTGATGCGCCATTGCCGGCGCGAGCTCGTCGATCCGGCGCGCGTACGCCTTCTCATGCGCCGCGGCGATTTGCAGGTGGAAGCGCTGCAAGCGCGGCAGCGACAAGCCATCGAGCAGGGTCTGTCGAATCAGCTCGTGGGAAAACGTGTAGTGTGGATCGCGGCTCGCAGTGCCCGAGCAACGAATGAGCTGCAGCCGCTCTGCTTCTTCGATGGTGTCGAGCAGCGCGGAGCCGTGGACGCTCTCGATCGCCTGTAGCAAGGCGTAGCTGAAGCGGCGGCCGATCGTCGCTGCAACGGCCAGGATCGCCCGACCTTCATCGCCGAGTTGCTCGAGACGACGGCCAACCACGAAGCGCACGCCCTCGGGAACCTCGAAAGCTTCGAGCGACAGATCGGGTTTCCATGCGCCCTTCTCGTCGAACAATCGCCCTTGTTCGTCGAGGTGCTGGTATACCTCCTCGACGAAGAACGGATTGCCCTCGGTCTCGTGATGGATGACGCGAACCAGCCCGGAGGGCGGCTCCGCTCCGCTGAGGGCCTCGAGCATTCGGCGAACGCCGGCTTCGGGAAGCCGGCGCAGGGCAATGCGATGCGCCAGGCGCTCGCGAGCCAGTTGCTGCAACACCTGGGCAAGCGGCCGTGCTACATCGAGCTCGACGTCCCGGTATGTGCCGACCACCAGCAGCGGCACCGCGGCGAGTCGTGGCGCCAGGTACTCGAGCAACAGCAAGGTCCCATCCTCGGCCCAGTGCAAGTCGTCGAGCACCATGATCGAAGGCGTGTTGCGGGTCGCTCGTTCGATATAGGCATGCATGCTCTTGAAGAGGTAGCGACGGGCTTCTTCCGCGGGAAGGTCGAGCGGTGCCGGAATGTCCGGATAGATGCGGCGTAACTCCGGCAACAACTTGGCAAGCTCCGGCGCCGAATCCCCCATGAGCTGGCGGAACAGGACCGGGGGCGTGACGGTTGCGGCGGCCTCGAGAATCTCCACCCACGGAATGAAGGGCGGCGCACCCTCCGATTCGTAGCAGTGGCCGATGAACGCACCCATCTTGCGCCGCCGCGCCTCCTCCAGGATGTCCCAGGCGAGGCGCGTTTTTCCGATCCCTGGCTCACCACCGATGACTACCAGCGAGCCTTGGCCGGAAGCCGCCTTGTCGAGCATCTCGATCAACGATGCCCGCTCGGCTTCGCGCCCGACCATCGGTGCCTCGTAGACCTTCGTTGCGAGCACCGCCGACGCCACAGGAGCAACTGCCCGCAGCTCGACCTCGCTGGTATCGAGCTCGCGGCGCACTGCGCGCAAGTCGGTGGATAAGCCTTCGCTCGACGGGTAGCGGTCGCTCGGACTCTTCGCCAGGCAGCGTCCGATGAGATACCCCAGGTGCTGCGGCAAGGCCGGCTTCAGCTCGGTCACAGGGGGCGGTTCGTCGCGCAGGATAGAGCTGAGGATCGACAGCTTTGTCCTTCCTTTGAACGGCCGGCCCCCGGTGATCATCTCGTAGAGGACCACGCCGAGGGAGAAGATGTCGGAGCGATGGTCGACGGGCTCCCCTTCTGCCTGCTCGGGTGACATGTACGCCACCGTACCGACGACCTTGCCCTCGCCGGTCAGGTCGTCATCGATGATCTCACCGGTGACGTCGTCGGCGCTCGTTCCGCCGGCGATCGACTTGGCCACGCCGAAATCGAGGACCTTCACGGTTCCCTCGCGCGTCACCATGATGTTGGTGGGCTTCAGGTCGCGGTGCGTGATGCCGCGCTCGTGCGCTGTGCTTACCGCGTCGACGATAGGAATGGCGAGCTCGAAGAAGACACTCAACGGCATGCCGCGCGGCTGAATCAGTGTCTCGAGCGTCGTTCCCTCGACGAGCTCCATGGTGATGAAGTGGCGCCCGTTGCTTTCCTCGACGGAGTAGATGGTGACGATCCCGGGGTGGTTCAGCGCCGCAATCGCTCGTGCCTCGCGCTGGAATCGCGCCAACCGTTCGGGGTCCGCCGCCACATCGCCGGCAAGCAGCTTGAGGGCAATCTCGCGCCCGAGCTTCGTGTCCGTGGCGCGATACACCTCGCCCATGCCCCCCGTGCCGAGTTTGGCGGTGATCCGGTAGTGATTCAGCTCGGTGCCGTTGTTCACGCGCCGGATGATCCGAGTTTTGGCGTGAGTCCGTCAACCTCACCCATCCCCGGCGACTTCACGCGCCCACTCATCCTGCTCGACACCGCCGCCGCCCGTCGCCACCTTGCTTCAGATATCGAGCCGGTCGAGGGGCTGGTCGAACTCCATCGCGAGGCTGAAGGCGTTGCGGACCTTGGAGGAGCGGCGAACGCGGCCGGTGACGCGGTCGGGCGCGATCCTTCCTCTCGTATCGACGAAACGCACATCGCAACGGGCACCGGGCAGGACCTCCTGGTTTACACGGATCAGCATGCCGCCGCGGCTGATGTCGGTGGTGGTCCCGGTCAGCTCCAGGCGCATGACCTCGTGGCCCATGAGACTCAGGCTGGCCTCGATGTTGACGTCGTATTCGGCCGTGAATCGCCTGTGGGAGCGCTGGTCTTGCGGGTCGGCGGGCTCGGTTTCTCTGAACCCGGGGACATCGGCCTGCGCGTCGACAAACTCGTCCTCGGATTCGATGACCTCGCGGGCGCTCGCCTGCGTTTCGATCAACTCTGGCTCGACTTCTG
>JASFRZ010000276.1:0-6955 GCA_050114655.1 Acidobacteriota bacterium
TCCGTCCCAGCACCCAGTACGCCGGCACCGCGAGATAAGGGAAGGTATTGAGCGACACCGCCCAGGCGATCGCGCCCTGCTCGGTGCGTGTGTTCATGATCGCGTTGATCGAGCTCAGGGCGCCGAGCACGTGGAACACGATGACGATGGCCGCGATCAATTTTCGCCTGCGCTTCTTTCCGGGCAACCGGCCCTTCTGCTCTTCCTTCGTCTTCTTGGCCACTTCCGCATTCTAGTGCAGGCATTTCCGTACCGCCGCAGACAGAGGCTGGCGTCGCGGTGGTCTGCTGCAATACGCTGCGCCCATGACCGAGCAGCGTGGGCCCGCGCGATCGTTCGCGCGCTGGGCGGTGAGGCGCTTTTACCACCCCATCGAGGTGGTCGACGGCGATCGCGTCCCGCAGAGCGGGCCGATCGTGCTGTGCGCCAACCACGCCAACTCGCTGGTCGACTCGCTCGTCGTCGGCATCGCGGCACAGCGGCCGGTGCGCTTCATGGCGGCGGCGATCCTGTTCGACGTTCCGGTGATGGGATCGGTGATGCGCGCCGTGGGCATGGTGCCGGCGTTCCGCGGCATGGACGACCAGAAGCAGGTGCGCCGCAACCTCGAGAGCCTGGACACTGGCGCCGGCGTGCTGGTCGAGGGGCACGCGATGGGGATCTTCCCGGAGGGTCGCTCCTCGGACGAGCTGCACCTCGGGCAGGTACGCACCGGTGCGGCGCGCATGGCGTTGCAGGCCACCGAGCAAGGTACGAAGGGCGTACGCATCGTGCCGATCGGCATCGCCTACGAGCGCAAGGAGCGCTTCCGCAGCGCGGTGCTGGTGCGCGTGGCGGAACCGCTGGTGGTCGCCGAGGTGCTCGCCGCAGAGGACGGCAACGTGGCGCGCGCGCGGCGCGCGCTCACCCAGGAGCTCGACGAGCGTCTCAAATCGGTGGTCATCCACCTGGAGAATCCCGACTGGCTGCCGTGGCTCGACGATCTCGAGGTGCTGGCGCCGCCTCCAGCCGCATCGTCTGTGCCCCCCGGGTCGGCCGCGGCACGTCCTGAAGGGCATCGCCGCTCGCATCGCACCGCCGCCCTGTGGCAGCGCAAACGCATCGCCGACGCAATCAACTGGTTCTGGAACAACGATCGGCCGCGCGCCGAGTCGGTCGCCATACAGATCGCCGAGTACCGCGCCGCGACGAACGCCGCTGGTCTGCCGGTGAGCTCGGACATCCTGCGCCTGTCAGGCACGGCGCTGAGCGGCCGGCTGGCCGGCAAGCTGCTGTGGTTGCTGGTACTGGCCCCCCCTTCCCTGCTCGGCGCGCTGTGGTTCATCGTGCCGTTCGTGCTGGTACGCCGCTTGGGCGCGTGGTGGGGTGAGAAGGGACGCACCACGATGGCCACCCACAGGCTCATGTTCGGCATCCCCATCTACGCCGCGTGGCATGCCGCCGGGATCTTCGCGCTGTGGCGCGGGCTTGACCCGCGCCTCGCCCTCGCATGGGCCCTGCTGGCGCCCTTCTGCGCCGTGCTCGCGCTGAGCGCCGGCCGCGAACTGCGGCGGGTAGCGCGGCTCCTGGTCCAGGAAACGAAGGTGTTCCTGCGCGGCGACCTGCTCCGGGGCCTGCGCGGCCGGCGCGACGGGCTGCGCCGCGAGCTCGCCGGCATGGCGATGGAGTACGACCAGGTGGCGCCTGACCGGGCGGACTGACGGCGGGTCGCCGAGAGAACGCCCGGATGGCGCTCGGCGACGCTCAGACGATGGCTAGCCGCTACCGTTCTCGAACAAGGGGCCGGTCTGCTGCAGGACCTGGCGGCCCTCCTCTGCACGGCGCAAGCGCTCGACCTCGCCGATGTCGTAGTAGCCGTCGCGCGAGCGCACGTCGAGGCCGGGGCGCGTCACCTCCACGCGAATCTCGTGGTACTCCCCGTCCTCCGGCGGATCGGGCGGCGCGTAGGTGAGCAGGTAGAAGCGCGCGGTCTCGCGCTCGACCCGGCGAAGCGCCTTGGGCAGGTCACTCCAGCGGATGAAGGGGCGCCCGCCGGTATTGCGCGATACCTCGCTGAGGTAGTTGCGCTCCGCCGAAAAGCCGCCTATGAACGGGTTGGCGAGGATGCGGTCGACTGGCCCGACCGAAGAGGCGGCGCTGGTCAGCTTGGTGTGCCAGGTCACCAGGTCGGGGTCGACTCCGTATACGCTGACCCCGGCGGAATTGGCCGAGCGCTCGAAGGCGCGCTGTACCCGATCGGCGCGCATGTAGTCGAAGGGATCGAGCTCCTTGCCGCGACGCACGCTCGGCAGCGCCATGCTGATGTTCGGCGACACCCAGACCAGTGCCTTGCGCCCCGGACGCGCGGCGAGCGCATCGGTGATCGCGGTCAGCAGCTCGAAGGTGCGCTCGGCGGCGTTGGTAACCGGCGAGCCGCTGCACATGTTGGTGAAGTTCTGCGCGTAGGCCTCCTCGACCGTCCCTCCGAGGAAGGGCTTGCCGCGGACCTTCTGGGCCGCCGAGCGGAGCTCGTTCACGTCGCGCGTCAGCGAGACGATCTCGTGCGCGTAGCCGAGGTAATCGATCAGCACCACGGAGTGCGGAACCTGGACCTCGGCGGCGTCGCCGTACATCCGGCCCCACTGGCGGGCGAAGCGCGACACCCCGCTGCAGCCGGCGCCCAGCCCGTTGACCACGTACACGACGGCGGCCAGGTCCGTCGGTGCGCGGGCTATGGCTGTGCCCTGTTCAATCACCTCCACGGCGCCGGCGCCGGCAGGTGTCACGCCCGCCCGATGGTCGCTGGGTTGGTCGAGCAGATCAACCAACTGGACGCCGAGGACCTGTTGTTCCACGTCATCCTCGTAGAGGACGAACTCGTAGGGGCTGAGGTCGTCGACGAAGTCGCCCCCGTCGGTGACGATCACATCGACGCGCACGCGCGCCACGGCGGCACCGAACTGCGGGCGCTGGGATTGCTGCAGCCCCTGGCCGTCGGACGAAGCCGGCATTAGCAGGGCGACGCCGGAGAGGAGAGCGAGAGATAGGGACAACCGCGCGCACGGGAAACACCGAGCGCGCCGCAAGGGGCTGATCCTCCGCATGACGAACCTCACGGTTCGGGGTCCCTCGCGGTCGGACGGAGAAGCTCACCTTCAACTTATCCCCGGGCCGATGAGCGCGCAAGTAGGATTGGAGCGCCGCCGAAGCGGAGCAACAGCGGTAGATCTGGGCGCAGCATGGCCGCCAATGTTCGTGACTTCCCCATGCTCGGGGACCTGGCACCGCCTTACTGACCCGGAATCCGGAGCCGTCCGCGAAGTAGCGAAGAAGTAGCGACTCTGCAACGGGCACGGTAGAATCCGGTGGTTGTTGCGGGCGGTTAGCTCAGCTGGGAGAGCGCCTGCCTTACAAGCAGGAGGTCACTGGTTCGAGCCCAGTACCGCCCACCATTCTCGCCACGACCTCCTGCGAAAGAGTTCTGGCGGGGTCGTGGTGTAGCCTGGTTACCACGCCGGCCTGTCAAGCCGGAGATCGCGGGTTCAAATCCCGTCGACCCCGCCATTGAATTCCCCCGAATCCCGCTGACGGCAAGGGATTCGGGGGTTCTTCTTTTCCGGTGTCCAGAGGTCGGACCTCCGGGCATCTGAAGGTCGTTGCCAGGTCTCCCTCACCTGCCGGGCCGGCCGGCAACCGCCGGCTATCGCTGCGTGGCCGTCAGCTCCATCACCCGCACGTCACCTTCGAACTGCCCGACCGAGAAATACAGGTCGCTATCGTGCACGGAGAAATGCAACGAGCGGAAAATCCGGTCGTTGACGATCGGAACCACAAGCCTCGGCTCGCCGCCATCGACCGGAACCGCCCAGATGCCCTCTTGCCGTGCCGGCCGGTCGCGCAGTGCGATCAAGATCTCGCGGCTGTCCGTCGACCAGTGGGGCTCGAAGACGTGCTGACCACGATGCAGCATCCGCTTTCCACTGCCATCGGGGCGCATGACCCACAGCTCGGTGTCGTTGTGGAAGGCGAGCCAATTGCCATCCGGGGAGTATGTCGGGGTCACGGAGAACGCGTCGGTAAGCGGCCGCGGGACGCCGCCCTCCAGCTCGCTCGTGTCGGAGGCCATGGTGAAGATCAGCAGCGTGTCGCCGCGGCGATCGGAGGCGAACGCGATCTGCGCCCCATCGGGCGACCACGCCGGCACCCAATCCCAGGAAAACGGCCCGCTGGTGAACTGCTTGGGCGCCAGGCCCTCATCGACGCCCATGACGAAGACTTCGCGCTTGCCGGTACGAAGCGAGTGAAACGCGATCTTGCTCGCGTCGGGCGACCAACGGGCGGCGAAATCGTCCGCCGGGTCGTTGGTAAGCTGTCGCTCCGTGCCATCAGCGAGCGACAGCGAATAGATGTCCTGGTTGCCGCCCGCGTCCGAGTCGTACAACAGCAGCGTGCCGTCCTGTGACACGTCGACCGATTCGATTTCCTGATCGCCGCGGGTCAACTGCGCAGCATCCTCCAGCGAGGCGGGACCGTCCTGCGGGAGGCGCAACGCCCACAGGTTCTGGGTCTTGCGATATTCGGAGTACGCCAACCTGGTTCCGTCGCGCGACAAGCTGATCGATTGCAGGTTGCTGCCTCGGGTCACCGCCCGGGGCTCGCCGACCGGGCTGCCGTCGGCGGCCACCTCGATCTGGTACGCGTCGAGACTGCCGTCGCGATCCGAGACGAACAGCAGATGACGGCCGTCCGGGGTCCACGCCGGACTCTGGTTCATGGAACCATCGTCGACGACGACCGCTCCACCACCGGCCAGCGAAGCCACGCGGATGCTCGACCGCGCCTTGTTGCCGGTGAAGAAGAAGTCGCGATTCTCGGCAGCGTAGGCAATACGATTACCGCTCGGCGACCACGCCAACATGGAGACTTGCACGGCGCCGGCGATTGGACGGGGCGGCTCGCTGCGATCTGCGGGTTGCACGAAGATCGTGTCGACACCGTCCTCACCGGTCGCCGCGTAGGCAATCTGATCCCCATCGGGGGACCAGGTGATCGCCACGACGCGTGAGAATCCCTCGCCCGGCCGCACCATCACGCGCGCCCTCCCGCCCAGGGCCGGCACAGCGTGCGCCGCGCCGTCACCGCCGAGGAACGCGATCTCGGTTCCGTCGGGCGACCACTGCGGGAAACCCTCGAAGTCCAGCCCCGTCTCGGTAATCGTGAAGGCGCGCGTCCCCGGCCCGATTTGCTGCACGTAGACGCGCCACTGGTTGCCGGGCGAAAACTCCGAGTACGCGACCAGATCGCCATCGGGGGAGATCGCGGCAGCGACTTCCATGCCGTCGTCACGCGTGACGCGCTCGGTCGCTCCGGCCACGAATGCGGTCTCTGCGGCCCCACCCCAATCGACCATCCCGCCGAAGGCGATCGCGAGCGCCACCAACAGCGCGCCGACAACGAATGCTCCCGCAACCAACCACCTCCCGCCGCCGGCGCGCCCCATTCCGGCGCCGGCAACGGCCTCGACAGGCAGCACTTCACCCGAGGCGACCTCGCGTTGCAGATCCTGCAGCTGATTGCGCAGGTCGCGAGCCGTTTGGTAGCGGCGCGAGACGTCCTTTTCGAGCGCCTGCCGGATGATGCGCCCCAGATGACGCGGCACGCGCGGGTTGATCTCGGTGACCGACTTGGGCGTGTCCTTGACGATCGACGACATCAACGAGATCTTCGTATCGCCGACGAAGGGCGCCTCGCCGGTAATCATTTCGTACATCAGGATGCCGAGCGAGAAGATGTCGGAACGATGATCGACCGTCCTGCCTTCGGCCTGCTCGGGTGACATGTACGCGACGGTGCCGAGGATCTTGCCTTCCTCGGTCAGATGCTCGGACGCGATGTGGGTTGCGGCGTCGGGGTCGGTATCCGCGGCGATGAGCTTGGCGAGGCCGAAATCGAGCACCCTGATACGCCCGTCGGGAGCCACCATGACGTTGGCGGGCTTCAAGTCACGATGCGTAACGCCGCGCTCGTGGGCCGCGCTGACGGCGTCGGCGAGCGGCACCGCCAACTTGAAAAACTGCTCGACGGGCAACCCGTGGCGCGGGATCAGCTCCGCCAGTGTCTTGCCCTCGACAAGTTGCATGGTGATGAAGAGCCGGCCGTCGGCCTCCTCGACGGAGTAGACGGTCACGATGTTCGGATGATCGAGGGCCGCCACAGCGACCGCCTCGCGCTCGAACCGCTCGCGTCGCTCGCGGTCGCCGGCGAGCTCCGGCGGCAACACCTTGATCGCGATGTCGCGCTTGAGCTTCGGATCGTGGGCACGGTACACCTCGCCCATACCGCCGGCGCCGAGCGGAGCGATGATTTCGTAGTTGCCGAGCCGGTCCCCTGGTTTCATGACGACGAGATCCTACCCGAAACATCCACAGCCGGGCTGACAGCTTCAAAGACTGCCTACCTCGCGGCCGTCATGCATCGCTTGCCCGCCGGCGGTTATCGAACCAGCAGCGCCTTCATCTCGCGCACGGCGCGTTCCAGGCCGACGAAGGCGGCGCGGGCGATGATGTTGTGGCCGATGTTGAGCTCGACGATCTCGGGGATGGCCACGATGCGGTGCACGTTGCGGTAGGTCAGACCGTGGCCGGCGGCCACCCGTAGGCCGGCGGCGTGGGCGCGCGCGGCGATGTCGGCAACGTTGGCGGCTTCCCGGGCGGTGGGCTCCGCCTTGCGGGTCTCGGACGCGTCGGCGTAGGCGGCGGTGTTGATCTCGATCTGATCGGCGCCGATCTCGGCGGCGGCTTCGATCTGCGCCGGGTCGGGGTCGAGGAAAATCGACACGGTGATGTCGAAGCCACGTAGCGTCTCGACGGCGTCCTGCAGGCGCTGCGGGTCACCGGCGGCGTCGAGGCCCCCCTCGGTGGTGATCTCGTCGGGACGCTCGGGTACCAGGGTGACGTTGTCGGGGTGGAACTGCTCG
>JASFRZ010000277.1:0-6916 GCA_050114655.1 Acidobacteriota bacterium
GCCGAGCTCGTCGAGCTTGACCGCCAGGTTGAGCGCGGTTTGTCCTCCCACCGTCGGCAACACCGCATCGGGCCGCTCCGCGGCGATGACCTGCTCGAGGACCTCGGGCACCAGGGGCTCGATGTAGGCGCACGGAGCCACCTCGGGGTCGGTCATGATGGTCGCCGGGTTGGAGTTCACCAGGATGACCCGGTAGCCCTCCTTGCGCAGCGCCTTGACCGCCTGGGTGCCGGAGTAGTCGAACTCGCACGCCTGGCCGATGACGATCGGACCGGAGCCGATGACCAGAATGCTGTCGATGTCGGTACGTTTGGGCATCGCCGGACGTTAGCAACGCCCCGGGGGACGGTCAAATTCACGCCCCGCAACGGGGCTGAGCGCCGCCGGGTGCCGCCGCTCAACGTCGTTTCCGGGCCGCTCGCGCCCACATTGGCCCGACGGCGGCCGCCCGATTGCTCTTGCGCGGCGGACAACGCACGATAGCGGCAGGCCATCCCCGGGCCTCGCCGGCGAACCGGCGCGCAGAAAAGCCGCGCGCGCGGTACAGAAGGGCACGGAAGCGAACACACAATGGTACGATTTCCTACATCGGGGTCGGCATTCGTGACCTCCTCGCAAGCCAACCGAATTCCTACCTATCTGCCGATCTCGTCATCCGGCTGCGCTCCCCGGAAAGCGCTCCCCAGGGTACTTCCATGTCCGTAAAAAAGATCTTCATCGCGGTAGCCATCATCGCCGTCGCCGGCGCCGGCATCGCCGCCAACGTCTGGTGGAAGGAAACCGATGCCCCCGAGGTGCAAGTCGAGGCCGCCGTGTATCGTGACCTCACCGCCACCGTCACCGGTTCGGGCGCCATCCAACCGGCGCGCGAGGTCGACATCTCCTCCAACGTCATGGGGCGCGTGACCCGCCTGGCGGTGGAAGAGGGCGACGAGGTGCTGGCGGGCGACTTCCTGCTGCAGGTCGACCCGCAGCGGTTGGAGAGCGCGGTAGCGCAGATGGAGGCCAGCCTGCAGGCCGCCAAGACCCAGGTGGAGCTGGCGCAGCAGGACCTCGAGTACCAGCAGGAGCTGCTCGACCGGCGCGAAGGGCTGTACCGCCAGGACCTGCTGTCACGCGAGCTGTACCTGGAGGCCCAGCAAAACGTCACCCGCGCGCAGCGCACCCTGGAGATGCGCCAGCAGGAGGTGCAGCGCATCCAGGCGCAGGTCGACCAGTCGCGCTACGACCTCACCCAGGTGGTGTTCGACGCACCGATGGACGGCATCATCACCAAGCTCAACATCGAAGAGGGCGAGAACGTCGTCACCGGGACGATGAACAACCCCGGCACGGTGCTGCTGACCATCGCCGACCTGTCCGTCGTCGAGCTGGAGATCGAGGTCGACGAGACCGACATCGTCTACGTCGAGCTCGGTCAGGAGGCGGTGGTGCGCATCGACGCCTTCCCCGACGACGAGTTTCATGCGGTGGTCACCGAGGTCGGCAAGAGCCCGATCAGCACGGCGGCCAACCAGGCGATCAACTTCAAGGTGGTGGTCACACTGACCGAGACGGTGCCCGGTGCGCGTCCCGGCCTTTCGGGCACTGCGGACATCACCACCGCGACACGTGAGCATGCGCTCTCGGTTCCCATCCAGGCGCTCATCCTGCGCGAGGTCAAGCTCGACGAGGACGGCGAGATCATCCGCGAGGTCAACCCGCTCGATTCCGACGACATAGCCGCCGCGCTCGAGCCCGAGCAGCAGGAGGCCGAGACGGTGGAGAAGGAAGGCGCCTTCGTGGTGCGTGACGGGCGCGCGCTGTTCACCCCCATCCGCATCGGCATCGCGGGCGAGCGCCACTTCGAGGTGCTCGACGGCGTCGAGGAAGGCGACCAGATCATCATCGGCCCGTTCGAGGTCATCCGCACGCTGCTCGACGGCGAGGCCGTCACGGTGCAGGAGGAAGAAGACAGCGGCGCCGGCGAACGGACCGTGAACGAGGGCTAGGCACCCGCCGGCGTGGTCCGGACGACGGACCACCACCGAGAGCCGCTCCCCGAGGGACGAGACATGGCAGCAGCGGCAACCAAGGAGCAGCGGCGGGCGCGGCGCAAGAACGTGCTCGGCATCGCCGAAGGCATCGGCATCGCAATCGAGGCCATCTGGGCCAACAAGCTGCGCTCCTTCCTCACCGTGCTCGGCAACATCATCGCGGTGACCTCGATCATCCTGGTGGTGTCGATCATCCAGGGGCTCGACTCCGAGGTCACCGACATCTTCGCCTCGCAGGGCACCGACGTGTTCTCGGTGGTGCGCTCGGGCACGCTGGTGTCGGCGTTCGACGAGCGGCTGGCACGTCGCAACCCGCCCATCCAGCGTGCCGAGGCCGCCATGCTGCGCGCCGAGGGCGAACACTTCGGCGCCGTGGTGGAGCGAGCGCAGAACCAGGCCCGGGTGGAATACCGCGACGTCTCGCTCGACAGCGTCAGCCTCGCCGGCTACTCGCACGAGTTCAGCCAGACCGACACCTACGGCATCCAGGCGGGGCGCTACTTCTCCCTGCTCGAGGCGCGACGCAACCGCCAGGTGGCGGTGCTCGGCGCCGACACCGCCGAGCAGCTCTTTCCCGGCCAGCCGGCCGCCGCCGCCCTCGGCAAACGCATTCTCATCAACGGCCGGCACTTCACCGTGATCGGCGTGCACGCAGCGCGCGGCGCCCTGCTGGGCCGGAGCCAGGACGAGTTCATCAACGTCCCGATCGGCGCCTACGAACGCCTGTTCGGCCGCCGCGGCATCGGTGCGATCGTCATCCGGCCGCGCTCCGCTGATTTCATGGACGAGGCGCGCGCCGAGGCGCGCCTGCTGATGCGCATCCAGCGCCACCTGCGCCCCGGCGACCGCGACAACTTCGGCATCACCTCGGCCGACACCTTCATCGACATCTACCACCAGGCGACCAACGGCATCTACAGCGTGCTGGTCTCGGTGGTGGCCATGTCGCTGGTGGTCGGCGGCATCGTGATCATGAACATCATGCTGATGGTGGTCACCGAGCGCACCAAGGAGATCGGCATCCGCAAGGCGGTGGGGGCGAGCTACAAGGCGGTGCTGTGGCAGTTCCTCGTCGAGGCGGTGACGTTGTCGCTCGCCGGCGGCGTGCTCGGCCTGCTCGCGGGCTACGGCTTCGCGTCGCTGGTCGGCGCGTTCACCCCCCTGCCCTACACGCTCGCCTGGTGGTCGGTGGCGCTGGCCATCGGGGTGGTGACGGTCGTCGGGGTGATCTTCGGGATTTATCCGGCGAGCAAGGCGGCGAAGCTCGATCCGATCACCGCACTGGGCTACGAATCATGAATCTGCGCAGAGGGTTGGCGGGCGAGATTCTGGCGATGGCGTGGGAGAGCCTGCGCACCCACAAGATGCGCTCGGTGCTCACCGTGCTCGGCATCGTCATCGGCATCACCATGGTGGTCGGCGTCACCAGCCTGATCCGCGGCTTCGACTCCACCATCACCGGGCAGATCCAGGGCATGGGGCCCGACACGGCGTTCGTCGCCACCTTCTCGATCCAGTCGATCACCTCCGGCCAGGACTTCCGCGAGCTCTTCTCGCGTCCCGAGATGACTGCCGAGGACGCCCGCGCGATCGGCGAGCTGCCCTCGGTCAAGAAGGTGTCGATGGTGTTCCAGAACCAGACCTCGACGGCCTGGTACCAGGGCAACCGCACGGCCAGCCCACTCACCCTCCAGGGCGTGGCGCCGGAGTTCCTCGAGGCCTCCGACATCGAGATCGAGTACGGCCGCATGCTGTCGCCGGTCGACGAGATGCAGCGCGCGGACGTGGCGCTGCTCGGCGCCACCCCGGCGCGCGCCCTGTTCGGCGCCAGCCAGCCCATCGGCCATCGCATCCGCATCGCCGGTCGCGAGTACCGCGTCATCGGCGTGCTCAAGCAGCGCGCCATCAGCGGGCTGTTCGGCGCCGGCGCCGACAACTTCATTCTCATTCCTTCAACAAACTTCCGGAAGCTGTTCGGCACCAAGAGCCAGATGCCCGTGACACCGCCGCCGACGCTCATCGTGCGCGCCGCCGACGGCGTGCCCACCGACACGATGGTCAACGAAGTCGAGGCGCTGATGCGCATCCGCCACGGCCTGCGCGCGGATCAGCCCAACGACTTCGACCTGCTGACGCAGGAGTCGATCATGGAGCTGTGGCGACAGATCTCGACCGCTTTCTTCCTGGTGATGGTGGCGCTGTCGTCGGTGGCGCTGATGGTCGGTGGCATCGGGGTGATGGCGATCATGCTGGTATCGGTGACCGAGCGCACCCGCGAGATCGGCATCCGCAAGGCGATCGGCGCGCGCCGCGGCGACATCATGTACCAGTTCCTCGCCGAAGCGGCGGCGCTGGCGGCAGCCGGCGGTGCGATCGGCGTGGCGATCGGCTCGGGCATCGGCTACCTGATCTATCTCGCCACCGGATTTCCCGTGTCGCTGCCGTGGTGGTCGTTTGCCGTACCGGTAGCGTTCTCCTCACTCATCGGGATATTCTTTGGCATCTATCCGGCGAGTCGTGCAGCCGGGCTCGACCCGGTCGAGGCTTTGCGGTACGAATAGTGGCGAAACTCGCAGGAACACTCCCCGTTAAAGGCTACGAGCCCTCGTGTGCAACACAAGGGCGCGACGATTTCTTGAATTGCCGGCCGTGGGCGACGCCGTGTCAGACGCCGGCCGCGGCCCGCAGGTGGCTCCCGAACCTCGCTCCCGAGGAGGTTGCGAACCGATGAACCGCACTCCCGTTCCGTCGTTCCCCGGGCGCAGTACGCGCCCGGCCCTGACCGTCGGCGTCGCTCTGGCGCTCGCGCTGACCTTTGCCGTGTCGTCGACATCGGCCGCGGCGACCGCCGGACTGGTGCCCACCACGGCGCTGGCCAACGCCGCGCTATCGATCCCGCAGCAGCCGCAAACGCAGCAGGCACAGCAGGGCGAGTCCCCCGACCTGCGCGCCGCCGCATCGCGCGACAGCGAGATCATCAAGGACCTGGTGTACATGGCCGACGGTCAGCAGCAGGCCACCGACCAGCAGCCCGCCGATGACCGACAGCCCTACGAGCTGTCGCTGCTCGATGCCGTCGAGCTGGCGCTGCGCAACAACCTGCAGGTGCAGGTGGCGCGCTACAACCCGCAGAGCTCGTTCGAGGGCATCAACGGGGCACGCGGGCAGTTCGATCCGACGCTCAGCTTCAGCGTCCCGGGAGGGTTCTCGCGCGGCAGCTCGCCGACAACCAATCAGACCGCCGGCGGTGACATCATCACCACCCAGGGCCTGAACGGCGGCTTCCAGTGGTCGGAGAACCTGCAGTGGGGCACGAACTACAACATCAGCTGGAATAGCAATCGGACTTCCACCAACAGCCAGGTGTCGACCTTCAACCCGAGCCTCACCACCAACCTGCGGGGCTCGATCAACCAGCCGCTGCTGCGCGGCTTCGGTGACGTCAACAAGACCAGCATCCTGGTGTCGATGAACAGCTACGACCAGAGCCTGGAGCAGTTCCGCGGCACGGTGCAGAACATCATCGCCCAAGTGGTGCAGGCATACTGGTCGCTGCGCGCCCAGACCGAGGCGCTCGCCGTGCGCCAGGAGGCGCTGCGCCTCGCCGAACAGCAGCTCGAGCGCAACCGCATCCAGGTGGAGATCGGCACGCTGGCGCCGATCGAGACGGTGCAGGCCGAAACCCAGCAGGCCAATTCGCGCCTCAACCTCATCCAGACGCAGAATTCGCTCGAAACGGCGCAGGACACGCTCAAGGAGGCGATCAACTTCGACGCCGTGGTCGACGACCCGTTCGCCTACCGGCTCGTGCCCACCGAGGACCCCGAGCAGGAGGTTGCAGCAGTCGACGTGAATGAAGCCATCCAGACTGCGCTCGACAACGACCCCACGCTGGCCTCGCAACGCATCGGCCTGCGCACCGCCGAGCTCAACCTGCGCCAGGCGCAGAACAACCTGCTGCCCAGCCTCAACGTCAACGCGAGCTTCAGCATGCAGGGGCGCGGCGGCACCCGCCTGATCCGCGGCGGCGACTTCGGCGGCGAGGTCGTCGAAGTCATCTCGACGCCGTACACCACCGCGCTGTCGCAGATGCTGTCGGGCGACTTCAACACCTGGAGCGTCGGCGCCACGCTGACGCTGCCGATCTACAACCGCTCCGCCAAAGCCTCGGCGGCGCGCTCGCAGATCAGCCAGCGCCAGGCGCTGACGCAGTACGAGCAGCGCCGGCAGTCGATCACCTACGACGTTCGCCAGCAGGTTCGCAACATTCAGAACCTGGTGCAGCAGGTCGAGAACGCCACGCTCAGCCGCCAGCTCGCCGACCGCCAGCTACAGGCGGAGCAGCGCAAGTTCGAGGTCGGCACGTCGACCAACTTCAACGTGCTGAACTTCCAGAACCAGTTCTCCAGCGCGCAGCTCAACGAGGTGCAGGCGATCATCAACCTGCAGACCGCCATCGCTCAGCTCGAGCTCACCAAGGGCACGCTGCTGCAGTACTTCGGCGTCCGCCTCGGTGACGCCGGCACCGGGGGTGGGCAGCAGTCGCCGCTGCCGCGGTCGCCGGATCGCTAGGAAACTCCGAGTACCGGCATCCGCACGGGAGGTGGGTGCCGGGTCGGAGTGGGAGTTACGAAGAAAGGGGGGTGCCGACCGGCACCTCTCTTTTTTTTTGAATACCCACCACCACCCGCCCCCGCCTCTCGCGGCCTACGGCCGCTCGCTGCCCATGCTCTCGGGGTGCGCATCGCCATGCGCCACGGCAGCTTTGCCCAGCCTCCCAGGGAACGAGCGAAGCAATGTCCGCCAACCTGCAGCGACGACGTAGCAGCGGGGGCGAGAAGGTGGTGGATGCAAGGCGCGCGACCGCAGGCACGGCGTAC
>JASFRZ010000278.1:0-6911 GCA_050114655.1 Acidobacteriota bacterium
GCCTCGATGAAGGACCCCGACAGCGAGCACGTACTGGTCGACGGCTGGTACGACGACCGCACGCCGCTCAACGAGACCGAACAGGCTGCAATCGCCCGCATCCCCGACGACCCGGCCCAGTCACCCGCCGCGCTCGGCTTCGCCCGTCCGGAGGGCGAGTGGCAGCGCCGCGTCGAGGCCATCACCTACCCTTCGCTCAACGTTCGCGGCCTGCGCAGCGCCTGGGTCGGGGACGAGACGCGGACGATCGTCCCCGACGCCGCCATCGCGGAGCTCGACCTGCGGCTGGTGCTCGACATCCGTCCCGAAGCGCAGGTGGAGAGACTGAAAGAGCACATTCGCCGGCAGGGTTTCCATATCGTCGAGGAGGATCCCGATGCCGCGACGCGCGCCGAGTATCCGCTGCTGATCAAGGTGAGACAGGGAGAGTTCGGTTACCCGGCGGCGCGCACCTCGATGGACCTGCCGGTGAGCCGCGCGGTCATCGAGCGACTGCGCGAGGCCTTCGAGATCGAGCCGGTGGCCATCCCGACCACCGGCGGCAGCATCCCGCTGTACGCCTTCACCGAGACCCTGGGGGTGCCGACGATCTCCGTGCCGACAGTCAACCACGACAACAACCAGCACTCGCCCAACGAGAACCTCAAGATCGACAACCTGTGGAAGGGCATCGAGATCCTCGCCGTGCTGATGACCCTGTGAGCTCTGCGCGGCTCAGCCGCGGTCCCGCGCCAGAAGGAAGAGCAGACTGCCGACCACCAAGGCGAGGGCGCCGCCGATCGTCGGCAGGCCGAGCAGGTCGACCTCGCCGGCGCCTGTTATTACCGTCTGCAGGTCGGCCCAGGCGGCGCTGCCCAGGATCGCCACGCTCACGATCAGGGCCAGCGCCGGAATCAGGATGCCGCCGGGGAGCTCGAAGGCGCCCTCGGGTGCCGCGACCTTGCGCCGCAACACCGGCACGGCGGCACACGTCGCCATGTAGAAGACGATACGGGCGACAGCGCTGAGGGTGGCGAGCTGCGCAAACGTCCCGGTGAGGGCGAGCCCGAAGGCGATGCCGGCGAATACCAGGATGGAGACGTCGGGGGTGCGAAAGCGCGGATGGACGTGGGCGAAGACAGCCGGGAGTTGGCCCTTCTCCCCCATCGCGTAGGTCAGTCGCGGCCCCGCAAGCATCGAGCCCGAGTTGCTGCCGGCGATCGACAGCAACCCACCGACCGCGATCAGCATCCCGAAGGCCGGTCCCATGAACATCTCCGCCGAATCGGCCAGCGGCGTCTCCGATTGCGCCAGCCCGGCCAGCGTGCCGGCGGCGACGAACTGCACCAGCACGTACACAGCGCAGACGATGCCGATGGTCAGCAGCAGCGCGCGCGGGGCGTCACGGCGTGGCGAGCGTGACTCGCTGGCGGGGACGGTGATGAGCTCGTAGCCGCCGAACGCGAACATCAGCATGAGCACCGCAACCCCCAGATCACCGCCCGAGATATCGAGCATGCCTTCGAAGTTGCCCGGCTCGATGTAGAACAGGCCCACCGCCAGAAACAGGAGCAACGGGGCGAGCTTGGTGATGGTGAAGAAGTTGATCACCCAGGAGCCGTAGCGCACACCGACCAAGTTGATCGCCGCCAGCGTGCCGATGATGAACGCCAGCACCAGGACCAGTCCCGCGCCCTCGGTGGCACCGCTCCAGAAGCGCCCGACGTACAGCGTGAAGGCATTGGCCAGCGCCGCCTGCGAAACCACCCGGGTGACCCACATCATCCAGGCGACCTCGAAGGCCACCAGGGGCCCGAATGCCTCGTGGGCATAGACGTACGGCCCGCCGGCCTCGCGGAAGCGCGTGCCGGCCTCGGCAAAGCACAGCACGATGAGCGCATTGGCAACGCCGGCGGCGATCCACGGCAACGGGCTGGCGGCGACGCCGACGACCGCCGCGACCGACGCCGGCATCACGAAAATGCCGCTGCCGATCACCTGGTTCACTCCCACCGCGGTGAGGTCCCAGCGCCCCATCGCCCGCACCAGGGCCGGACGTGACCCCGCGGGTTGCTCGAGATCGCCCTGTCCCACGCCATCCCCCTTGCGCCTGCTGTAAGCGCCCGACCAACGCAGGCGCGCGTTTCGCAACCGGAGGCGCGTTGGTACCAGCGCCCGCCCCCCGCCGTCAAGTGGCGGGGCGGGCGGGCTCCTTGACCTGAGAGGACAATTAGGGTTCATTCTGTGATCCGGCTGGGTGCTCGCGGCAAGCCGAGGACTCCTCTCCCCATACCGCGGCGAATCTCCAGAATCGAAGCGCTTCGCGCCCGTCGCTGTCGTTTCGGGAACGGGTGACGCAGGCAGGCAACACAACGCCGGGAGGGTTCCCCTGATGAACCGTATTCGCTCGACTCTACCCACTTCGCCGCGACGGCGGGCCTCGCGCCCGGGCGGCATTACCCGCGTCGCCGCCGTCGCCGCCACGCTGCTCGTGCTGCTCGCCGCCGCCGGCCCGCCGGCGCAGGCGGCGCAACGGCGCTCGGCCTGGGCGATCACCGGGGCAACGGTGATCACCGCGCCCGGCAACGCCGTCGAGAACGCCACGGTGGTGCTGCGCGACGGCCTCATCGAAGCGGTCGGCCCGTCGGTCAGCGCGCCGGCCGACGCGCGCGTCATCGACGGCAGCGGCATGACCGTGTACGCCGGCTGGATCGACGCCGCTTCCGAGCTGGCGATCCTCGACGAAACGGCGCCGGCGGCAGGGGCCGCCCCCGGCGCCCGCGGCGCCGCCCGCGGCGGGCGGGGTGGCGCTCAGGAGCTGCAGATGCTCGAGCTCGGCGCGCCCGGCGTCAACGAACAGGTCCACCCCGAGTACGTCCAGGCCGACCACCTCACCAGCGAAGACGCCGACCTGGGCAGCTACCGCGACGCCGGCTTCACCGCCGCCCTGGTGCTACCGCAGGATGGCATCTACCGTGGCCAGAGCGTGATGATCGCGCTGCGCGAAACCGATCCCGAGGAGATGGTTCTGGCCGACAACGTCGCTCAGACGGTCGGCTTCGCGACCGGCGGCTTCGGCCGCGGATACCCGTCGTCGTCGATGGGCGTCATCGCGCTGATTCGCCAGGTGCTGCTCGATACCCAGCGCCAGGCAACCTGGGAGAACAGCTACAACAACGATCCCTCCGGATTGCCGCGCCCCGAGGCCAACCCGGCGTACACCGCTCTGATGCCGGTGCTCGCCGGCGACCAGCAGGTGATCTTCGACTCCTCCAACACGCGCGAGGCCAAGCGGGCGTTGGAGATGTCACGCGAGTTCGCCCTGTCGCCGATCATCAAGGGCAACGGCAACGAGTACGAGATCGTCGCCACTCTCGCTGATGCGCAGGTGGCGGTGATCGTGCCGGTCGACTATCCCGACGCGCCGACGATCAGCGACGACGCCGACGCCAACCTGGACATCAGCTACGAGTCGCTGCGACGCTGGGAGGAGGCGCCGGGTAATGCCGCCGCGCTGGAGCGCGCCGGTGTGACCTTCGCCTTCACCACCGACGGCGTCGGCGCGCGGGAATTCGCCGCCAACGTGCGGCGCGCGATCGAAGCCGGCCTGTCAGAGGAGACCGCGCTGGCTGCGGTGACCACGCATCCCGCCGCGATGTTCGGGGTCGACAGCATCCTCGGCACCATCGAGCCGGGCAAGATCGCCAACATCGTGGTCGCCACAGGCGCCCCCTTCACCGAGGGCGCCGAGGTGCGCCACGTGTTCGTCGACGGGGTGCACACCGCCGTCGAGGCCGCGCCCGCAGGGCGCGGCGCGCGCGGCGGCGACGCCGCCGGCCCCGCCGACCCGCGCGGCACCTGGGCGGTGACGATGGGCAACAGCGAGTTCTCGATGGACACCACCTGGAGAATCACCGGGCAGGACGGTTCCTACAGCGGCACGGTCGACGGTGAGCCGTTCGACGCCGTCGTGCTGCGCGGCAACCTGCTTTCGGTGACGATCACCAGCCCGATGGGTCAGTTCACCGTCGATGTGACGATCGCGGGCGACTCGCTGCACGGCGATTTCAACGCGCAGGGTTTCGCGATGGACGTCAACGGCCGGCGCACCTCGGGTCCCGGACCCGCCGGCGTGACGAATGAATACGGAGGCCAGCGATGAGAGCCATGATGAAGAGTTTCCGCGGCGCCACCCTGGTGGCCGCCGCGCTGATCCTGGGGGCGTCGCTCGCCGTCGCCCAGCAGGCTCCACTGACGCGAGTCACCTGGGAGACTGCGCCGAACCCCGGCGTCATCCTGGTGCGCAATGCGCGCATCTGGACGCAGGGGCCGGACGGCATCCTCGAGAACGCCGACATGCTGGTGCGCGACGGCGAGATCGCCGAGATCGGCTCCAACCTCTCCGCCCCTTCGGACGCGATGGTCATCGACGCCACCGGCAAGCAGGTCACCCCCGGTCTCATCGACGCCCACAGCCACACCGGCGCCGACAGCATCAACGAGGGCTCCAACAGCGTCACCGCCGAGGTCAGCATCGAGGACGTCCTCAACCCCGATGCCGAGGCCTTCTACTACCAGCTCGCCGGCGGGCTGACGGCAGCGCAGGTGCTGCACGGCTCGGCCAACTCGATCGGCGGCCGCTCCGCGATCATCAAGCTGCGCTACGGCGCCGATGATCAGGAGGACCTGCTGATCGAGGACGTCATCCCGACGATCAAGTTCGCCCTCGGCGAGAACGTCAAGCGCAACCAGAACCGGTATCCCAACACCCGCCAGGGCGTCGAGCAGACCATCCGCTCGGCGTTTCTCGCCGCGCAGGACTACCAGGCCGAGTGGGACGAGTACAACTCGCTCTCCGAGGAGGAGCAGGAGCGCCGCGTGCCGCCGCGTACCGATATGCAGCTGCAGACGCTGGTCGAGGTGCTCAACGGCGAGCGCATGGTCCACTCGCACTCCTATCGCCAGGACGAGATCCTGATGCTGATCCGCCTGGCTGACGAGTTCGGCTTCCAGATCGGTGCCTTCCAGCACGTCCTCGAAGGCTACAAGGTGTCGCACGAGATCGCCGCGCACGGTGCCGGCGCGTCGACCTTCTCCGACTGGTGGGCCTACAAAATCGAAGCCTACGACGCCATCCCCTACAACGGCGCGATCATGCACGACGACGGCGTCGTGGTCTCGTTCAACAGCGACAATAGCGACCTCGCCCGGCGCTTGAACCTCGAGGCCGCCAAGGCGGTGAAGTACGGCGGCTTGTCCGAACAGGAGGCGCTCAAGTTCGTCACCATCAACCCGGCGATCCAGCTCGGCCTCGACGAGCACATGGGGTCGCTGGAGGTCGGCAAGGACGCCGATTTCGTAATCTGGAACGGTAACCCTCTGTCGGTCTACTCGCGCGTCGAGATGACCTTCGTCGACGGGCGCAAGATGTTCGACCGTGAGGTCGACCGCGAGATGCTCGCCAACATCGAAGCCGAGCGCGAGCGGATGATCGCCGAGGTGCGCTCCGACAGCGGTGGCGGCGGCCGCGGGGCCCGCGGCGGTCGCGGCGGCGGTGCGATGGAGAGCGCGGAGAGCACGGAGGGCACCGAGATCGAGCGCAACCCCGACGCCCGCGAGCTCCCCTACCACGACAGCATGATGCCGGAGGCCGGCACCATCGCCATCGTCGGTGCCACGGTACACACGGTCAGCGGCGCCGACATCGAAGACGGCATTGTGGTGATCGAGAACGGGCGCATCGCGGCCGTCGGCGGCGCGGGCACCGCGATCCCGAGCGACGCGACGCGCATCGACGCCGCCGGCAAGCATCTGTGGCCGGGGATGATCGCCACCGACAGCCAGCTCGGCCTGAGTGAGATCGGCAGCGTCGAGGAAGGCAACGACTTGCGCGAGATGGGCGACTTCAACTCCAACATCCGCGCTGAGGTGGCGGTCAACCCGGAGGCCGCGGCCATTCCCGTGACGCGCGCCAACGGCATCACCCACGCGCTGACGCGGCCCGGCGGCGGCCTGATCATGGGCACCTCCGCCCTGCTGCGGCTCGACGGCTGGACGTGGGAGCAGCTCACCGCGGTGGCACCTACCGCGCTGCACATCTCGTTCCCCTCGTACCGCTCAGGCGGCGGGCGGCGCGGCTTCGGCGGGCGTGGCGGCGGCGGTAACGCGGCCGACCGCGCCGATGAGCAGCTCGCCCGTATCGAGGAGCAGCTCGACGACGTGCGTGCCTACGCCAAGGCCAAGCAGGCCGAGGCCGAGGGTGGTCCGCGCTACCCGACCGATGCACGCATGGAGGCGCTGATGCCGGTGGTCAACGGCGAGGTACCCGTGTTCCTGCACACCAGCGGGGTGGCCACCATCCGGCACGCCGTCGCCTGGGGCGCGGAGCAGGGCTTCCGCGTCGTGCTCGTCGACTCCGGCGACGCCTGGCGCGTCGCCGATTTCCTCGCCGAGCAGAATGTCCCGGTGGTCATCGAGAGCATCATGTCGATGCCGATGCGCAACGACGACGGCTACGACGAGGCTTACTCGCGTGCCGCCAAGCTGCACGCTGCCGGCGTGAAGTTCGCCATCTCCGGCACCGGCGGCGAGGGCGGCGACGGGCCGAACCTGCGCAACATGCCCTATCACGCCGGCGTCGCCGCCGGTTTCGGGTTGCCCAAGGAGGAGGCTCTCAAGTCGGTCACCCTCTACCCCGCTCAGATCCTCGGCGTCGACGACGAGCTCGGCTCGATCGAGGTCGGCAAGAGTGCCAGCATGGTGCTTACCGACGGCGACATCCTGGAGATCCGCACCAACGTGCTGCAGGAGTGGATCGACGGGCGCCCGGTGGACCTGTCGAGCAAACACACCGAGCTGTGGGAGAAATACCGGGATCGCCCCAAGCCGGCTGGCGGCGGCCAGGAGTAGCCTCCCGGCAATCGAATTGCCGG
>JASFRZ010000279.1:0-6874 GCA_050114655.1 Acidobacteriota bacterium
CGCTCGACGCCTGCACCTCGGCGGTCATCTGGCGCAGCGGCGACAGGTCGTCGAGGATCCAGATGCTGCGCCCGTGCGTGCCGGCGATCAGGTCGCCATCGCGCGGGTGGATGAGCAGATCACGCGCCGCGACATTGGGCATGTTGGTCGACAGCTTGAACCAGTCGTTGCCGCCGGTGATGGAGGCGTAGACGCCGAGCTCGGTGCCGACGAACAGCAGGTTCGGGTTCACCGGGTCTTCGATCGTGACGTAGGAGCCGATGCCGTCCGGCAGGTTCCCGGTGATGTCGCGGAAGGTGGCGCCGAAGTCGTCGGTGACGAACACGTGCGGGTCCATGTCGTCGAGGCGGTGGTTGTCGATCGTGACGTAGGCGCGGCCGACCTGGTGGTGCGAGGGCTCGACGCGGTTGACCCAGAACTCGCCCGACATCCCCGGCAGGTTGTCGCGCACGTTGCTCCAGCTCGCCCCGCCGTCGCGCGTGATCTGCACGTTGCCGTCGTCGGTGCCGGCCCACACCAGCGCCGGATCGAGGGGCGATTCGCGCACGGTGAAGATGGTGAAGTGGTTCTCGCCGCCGGTGACCTCGACGGTCAAGCCGCCCTGGCCGGAGGGGTTGCGCAGCTCGGGATCGTTGGTGGTCAGGTCGGGGCTGATGATGCGCCAGGTGTCGCCGCGGTCGATGGACTTGAACAGGTAGTTGCCGCCGAAGTACAGCGTGCGCGGGTTGGACGGCGACATGGTGAGCGGGCTGTTCCAGTTGAAGCGGAACTGCGCCGGCAGCAGAGGTCGCTGCGGCTGGCCGTAGCGAAACCAGTGCTCGCCCGGGTCGATGGTGTAGACGATCGGCGACTCCGGGAAGCCGGGGTCGGAGTAGTCGGCGAAGTTGACCACCGTCTCGGGGGTCGGGGTGATGAACTTCGGTTCGCGGGTCTCGAAGTTGATGCGCATGGCGAAGCCGACGTGATTGACCAGGTAGACGGTGCGATAGTCGGTCGGATCGACCAGCAGCGCGAAGCCGTCGCCCTCGCCGAGCCAGGTGTTGTGCATGTTGAGGATGCCGAGCGTCTCGCGCGAGTTGCTCGGCCCGATCCACAGCGCGTTGTCCTGCAGACCGCCGCCGACCCAGTAGGGATCGCGCATGTCGACGCCCACCTTGTAGTACTGGCCGATCGCCATGTTGTCGAGGCCGAGCACCGTCTGCCCGTCATCGACCGTCAGGTAGGCGCCCTGGTCGGTGGCGGTGTAGAAGATCTTCGAGTCGTACGGCGCCATCCAGAAGTCGTGGTCGTCGCCGCCGCCGCCCCACCACTTGTTGCGCCAGGTGCGGCCGCGATCGAGCGAGACCTGGAACTCGCGCCCAACCGAGAAGATGCGGTCCGGGTCGTTGGGATCGATCTGCACCTGGCCGTGATAGAAGGGCCGCGTGTGGGTGCGCAGGATCCAGCGCCAGCTCTCGCCGGCGTCCTCGGAGATGTAGATGCCGGTGCCCGGCGTCTGCTCCCAGGTGGGGACGTTCTCGTCGTACGGAATCCTCTCGTCCGCCTCGTAGGCCGCCACCATGATGTCGGGGTTCGCCAGGTGGATCGAGATGTCGATCATGCCGGACTCGCCGGCGGCCAATCCGTTGCTCAGCCGCCGCCAGGTGGCGCCGGCGTCCTCGCTCTTGAAGATGCCGCCGTTCGGGCCGCCGGAGTACATCGTCGCCGGCTGGCGCAGGCGGTGGTACATACCGGCGAACAGGACGTCGGGATTGCGCGGGTCCATGATGATCTCGGTGGCGCCGGTCCTGCTGTCATTCGGTAGGCCACCTCCCTGATTCATTTGATTCCCGCCCGCCCGGCCCCCGCCACCCTGGCTCTGGTCGATCACGGGGAGGTCGGTGCCCAACTTCACCCAGGTTGCTCCTCCATCGGTGGTCTTGAACAGGCCGCGATCGCCGGAGTAACCCCACAGGTGGCCGGGGGAGGCGACGTAGGCGATGTCGGGGTCGGTCGGATGCAGGGCGATCTCGGCGATGTGACCGGTGTCGCGCAGCCCGACGTTCTGCCAGGTGCGCCCGCCGTCGGTGGTCTTGTACAGACCGTTGCCCCAGCCGCTGGAGTTGCGGTTGACCGCCTCGCCGGTGCCCACCCAGATGATGTCGGGGTCGGGCTCGAACATCGCCACCGCGCCGATCGAGCCGGCGCCGTCCGAGTTGTCGAAGATCGCCTCCCAGGTGATGCCCGCGTTGGTCGACTTGAATACCCCGCCCGAGGCTGACGCCACGAGCACGTGGCGATAATCGGTCGACAGCGCCTCGACGGCCGCGATGCGTCCGCTCATGTTGGCCGGGCCGATGTTGCGCCAGCGCAGGTCGCGGGCCAGTGGGTGGTCGGCGGCCGGCGCCTGGGGAACGGGCGCGGCGGCCGCCGCGGCGTCGATCAGCGCCGGGGACACCAGCAGGACCAGGGCGAGGCAAGAGAGCAGCAGGGCGACGCGCGAAGCGATCTTCATGGCGGACCGTTGAGGATGGTTGACAGTCAATGGAGCGGGCGAAAGCCCGCGAGCTCCCAGAAGGGATCACAAGCGTACATGACGCCGTCGGCCACCACCCAGCGGCCGTTGCGCACGGCGGAGATGTCCTCGAGCGGGTTGCCGTCGAGCACCAGCAGGTCGGCGCGTTTGCCCGGCGCGATGGTGCCGGCGTCGTCGGCCAGGCCCATCACCTGCGCGGGCACGGCGGAGGCGGCACGCAGCGCCTCGAGCGGGGTCAGCCCGGCCATGACATAGAGCTCGAGCTCGCGGTGCAGGCTGTGCGCCGGCACGCCGTAGTCGGTGCCGGCGAGGATCGGAATGCCGGCGTCGTACAGCGCGCGCACGCCGGCGAGGCTGCCGCTCAGGCGCTCAGCGACCTCCTCCGGCGTGGCCTCGTTGCGCACGCTGTCGTAGGCCGCGGCGATCGCCCAGGGCGCGCCGAGGATGCCGGGCTGGAAGTCGGCAATCGGCGTCTGCCGCGAGCGGCCGAGCAGCTCGCCCCAGGACACGGTGGGATCGACCGCGGCGCCGTGGCTGCGTAGCGCCTCGATGATCTCCTCCGCCTGCGGCGACGAGGGATCGCCGCGCAGCGGCAGGTGCGCCACCTGGTCCATGCCGACGTCGAGCGCCTCGGGCAGTGACAGCGCGCGCGGGATGTGGCCGGTCACCGTCATGCCGAGCTCGTGGGCACGGGCGGAGACGGCGCGCACGACGGCGGGCTGTAGGTAGGTGTACAGCTTCATCTGCTGGAAGCCGGCGGCGTGGTAGCGCTCGACGACCGCGCGGCCCTCTTCGGGCGTCGCCGCGGTGATCGCGCCGAAGGCGTTGTCGTGGGTACCGTCGACCAGACCGGCGAGCAGCATGCGCGGGCCGACGCCGCGACCGCTCGCCAGCGTGTCGCGGAACGCGGTGAGAAAGGCGAAAGTACCGCCCATGTCGCGTGCTGTTGTCACGCCGGCGGCGAGGTAGGCGGGCGCCCACTCGATCTGCGCGGCGTGGGCGTGCATGTCCCAAAGGCCGGGCACGATAGTGGCGCCGCCGACGTCAATGCGCTCGATGTGGTCCGGGACCACGGTGCTCGCGCGCGCGCCCGCCGCGGCGATGCGCCCGTCGCGCACCAGCACTACGGCGTCGTCGATGACACCGTCCTCCGTGCCGTCGATGAGCCGCGCGCCGACCAGGGCGAAGTCGTCGCGCGCCCGCGGTACCAGCGACTCCGACATGCGCTGCAGCTGGTACATGTACTCGTCCATCGCCAGCGCCTCGAGCGTGGGGCGGGCGGTGGCGAGATCGGCGCGCACGCCGTCGAGCGGCAGGATGTTGGCGCGCGTGAAGATGGCGGCCAGGCGGCCGTCGGCGTCGAGCCACACCACCTCGCGCCCCCAGGCGACGCCGTCGACGACGTAGCGGTGCAAAGTGACTTCGGCGCCGCCGACGGTGATGGTGTCGCGGCCGCGGTCCTCGATGTGGATATCGTGGGTGGGTGCCCCGGGCAGCAGCGGGAGAGAGGACGGCCGGCCATGCCGCTGCCAGTAGTCGATCAGCAGCGCCTGCCCGGCCAGCGGGGCGTAGCCCGGCAGCGTGAAGAAGCGGGGCGGCAGCTCGACGCGCGCGCTGTCGCCGAGGTTGTCGACCGTGGCGACGCCGTCGGCGACCGTGACGTCGACGTCGACGCGCAGGAAGCGGTAGGTGCGCCCGACGGCGCGCAGGCGGCGCGGCGTCAGGTCATCGGCGAGCGTGAGGGTGCTCTTCAGCGCCACCTCGCCGCCGCGGTCGGTGAAGCCGAACGAATCGGTCAGGTTCAGTCCGCCGGGATCGCGGCGCAGCTCGTACTGCTCGGCGCCGATCTCGCGGCCGAGCAGAAAGACGTCGATGACGCCGGCGTGCACGAGCTGCGCGCGCCCTGGGGTTGCCGCGGTGGCGACGACCAGCAGCAGTGCCGTGATCGCTCCCGCTGGTCGGAGCGGCATCTGCCTAGCCGTGCAGACGCCAGTCGGCGGTCTGGTGCAGCATCACCGGGTTGCCGTCAGGATCGGCCACCAGTGCCATCTTGCAGACCTCTCGGCCCTCTTCGTTGTTGTTGGCCCACAGGTCGCGGACCACGGTCACGCCGACGTTCTTGAGGCGTTGCAGGTCCCCCTCGATGTCGTCGGTCTCCAGTGCCATGTAGGGGGTGGCGTCGGGGCTCTGCGCCGAAAAGGTGTCGAGGGCGACGGTCTTGCCATCAGGGGCGACGAACTCGCACCACATGTTGGCGATGTCGGCGCTCTGCTCGAGGCCGAGGTGCTCGCCGTAGAACTGCTTCATGCTCTCCATGTTCTTCGTCGGGTGGGCGACGAATGCGACCTTGGTGATCACGGAACTGCGTCTCCTTTCCGTTATGGGTTCAGCGGCCGAGGGCGCGATCGACGAAGGCCATCATGTCGGCCTTCATCTGCGCCAGGGACGCCGGGTCGATATACATCATATGACCCGCCTCGTAGGTGTTGATCGTCACTCGCTTCCGCAGATCGGTGAAGTCGAACTGCGAGAAGGTGAACTCCGGCCAGAAATACAGCTTGTCGTAGATGCCGTCGGCGATCATCACGTACAGGTGGGGATTCTGCGCCATCGCGCTGCGCAGGCTTTCGAGCAGGTTCATCCCCGGTGGAGGGTCGTTCCACGGCCGCACGTCGCCGGAGACGGCGTAGTCGAGATCAGAGCGGTAGCCGAGTTCGTCCCGCACGTAGGCGTTGAAGGTCTGCGTGAACGGACCGCGGATCGCTGCCATCGCGGCGTCGTACTCGTAGGTTTCGCCGCCGGAATCGTAGTCGTTGCCGGTGAAGCGCGAATCGAGGCGCCCCACGGTCAGGCCCTCGTCGCGCAACAGCTCCTTGCGGAAGCGGTCGAGGTCGATGCGAAAGTGCACGGCGTCGACGTAGTCTTCGCTCAGGCCGGTATAGCGCGCCACCCTGGCGATGATGTCGGCGCGCGCCTGCTCGTTCAGCTTGTTGCCGGCCAGCAGGGCGAGGGCGTATTCGTCGAGCGCGAACTCCTCGACCTCGTCGAGGAAATCACGCAGCGGAAGGGATTGCAGGTCGTCGGGCAGCCGGTGGTGGTACCAGGCGGTGGCGGCGGCATGCGGGATGACCAGCGCGTACTGCAGGATGCCGAAATTACCGAACTGCTCGCCGATCGATCCGGCCGACACCAGGATCAGACCATTGAGGTCCATGCCCATGCCGCCCTGCAGCGCCGCGGACAGCCCCGCGGCGCGGCGCGTGCCGTAGCTCTCGCCGATGATGAACTTCGGTGAGCTCCAGCGGTCGTTGCGCGACACGTACAGGCGGATGAACTCGGCCACTGCGGAGATGTCTTCGGCGAAACCGTGGAAGCGACTCGCGTCGACCCCGGGGAGCGCGCGACTGTAGCCGGTGGACACCGGGTCGATGAAGACCAGGTCGGCGACATCGAGCATCGAGTATTCGTTTTCGGTCATGCGGCTGGGGGGAGCAAGCCGCGCCCGCGAGTGGTCACGCATCACGCCGCCTCCGGGGCCGAGCTGCACGCGTCGCGGGCCGAGCAGACCGATGTGCATCCACAGCGATGCCGAACCCGGGCCGCCGTTGAAGGAGAACAGCAGCGGTCGCTGCGCAACATCGTCCACGCCGTTCTTCGTGTAGGCGATGTAGAAGACGTTGGCCAGGGTGTTTCCCGCATCGTCGGTCAGCGGCAGCGTGCCGGCGCGAGCGTTGTACTCGACGACCGCTCCATCGATCGTCACGCTGCCCTGCGTCACCGCGTCATCGGGGTAGCGCTCGATGTCGGCGCCGTGTCCGTCGTCCTGCTGCGCGATCACCGGCAGCGGCGCGCCGGCCGCCAGCACGGCGAGCAACGCGGCGGCGACACGGATCCCGGGGCGAAGGGCAGGGATCGAGAATAGGAACTTTCCACTCATCGGGGCCTCCCGGTTGCAGCGAGCGATCCCCGATATCATCCCATGGCGACGGAACCTATACCGAGGACGCGACAGGAGGCGGCATGAACAAGCCGATCGAGATCAACGAGGCGAAGGTCGAGTCGTTCGACCTGGAGGCGGTGACGTTGCGCCTGCGCGACAGCGAAGAGTACGTCAAGAACGGGCGCTCGGCGCAGACCGTGGTGAAAGGGCCTGATCTGACCGCCACCGTGGTGATGATCAACGCCGGTGTGGAGCTCGGCGAGCACGCGGCGCCAGCATCGGCCATGCTCGTCGTGCTGGACGGCGAGATCAACTTCATCAGCGGGGGCAGCGAGCGCCGCGTCGCCAAGGGCTGCTCGGTGGTCTTCGCCGGCGGCGAGCGCCACTCGGTGCGCGGAGTCGAGGAAAGCGCGTTCCTG
>JASFRZ010000280.1:0-6846 GCA_050114655.1 Acidobacteriota bacterium
TGGCTCGATGCGCGACACCCAGCGGCGCACCGGGATGCGGTCGGTGATCTCGAGCCACTCGGAGCCGTCGATCGTCGTGTGAATGCGACCGTCGTCCGAGCCGACGTAGATGAGACCCTGCCGTACCGGAGACTCGGCCAGCGCGACGATCGTCTGGTAGGGGATCGCCGAGGGGTTCTCCCCCATCTCCGTGGGGTCGTTGTCCGTCAGGTCCGGGCTGATGCGCTCGAAGTCGTCGCCCATGTTCTCTGACTTGTAGATGTACTGGTAGCCGGCATAGATGACGCTGTGATCGTGCGGCGAGATGATGATCGGCGCCATCCACTGGGCGCGCAGCTCCTCGTCGGGGTCCTCGGGCTCGATGTCCGTGGCGACGCCGCGCCCGCGGCCGCCGCCGCGCCCTCCGCGGCCGCCCTCGCGCACCGCGGCGAGGTCCGTGCGGCTGAAGTTACCGTAGAAGCCGTGCGAGTAGACGATGTTCGGGTTCTCCGGATCGACGGCGTGGTTGGAGCCCTCGCCGCCCGGCGCCCCCTCCCACTGCTGGGCAGGAATGCTGTCACGGCCACGGCTCAGGTCGATCTGCCCGCGGAACGAGCCATGGTCCTGGATCGAACCGTAGGCCCACATCGGGTCGCTGGTGGTATCGAGGGTGATGTTGTAAAACTGCGCCCCGCCGGCGCTGACCGCGAAGGTCCAGGTTTCGCCGCGATCGGTGGAGGAGTAAAAACCTCCGTCATTCACGTTGTACAGAACATTCGAATTACCGGGATCGATCCACATGCCGTGGTGGTCACCGTGCGTACCGCCCACGCGGGTGAACGTCCGGCCGCCGTCGGTCGAGCGGTTCAGCCCGAGACCCATGGTGTAAATCGTCTCGGGGTCTTCCGGATCGACGCGGATCTGGCTGAACACCCAGCCGTAGGTACCGGAGTGCCGGTTGAGATATTGGGTGGTCTCCTCGTCATAACGGCTGGTTTGCCGCCAGGTGGCGCCGCCGTCGTCGGTGCGGTACACATCGGCGCCCTTGATGAAGCCGGCATCGGTGGGCATCAGGCGGCCGTAGGCGTCGCGGCTGCCGGGCTCGGGGTAGCGGCCGATCTCGTAGTTGTCGACCAGCGCGTACAGCGTGTCGGGGTCGGACAGCGAGATGTCGATGCCGATGCGGCCGCGGTACTCCGGCGCCACCAGGCCGTTGCTGGCGTCGGTCCACGTGCGCCCGCCGTCGGTGGTTTTGAAGATGCCGCCCTCGTCGTAGCCGGGCTCGACGCGCGGGTCGGACCACTTGCGGCGGATGCGCTGCCACATCGCCACGTACAGCGTGTCGGGATCGCGCGGGTCCATCACCAGGTCGTTGGCGCCGGTACGCTCGCTGATGTAGAAGACCTTGTCCCAGGTGAGGCCGCCGTCGGTGCTCTTGAAGACGCCCCGCATCTCGTTGTCGGTCCACTCGTGGCCCGAAGCGGCAACGTAGACGATGTCGGGATCGGTCGGGTGCACGACGATGCGACCGATGGTCTGAGTATCGGACAGGCCCATGTGGTGCCAGGTGCGGCCTGCGTCGGTCGACTTGTACACCCCCACGCCGGCCATCGAGGCGCGGAAGATGTTGGCCTCGCCGGTGCCTACGTAGATGATGTCGGGATCGGACGGCGCCACCGCGATGTCACCGATGCTGGTGGTCGCCTGGTGATCGAACACCGGCCGCCAGCTCTCCATGTCGTCGGTGACCCATACGCCGCTGGTGGCGTAGCCGACGTACACCCGCCGCCCGTTCGCGGAATCCGCGACCGCGATGTCGGTGCCGCGCCCGCTGACGTTGGTCGGCCCGGCGTACTGCCACGGGATCCCCCGGTAGGGTGATTCGGCCATCATCTGCCGGTAGGTCTGGTAGCCCTCGTACAGGTACTGGGCGTCGGCCTGCGACGATTGCGGCGCGGCCGTGGCCAGCAGGCCGGACGAGCAGACGATTGCCAGCGTCAGGGTGATCGTGAGCATGCGTCGAAGCATGTTTACCTCCGGAATCTCGACAATGCGTGGGGATCCGCCGGCCGGCAGGGTGTGAGCCCGCCTTGCCTGCGCACATAATACCTTTGGTCGAGCGAATCGGCGTCAAAGGAGGCAACGAGCATGTCGATGCCCCTGTGGGTCCAGGTCCTCACCGTGGTCGAGTTGTCGTTCGTCGCCGCCCTGATCGCGGCGTGGGCGACGCGCCGCACCCGGCTGATCTTCGCCGCCGGCTTCAACGTCATGATCCCGGTGATCGGTTTGTACCTGTGGCACGCGCCGGCGCTGTACCCACGCGCGCTGCTCGGTACGGCAATGGCCGCCCTCTACCTGCTACGACTCAACGGCGTCATCCTGCTGTGGACCGACACGACGGCGATGTCGAAGCTCGACGCCGCGCTGCCGTCGCGCGCCAAGCTCGGCCTGGCGTTCGTGCTGGCGCACGCCGTCGGGCTGGGCTACTGCCTGCCGTTCTACTACGTCGCCTCCGATCCCCGGCCGCTCGGCGGCCAGGACCTGCTCGCCGTCGTCGTGTACCTTGTGGGTACCGTCTTCCATGCCGGCGGCGACTACCAGAAGCGTCGCTTCAAGCAACGGGCCGACAGCCGCGGCACGCTGCTACGCACCGGGTTGTGGTCGCTGTGCCGTCATCCCAACTACTTCGGCGATTTTCTGATCTACGTCAGCTTCGCGCTGCTGGCGCGCAACCCCTGGGCCTGGGTCTCCCCTGCCCTCAACCTGCTGCAGTACCTGTTCGACGCCGTCCCCAAGAGCGAGCAGTGGGCAGCCGAGAAGTACGGCGAAGCCTGGGCCGCCTACGCGGCCGCGACCCCGATGTTCGTCCCCCGGCCACGATCGGGAAATCACACCGGTGGCTGATGCGCCGGGCCGCCACGACCACACGGTAGCGGCGCTCCGCGTACAACCGGCGAGCGCGGCTTGAGCATGCGCTTCGGGGCACATGTATCGGTGGCCGGCGGGATCGATCGCGCCCCCGAGCGCGCCGCAGCAATCGGCGCCGAAACCTACCAGGTGTTCGTGAAGAGCAACCGCCAGTGGCGCGCCGGGCGCCTCGCCGATGCCACGGTGAGCGGCTTTCGCCGGCAGCACCGGGAGCACGGCCTCGGCGCGGCCTTCGCCCACGGCTGCTACCTGGTCAATCTGGCGTCGCCGCACACCTCGGTGCGGGAGCGCAGCATCCGCTGCTGCGCCGTCGAGTTGGGCCGCTGTGCCCGCCTCGGCCTCGAAGGGCTGGTGATCCACCCGGGCGCGCACCTCGGCATCGGCGTCGAAGCCGGTCTGAATCGCATCGCCCGGGCGCTCGACCGGTTACCGATCGACCGCTGTCGGGTGCTGCTGGAGGTGACCGCCGGTCAGGGCACGACGATCGGTGGCCGGCACGAGGAGATCGCCTGGTTGCTGCAGCGCTTCGCCCCCGAGCTCCTCGGCGTGTGCCTCGATTCCTGTCACCTGCACGCTGCAGGTCACGCACTCGATTCCGCCCGGCGCGTCGCCGCGGCGCTCGAGCTCATCGAAGAGACGATCGGCTTCGAGCGCATCCACCTCATTCACCTCAACGACTCCGCCGGCGCCGCCGGCTCGCGCCTCGATCGTCACCGCGGCATCGGCGACGGCACCATCGGCGACGCCGGCTTCCGTCACCTGCTGCAGGACCCACGCGTGCGCCGGCTGCCGGGCATACTCGAGACCCCGAAGGGAGAGGGCACCCGGCTCGATCGCCGCAACCTGGCCCGCCTGCGCGCGCTCGCCGCCGGCAAACGGATGCCGCGCGGTGCCCGTCGCGGATGAGCACCAGCCCGCTCGGGCAGAACACTAGTCTCGAGCGTCCTCGCCGCTGCCGGCGACGCCCATAGCCCCGCCGGGAAAGCAGACCGGCGCGGCGCGTGCCTCCTGCGCCGCGCCGGCGCGATCAGCGCTGCTGCGAGCCGCCTCCACCGCCAGCGCCGGCCG
This sequence comes from Acidobacteriota bacterium, assembly GCA_050114655.1. Taxonomy (GTDB): domain Bacteria; phylum Acidobacteriota; class UBA890; order UBA890; family UBA890; genus JASFRZ01. Next base: position 3,976 of record JASFRZ010000280.1, read on the forward strand.
GCGGCCGGCTCATCCACTCCGGAAACGGCAGGAACGGCGAGTTGACGATGTCGGGGCCGGCATTGGCCTTGGACTCCGCCACCAACTCGGCGACCCGCTCCATCACCTTGGCGTTGTCGACCACCACGCCGTCCTTGATGGTGTAGACGATGCCCTGGGTGCGGTACATCGTCTGGTCCTCGTTCATGCGGATGGCACCGAACGGGTAGAGGTAGCGCAGGTTCTCCGCCGGGTTGCCGTCGACCACCAGCAGATCGGCGAGATAGCCCTCGTGGACCAGCCCGAGGTGGTCGTCCTCCATGAGCAGCTTGGCGGAGTTGAGGTTGGCGGTGCGCAGCACCTCGAGGCTGTGCATGCCGGTCTCGCGCATGAGCTGCAGCTCGCGTACGTTGCCGAAGCCGCCGGTCGACCACTGGTAGTTGTCATCGGTGCCGAACGCCACCATGCCGCCGCGCTTGTTGAACTCGTAGATCAGCTCACCCCACAGGTTGTACATGTACTGCCAGTAGTACTCGTCGTCCGAGGTCCAGTCGTACTGGAAGGCAGCGTGGTTGAGCGGGTTGGGCAGGTGCATGTCCCACAGCGCCTGGTGGGTGTACTTCTCGTGCCACGGCCAGCCCATGCCGGCGAGGATGTTGCGGTTGGCCTCATACGTCGCCCGGTTGGGCTGCATCACCACGCCCGAGGCGACCAGCCGGTCGACCACCTCGTTGAGCAGGCGTTCCCGGGTCTCGGGATTGCGGCCGACCTCTTCCCATACCTTGGCGGCCTCGCGGAAGCGCTCGTTCTCGTTGAAGTAGTCGTAGTCGCGCGGGTAGTCGGGAACGGTGCGATCGAGCGCCGACTCGGCGTAGCCGTAGTGGTGCACGATCATGGTGACGCCTTCCTCGGCGGCCACCAGCGCGTTGACCTCGGCGAGCGACGACGGCTGCACGTGCACCGCGGTGATGCCGCCGGCGGCGGTGACCGCACGCGCCGCGGCGCCGAACAGCTCGCGGTTCCAGCACAGCGAGTTGAGGTAGACCTGACGCGCCCCGGCGGCGACCATCGCCTGCGCGATCTCCGGCGCCATTTCCGGGTCCTCGAGCTGCTCGCGGCTGTAGCCGCTGATGCCGCCGCCCCAGGTCCACAGCGGGAACATGCGCGGCGCGAGGATCTCGTTGCGCGCCGCCCCTTCCGCCTCGGTCATGGCCTCGTCGAGGCCGCGGTCGGAGGCCGGCCCGAGGGTAGTGACGCCGGTGGCGAGCTGCATCAGGTAGACGTACTCCAGCGGCAGCGGCTCCTGGCGCAGATGCAGGTGCAGGTTGATCAGCCCCGGCATCACCCACTTACCGGTGCCGTCGATCACCCGGTCGCCCTCGAGGTGGCGGCGCTCATCGGCGGGCATGTAGGGATCGAAGCGGCGCATCTCGGTGATCACGTTGCCTTCGATCAGGATGTCGTAGATCCCCACCGACGGCCCGCCGTGCCCCGGCAACACGTTGACGTTCTGGATCACCAGCCGGTTGTACGGTCCTTCGGCGAGCTCGCCGAAGCTCCGTGTCTCCACCGGCGGGTTCTTGATGCCGGTGATCGGCACCTGCGCGAGCGCCGGAGTGGCCCAGGCGCCGGCGAGCAGCGCCGCGACGACGGCGAGGGAAAGGAAAGGTCGAGGGAGCGAGCCGGCGAAACGCGGCATGGCGTGGCCTCCTGGTCAGGGGACGTGGACGTACGGGAGGAGGATAGCCCGGACTGCTTTTCGCGTCGCGGGTCCGCCCGACAGAGGGTGGGGTCCCGGTTCCAGGACGCCACACCGCCGCGGCAGTGACGACCCCACAGGTCAGCGCGTGCGGGGATCGGCCTGGATCGTGAAGCTCTCGCTGTAGGTTTGCCCGCCGACGGTCAGGCGAGCGGTGAAGGTCCCGGTCGGTGACGGCTGCGAGCCACCGCGACCGCCCCGCCCGCCGCCGAAGCCGCGCCCACCGCCGCCGTGCGAGTTCCACACCACGCGGTGCATACCGGCGGTGGCCGCGAAGGGCTCCGGCTCGGGGCGCCACAACGGCGAGGTGTTGGGGATGCCGCGGCCGCCGCCGCGCCCCCGGCCGCCGCGCGCCTGCGCCGAAGCCTCGCTGCCGAAGGTCTGGCGCACCCGCCCCTGCTCGTCGAGAATCTCGAGGGTCACCGGACCGCTCGCATCCGAGCGCAGCCAGTAGTAGATGAACGCACCTTCCGGTGGATTCTCGGCCTGCGGCTCGCCCTTCTGGAAGGGTGTGCCGTTGTCGCCGCCCTGCTGGTAGTCCACCACGTCGGCGGGCTTGAACAGGTGGGCGTCCGCCGTCGCGATGTCGTCGGTGAGCTGGCGCAGCGGTGAGATGTCGTCGATCACCCAGAAGCCTCGCCCGTGGGTGGCGACGATCAGGTCGTTGCCGTAGACCTCGAAATCACGCATCGAGGTGACCGGCAGGTCGAGCTGCAGCGTCTGCCAGTGGTCGCCGGCGTCGAAGGAAACGAACACGCCGCGCTCGGTGCCGGCAAACAGTAGCCCCCGGCGCATCGGGTCCTCCTTGACGACATGCGCGTAAACGCCCGCAGGGAGCCCTTCGTTGATCGCCTGCCAGGAGGCACCGCCATCCCGGGTGCGATAGATGTAGGGGTCGAAGTCCTGCAGCTGGTGGCGATCGACGCTCGCCCAGGCAGTGTCGCGGTCGAAGTGCGATGCCTCCACCGTGGTGATGCGGCTCCACGCCGTGACGGCCGGCGGGGTGACGTTGCGCCAGTTGCCGCCACCGTCGGCGCTCACGTGGATCCAGCCGTCGTCGGTGCCCACCCAGATGAGATCGATGTCGAGCGGCGAGGGCGCGATCGTGTAGATGACGCCCCGGCGACCGTTGC
>JASFRZ010000281.1:0-6797 GCA_050114655.1 Acidobacteriota bacterium
GAGCCGTTCTGTGCCATCGGATCCACTAGTGAGAAGCAGGGGATCGAGGGAGCCGATGCAGACCGAAGAGACCCAGGTATTGACCTCCTGGAAGGAGATCGCCAGTCACCTCGACGTGACAGTGCGGACCGCCCAACTCTGGGAAAAGAGCCGCGGACTGCCGGTCAGGCGCATGCCGGGACCACGTGGCCGCGTTTACATGCGCGTTGATGAATGCGAGGCGTGGCTAGCGGGTCGACTTCACAGCGATGACCCGCGGCAGGTCGAAGGGGCCGGCGGGGAGCATGTGTCCGCCGCGGCGTCTGTCATCGTCTTGCCGTGGACGCTGCGGATGTTGGCCTTGGTGGTGATCGCCGCGATGGCCCTCGGCGTCTGGGTTGGTCTCCTGACGGTAGGCCGATCCGGTGTCGAGATGGGCGGTTCGCGGACACCGACGCGCGCGTTCGTAAGGGCGGACGAGCTTATCGTCGAGAATGAAGCGGGCGAGGAGTTATGGCGAAAACACTTCGAGCTTGGGCTGCACGCTCCGACCTACAACGCTATGGCGATTCGGCCTTCGATCTCTGATCTGCACGGAGACGGCAACGTGGAAGTTCTGTTTCCTCGCCGGTCACCAGGCTCAACGGTGCCCGACGATCTGATCTGTTACTCGGCTGAAGGTGAGAAGCTCTGGAGCTTTCGGCCGGGTGGGGACGTCGAGAACGACAACCAAGCGTTCGATAACGTCTATCACGTTGCGTACTTTGAAGTCGTCGATCTGGGTGAAGGTCGGCGAGGGGTGATCACATCCAACCTTCATTACATTTCCGAGCCTACGCAGCTTGCGTTTCTCGACGCGGATGGCCGCCTGATCTCAGAGTACTGGCACCCGGGCCACATCGGACAAACCGAAGCCGCTCTGGAGGTGGTGGACGTTGACGGCGACGGAAGAAAGGAAATCTACGCAGCGGGGACAAGCAACGCGCGACGGCGAGCTGTTCTCGTGATTCTCGATCCGTACACGATGGGCGGCACAGCCGAAGAGCCGAATGGATTCCAGTTGAAAGGTCTCGAGACCGGGCATGAGATCGCCCGTGTCTTCTTTCCGCGCTCTGACATGAACCTGGCCGGTAACCAGTACAACTCGGGCATCAGCGTTTACCCCGGAGCCAGCGGAGTGAAAGTCGGCACGTTGGAGCTGTCCGGCTATCCTCAACAGCCCGCGCTCATCTACGACCTGGACGTAGACCTGGGGCTCGAGAGCATCGGACTGACCGACAATTTCCGGAAGGTGCATGCGGAATTGATCGCAGAGGGAGCCATTCCGGACATCACACTGGACGAGGAGTTGGCGAGGCTCACACGTCAGGGAATACAAATCTCGAAACCCGATCCGCTGGCGCCAACCTCCGACGAGGACGCCCACTGACCCACGCTGAATTCTTCCCCCTCTTGAGAGGCCGTCGAGCGACAGCCTCTGTCTGAGGCGCCGCACCTTGAGCGCGTGGTAGAGGATCGCCGGAGAAACAAATACCGAGGGAGGGACTCGAACCCTCACACCCTTGCGGGTACCGGATTTTGAGTCCGGCGCGTCTGCCAATTCCGCCACCTCGGCTAGGGAGGGTAAGTGTAGCAATCCGGAGGCTCGCTGGCGGCTATCGGCGCAGGATGAATCGCAAGCCTCCGGCGCTCCTGATCATGGGATCGGGGGAAAAAGATTGCTGCTCCCGTTGACGGTTGCGTTGGAGACTAAGTATAAATCCGTAATTGCTTGAGGGGCGCGAGAGCCTGGGGACACTCTGGAGCCCGCAAGGGGGCAACTCTCGCTACACCGAAACTTGCCCGCCGTCCCTGACGGGGCGGCGGGCGGTTGCGTGCCAGGGGACGAGCGAGTGGCGCTGGTATCAAGCATGAAGCTGGTCTTCGGCGACGCCGAAGACCGCATCATCACATCCGAAGAGCGCGTCGAGGAGCTCGCCGGCGAGGGCTTCCTGTTCGAGGCGTGCGCCTCGCAGGCGATGATCGTCGAGGCGCTCATGTCGCTGGCGATGTTTACCGCGGTGTCCGCGCGCGAGGATCTCTCGGATATCGGCCTGGCGCACGGCGTGCAGGGTTCAGCGTTCGGCAAGCTCATCGAGTTGGAGGCCCGGCTGCGCGTGTTCGAGGACCCGGAGCTTGCCGAGCTGCTGGAGGAGTACGCGCGCCGCCGCGCGTTCCTGGTCGATCGTCATCTCCCCGAGCTGCACAACTTCGATTACCCGGCGTTTCTACATACCGGCCGCGAGCTGCTCGCCGCGCTCAAGGACGCCTACCGCACGCACGCCTACGAGCTGCTCGAGAAGCAGGGGCTACCGACGGACAGCCTGTTCGAGAGGTGATCGCGCCGGCTGCGCGCGGCCGGCGACGCGCGCCGGGCGCGCGAAGATCATTGCGGTCGCATTGCCGCGCGCCATTGCGTACCCTGCGCGGATGATCGAACGCGTCCGCGTGGAAGGTTGGATCCGCGACCATCGCCCGGCGTTGTGGAGCGCCTGGGCGATCATCGGCGTCGCGGTGCTCGGTTGGCTGGCGCTGCTGGGGCCGGAGTACTACCGCGTGCGCGGCATCGCGCCGTGGCCCCGCCGCTGGGTCATCCTGTTCTTTCTGGCGCTGTGGGGATGGGCGGCGCTGCGCTTCATCGCGCTGTGGATCTGGGCCTGGGTAGTGCTGGCGTGGGCACCGGTGTTTCTGTTCGTGCCGCTGCGGTTCTACCTCGATGCCTGGTGGCTGCTGCCGCTGCTGATCGGCGTCGGCGTGACGTCCCTGCTCACCGTGGTGGTCGTGGTGGCACGCGACCTGCGCCGCCGGCGTGGCACCTGAGCGCTTCGATCCACGACCGCTTCCCGGCCGGCGGCAAGCCGGCAGCTCGAGCCCCGGTCTGCGGCCGGGCGTATTGCGGTGCGGCGGGCCAGCGCGGTAAACCTTTGCACCATGAATGAGCGATTTGTCCACGATGTTCTCGATGACAAGGGTCGCGACGTCTACACCGTGCCGCCCGGTGCGACCGTGTACGAAGCCCTCGAGCTGATGGCCGAAAGGAACATCGGCGCCCTGGTCGTGCTCGACAACGACCGTATCGTCGGCATCTTTTCCGAGCGCGATTACGCCCGCAAGCTGGAGCTCGCCGGCAAGCGAGGACACGACACGCCGGTACGCGAGATCATGACCGACGTCGTGGCGACGGTGAGTAGCAGCCACTCGATGAAGGATTGCATGGGCCTGATGACCAACGAGCGCGTGCGCCATCTGCCGGTGGTCGAAGGAGGCCAACTGGTCGGCCTGGTGTCGATCGGCGACGTGGTCAAGTCGATCATGACCACGCAGGAGGAGATGATCCGCCAGCTCGAGGCCTACATCACCGGCCGCGTCTAGCGCAGCGGAATCTTCACGCTTCCACGGCGGGCTGCCGGCGCAGACTGCACGAGTGCTCGCCGGGAAACGGCTCGACCCTCAACGTTGCAGCGCGCGGAGCGCCTCGCGGGCCTCTTCGTAGTCGGGAGCGATCTGCAGCGCGCGCTGCAGCAGGGCAATGGCGGCCTCGCGATTACCGGCTTTGGCCGCCACGCGGGCGCGGTGGAACAACACCTCGGCGTTGTCCGGCGCGAGCTCGAGCGCGGCGTCGAGCGCGCCGGCCGCGTCGACCAGCGCTCCGGCTCCCTCGAGGGCCAGCCCGTAGCGTAAGCGGGCGTCGACGTCGCGCGGCAGGACCTCGACGAGGACCCTGTAGGTGGCCGCCGAATCGGCGTACTCGCCGCGCAGGAAGTACAGCTGGCCGAGGTTGCGCAGCAGGGCGGGGTTGCGCCAGTCGATCGTCTGCGCGGTCAGGTAGGCGTCGAGCGCCTCGTCGAGCAGGCCATCCTGGTGGTAGTGGGACCCCAGTAGCAGGGGGAAAACGATGAGGTTCGGAAAGGTCCCCATCGCCTCAAGTAGCAGTTTGCGCGATTCCTCGGTGTGCCCCGCCAGCCGGTAGGCCGCCGCCAGGTCGACGTAACTGGACGCATGCGCCGGAGAGAGCTCCCTGCTCCGTTCCAACGGTGCGATTGCTGCCTCCGGGTCGCCCTGCAGCAACAGCAGGCGACCGCGGTAATACGACACCAGGTGGTGCTCCGGCAGCAGCGCCTCGAGTTCGTCGATGGCGCGCCCGGCGGCTGCCCAGTCGCCCGCCTGCAGCGCCAGGCCGGCGTCGCGCACTCCGTCCTGAAAGCTCTCGAACAGCGTCACGTGATCCTTGGGGTCGTCGCGGCTCGGCGTCGCTACGCCGCTGCCGCCGAGGTAGCCGAGGGCGCGCAGTTGCGCGAGACGTTGTGGAGTGACCGCGCGCTCGCCCCGGGCGATGGCGTCGACGTCGTCGCCGGCGACCATCTCGGCGAGGCGCAGGGCGAGCGCGTCAGCGCGCGCAATCTGCGCGGCGCTCGCTGTCGCGCCGTCGTCCGCCATCAGATCATCGCGCTCGGCCGGGTCGGTGCGTAGGTCGTACAGCTCGGGGCGCGGTGCGGCGATGTACTTGAAACCGCCGTCGCGCAACGCGCGCAGCTCGCTCCACCCGAACTCGACCAGCGGGATGATGGTCTCCGAATAGGCCGCATGGCCCGGGGCCCGCGGCTCGGCGATCAGCGGGCGCAAATCGACGCCGTCGCGGGCGGCGGCGCGCGGGTCTTCCACGCCGAGCAAGCCGAGCAGCGTCGGCAGCAGATCGACCACGCTCACCTGGCCTTCGACCACCACGCCGCGCGGTACCCCGGGGCCGCGCAGCAGCATCGGGACGCGGGTGACCTCGTCGTACAGGAAGAACGAGTGGCGCTGCTCGCCGTGATCGCCCAGTCCCTCGCCATGGTCGGCAACGACCGCGACGATGGTGTTGCCGGAGAGGCCGGCGGTGGTCAGCGAGCGCATCAGGTTGCCGACGACCTCGTCGGTGTACGCCACCTCGCCGTCATACGGGCTGTCGGGGTAGCGGGTGTCGTACGGCGGCGGCGGTTCGTAGGGCAGGTGGGGATCGAACAGGTGCACCCAGGCGAAAAACGGTCCGCTGCTGCTGAGAATCCACGGCAGCGCGTCGGCGAGCACCTGCTCCCCGCGACGCTGCGCCTCGTAACCCGGGCTGGTGAGGGTGCGCACGGTGTCGGCGTCGAAGCGGGTGAACTCGTCGAAGCCCTGCGCGATGCCGGTGTCGGCGTTGAGCACCCACGAGCCGATGAAGCCGCCGGTGTCCCAGCCGGCGCCGGCGAGCAGCTCGGTGAGGGTGAGCGCCTCCGAAGCGAGGCGGAAGTTGGCGTTGTCGCGCACGCCGTGACGGTAGGGGTTCTGCCCGGTGAGGATCGACGCGTGCGCCGGAAGAGTGAGCGGTGCAGTGGTGGTGGCCTCGTCGAAGCGTACTCCCTCGGCGGCGAGCCGGTCGAGCGCCGGTGTGGCGACCGCCGTGCCGCCGTAGGCGCCGATGCGGTCGGCGCGCAGCGTATCGAGCGTGATCAGCAGCAGGTTGCGGCGTGGCGGCTGCTGGGCCCAGCGAGCAGAGCCCGCTACCGCACTGCCCCCGGAGGCGGCGAGGCACGCCAGTGCGAGCAGCACGATGGGCAAGTGGGGCCGGAACGAGCGGGGCCGGAAGCTGTTGGCGAAGGGGCTGACCATGGCCTTGGCCGGGGCAGGGGGGAGTGGGCTAACCCTCTCTCAACCCTACCGCGATGGGCAGACGCGCCGCACGGATGGCGGGGAACAGCCCGCCGATCAGGCCGATCAGCACCGCGATGAACGCGCCCATCACCAGCAGCTGCGGGGTGACGCGGAAGGCGAAGGTCACCTGCGAGAAGCTCTGGAAGTTCATCGTCGCCGCGCGCGTGCCGTCGAAGATCAGCCACGCGGCGGCGCCGCCGATCAGGCTGCCGGTGAGCGCCAGCAGGAGCGATTCGAACATCACCGAGACGATTACCGGGCCGTTCTTGAAGCCGAGGGCACGCAGGGTGGCGATCTCTCGGGTACGCGCCGAGACCGCCGAGTACATCGTGTTGACCGCCCCGAACACCGCCCCGAGCGCCATCAACCCGGCGATCAGGAAGCCCACCACGGTGATCAGGTTGGTGACCATTGTCGATTGCTCGGAGTAGTAATCCGTCGAGCGTTGCACGCTCAGGTTGACGCGCGGGTCGGTGTCGAGCTCGTCCTTGAACACGGTGAACGCCTCGGGCGCGCTCAGCCGCGTGTAGACCGCCTGATAGGAGTCGCCGCGCCGGTACGCCGACTGCAGGATGCGCGCGTCGGTCCAGATCTCCGACTCCGAAATGCCGCCGCCGGCGGCGAACAGCCCAACGATTTGCCACTCGTCGTTGGCCACCTCGAGGCTGCCGCCGAGGTCCAGTCCGGCGAACTCCTGCGCCGCGCCGACCCCCACGATGACCTCGTTGCGGCCCCACTCGAACATGCGTCCCGCGACGATCTCCACGTCACCGCGGACGTCGAAGGCCTTATCCCCGATGCCGCGCAGCGGTACGTTGGCGGTGGTCCCGGTGGAGCGCTTGGGCAGGTCGATGATGACGAACAGCTCGGCCGACGACAGCGCGCCGTCGGCGTCACGCGCTATCCCCGGGGTGTCGGCCACCACCAGGATGTCGTCGCGCGACAGGCCGGAGACCATCTCGGAGGTCGAGCCGCTGCGCAGCACGATGGCCATGTCGTCGGAGCCGGCGGTCTCGAGGGCGGCGCGGAAGCCCTGCGCGATGGACAGAACGCCGATCAACACGCCGACGACGCCGGCGATGCCGAACACCGCCGCGGCCGACGAGCCC
>JASFRZ010000282.1:0-6788 GCA_050114655.1 Acidobacteriota bacterium
ATGTAGGCGGACTCCTCTTCGATGTCGTTGATGTTGTACAGCAACCGCAATGTCACGCGCAGCGGCCCGAAGTGCTCCGAGGTCTCCTGCCTCTTGTTGAACACCGAGACCCCGATCGTACGGACGTACCTGTAGCTGCGGTGGAACCTGGGGACCTCGACCGAGGTCTCCAGGTTCTTGCCGTACCACTTGAAGAAGACCATGGCGCGCGCCTGGTCGCCGACCTTCTCCGCCAGCCGCTCCACCAAGTCGCTGTCGCGCGCGGTCTCGAGCAGCCCTTTGATCTCCTCGCGGTAGGCCGGCGGCAGATCGGACAGCTCGTAGACCCCCCGATTCCAGTAGGGCAAGGTCAGCACGTCCATGAGCAGGTTGAACGGCGACAGGATCCACGTGAGCACGCCGTTGCCGAAGAAATAGCGCTCGAACGTGGCGAGCTTGGGCTTGCCGTTGCGCAACACGTCGAGCAACCCGCACACGGCGTAGAAGATCAGTGTCTTGGGCAGAAACACGGCCGCCAGCGTGAGCGGTACGACACGCTTGACGGTCTTGCGAACGCCCTTCCAGCTCAGCACGTTGAACGCTCCCGGGCAGCGGTTTGCCGACACATTCTGGCATAACGAATCGGTTGGCATCTTCGGCCGGTGATCGTCATCGACGCCGCTCGCGCCAACCGGACGGCATCGGCTCGCCGCGCCGGACTGCGCCGGCGTCGCGGCCGCGTTACCGTGACCGATGTGCGTAGCCTTGGGAGGGGCGCGCCGCTCCTCCCAGCCACGCACGGGAGAGACAAACATGCCGATTGACAAGAGCGTGCAACAGGTCGATGTCACCGCACTCGGGTTGTCGGAGCCGGTGTTGCTCGATCAGGCGACACCGGTACGACGGGTCATCGAGAGGATGCGCGAACGGCACACCGGAGTGGCGCTGCTGACCGGCGATGGCGATCCACCGCGCCTTGTGGGCATCTTCACCGAGCGCGACGTGCTCTTTCGTATCATCGGCGCGGAGAATGTCCTCGACCGGCCGGTCTCCGAGCTGATGACCCCTGATCCGCACGTCATGGCGGAGCACGACCCGGTCGAGCGCGCCGTCCGGATCATGAATGCGGAGGATGTCCGCCACGTACCGGTGCAATCCTCCGACGGCCGGTTCACCGGGTGCGTGCGTCACAAGGACATCGTGCGCTATCTGGTAGAGCACTGCGCCGCGAACGTGCTCAACCTGCCTCCCGACCCCGATCAGGTGGCCGCGACGCGGAATGGAGGCTGATCCGCAATGACCACCGCCCCGCACGAGACCGAGCGTGTAGACAAGGTCACGATTCTCTTTTGCGGCGACTCCGGCGACGGCATGCAGCTGACCGGAAGCCAGTTCACCAACACATCGGCGGTGCTCGGCAACGATGTCAGCACATTTCCCGACTTCCCCTCGGAGATCCGCGCTCCGGCCGGCTCGGTGGCCGGCGTCTCCGCTTTCCAGCTCAACTTCTCCAGCAAGCCGATCCACACCCCCGGTGACCGGCCGCAGGTGCTGGTGGCGATGAACCCCGCGGCGCTGAAGGTGAACCTGTCGCGCCTCGAACCGGGCGGCCAGCTGATCGTCAACGAGGACGCATTCACCGACGCCAACATCAAGAAGGCGGGCTACACGTCGAACCCCCTCGACGATCCCGACCTGCAGGCCGGCTACCGTGTCACGCCCGTGCCGATCAGCACGCTGACGCTCGAGGCCTCCGCCGACGTCGAGCTCGACAAGAGGACCCGCGAGCGCGGCAAGAACTTCTTCGCGCTGGGTCTTCTCTACTGGCTGTACGACCGCTCGCTGGAGCCGACGCGCGCCTGGATCGACGCCAAGTTCGGCACCCGCGCTCCGGCGGTCGCGGAGGCCAACCGGCGCGCACTCGAGAGTGGCTACAACTACGGCGAGACCACGGAGCTGTTCCCCGTTCGCTTCGCGGTGCCCGCGGCGCAGCCCGAGCCCGGCACCTACCGATTGATCAACGGCAACCAGGCCGCCGCTCTCGGCTTCGTGACCGCGGCCCGCCTGGCCGACAAGCCGCTGGTGTACAGCAGCTATCCGATCACGCCTGCCACCGATGTGCTGCACGAGCTGGTCAAGCTCAAGCACCTGGACGTGCGGTCGCTGCAGCTCGAGGACGAGATCGCGGCGATGGGCTCCGCGGTCGGGGCCGCTTTCGGCGGTTCTTTCTCGCTCACCGGCACCAGCGGGCCGGGCGTGTGCCTGAAGAGCGAGGCGATCAATCTCGCCATCATGCTCGAGCTGCCGCTGGTGATCCTCAACGTGCAGCGCGGCGGCCCTTCCACGGGGCTGCCCACCAAGACCGAACAGTCCGACCTGCTACAGGCGCTGTTCGGACGCAACGGCGAGAGCCCTATCCCGGTGCTGGCCCCCGCCAGCCCGGCCGACTGTTTCGACACGGCGATCGAAGCCTTCCGCATCGCGGTGCGCCACATGACGCCGGTTTTCGTGCTCAGCGACGGCTACCTGGCGAATGGCACCGAGCCCTGGCGCCTGCCGGACTATGCCGATCTCGAGCCCATCGCGATACACCACGCCACCGACCCCGAGGGATTCCAGCCCTACGCGCGCGACGAAGTGACCCTCGCCCGGCCGTGGGCCATCCCGGGAACGCCCGGACTGGAGCACCGCCTGGGGGGGCTGGAGAAACAGGACCTCACCGGCAACGTGAGCTACAACGGCCCCAATCACGAGCGCATGGCTGGGCTGCGCGCCGAAAAGGTGGCGCGCATCGCCGACTTCTTGCCGCCGCTGCAGATCGACGGCCCCGACGAGGGAGACGTGCTGGTGGTGAGCTGGGGTGGCACCTGGGGGGCAGTGGCGAGCGCCTGCCGGCGGGTCGCGGACGAAGGTGCCGCAGTTGGCCACGTCCACCTGCGCTACCTCAACCCGTTGCCCCGCGACCTCGGTGACGTCATGGGCCGCTTCGGCAAGGTGCTGGTCCCGGAGCTCAACCTCGGCCAGCTTTCGTTGTTGTTGCGCGCCCGCTACGTGGTCGATGCCATTCCGCTCAGCAAGCTACAGGGGCAACCGTTCACCATCGACGAGGTCGTAACCGCAATCGAGGAGCTGATCCGATGAGCGCGCCCGCAACGCCGGCAACGGTGACTCGAAGAGATTTCGTGTCCAGCCAAGAGGTGCGCTGGTGCCCCGGCTGCGGCGACTACGCCATCCTGGCGCAGGTACAGAAGACGCTGCCCGAGCAGGACATCCCGCGCGAGAACATCGTGTTCATCTCGGGAATCGGCTGTTCGAGTCGTTTCCCCTACTACATGAACACCTACGGCATCCACTCGATTCACGGGCGCGCCCCGACGCTGGCCACCGGCCTGAAGTGCGCGCGGCCGGATCTGCAGGTGTGGGTGGTGACCGGCGACGGCGACGCCCTCGCCATCGGCGGCAACCACTTCCTGCACGCCCTGCGTCGCAACATGGACCTCAACATCCTGCTGTTCAACAACCGCATCTACGGGCTGACCAAGGGGCAGTACTCGCCGACCTCGGAGATCGGCAAGCGCACCAAGTCGAGCCCGCAGGGGTCGATCGACAACCCGGTCAATCCGATCGGCATTGCGATCGGCGCCGAGGCGAGCTTCATCGCTCGCAGCGTCGACGTCTTCCAGCAGCACATGTCGGCGACGCTCAAACGAGCCGCGGCGCACCGCGGCTCGACGCTGGTGGAGATCGCACAAAACTGCATCATCTTCAACCACGGTGCCTGGAGCCACCTGACCGATCCCGACCAGCGCGCCGACCACGTGCTGTTCCTCGAACACGGCAAGCCGATGCGATTCGGCAAGACCATGCAGAAGGGAATCCGCCTCAATGGCCTGGTGCCGGAGGTCGTCCTGGTCGAGGAGGTCGGCGAGGAAAACCTCCTGGTGCACGACGAACGCGCCGAGGAGCCCACTCTCGCCTACCTGCTGTCCCGCATGGGCCCGCCGCACTTCCCCACTCCGGTGGGCGTGTTCCGCGCCATCGACAAGCCGATCTACGACGAGCTGCTGATGGACCAGGTGCACGACGCGATGGCAAAGACGCCGCCCGACCTGGATGCGCTCTACCGCCGGGGTGAAACCTGGGTCGTCGAGTAAGGAGCAGATCATGAGATGCCCCCTGTGTAATCATCACAACCTCCCCGGCGCGTCCTGGTGCGAGGAGTGCGGCGCCAGTCTGGTACGCGACGACCTTCCCGAGGCAAAGACGATCGTCGAACGGCACCTTTGCAGCGACGCCGTATCGGCGCTCGAGCCACGGGCGCCGCAGACCACGACGGCGGAAACCACCCTCGCGGACGCCGTAGCCGGGATGCGCATGGCAAAGACCGGTTGCCTGATCGTGACCGACGAGGACGGCCGCGTGACGGGCATCCTCTCCGAGCGCGAGTTGCTCGAACGCGTCGCTCTCGAAACCCCCGACCTGGCGGCCCGAACGGTCGGCGACGTCATGACCCGAAGGCCGGAGTCGGTGCAGCGGCACCGTCCCCTGGCCTATGCCCTGCAGCGCATGGTGGTCGGGGATCACCGCCATCTGCCGGTGGTCGACGAACAACGACGCGCCGTCGGCGTGATCTCGTCGCGTGACGTCATCCGCTACGTCGGGAAGATGATCGACGCTGCGAAAAGCAACGCGGAGGATTCCGTCGCGAGCGAGTGAAGGGCCCCGAGACAGGGGCTCAGGGACGCGGGCATCGAAACCGCGCCCGACGCGCGCGCCCTTCACGTCGGCCTTACTTCCTGACCACGTGGGGGTGGAGCGGCGGGTCGATGCCGCAGGAGCGCAGCGGCCCCCTGAGCGTCAGCTCGACGTTCTCCTGCGACTCGCGCACGACACCGGCCCAGCTTTGCGCACCGGGCAAGCCGAAGAAGAGGTCGGATGGAGGCCTCATCGCTGCCGCAGGAAGGTGCCGTTGGAGAGCGACCAGACGTAGGCGGTGACCGCCGCGAGCTCCTCGCCGGAGAGCTGCATCCCGCCGGACGGAAGCATGAAAGGGCGGTCGGGGTCCGACAGGTCCTGCTTGCGCACGCCCCAGCGGATGGTCTCGCGGATGCCGAGCAGGCTGCCGTCGCTGTGCAGCCACTCGTCATCGGCGAGGTCGGGGCCGTAGCGACCCTCGCTGCCGGCCTGGCCGTGACACTGGGCGCAAATACCGTCGTTGAAGAGCCGCTCCCCGGTCTCGAGCTGTCGTGCCCAGCGTTGCGCCTGATCGAGGGCGAGCCATTCCTGCACGGCATCCGGCAGCTCGGGGCGCTGCTGGGCGATGATTGGCAGTCCAGGCAGCAACAGGATCGCGACGGCTAGACAGCAGACAGCCAGGAGCAGGGGCAAATTGCGGGACCACATGTCGTTTCCTCCTCTCGAGGGCGGCGGCGTGAAGCGATCGAACATCGATGATCACGGTCCTCCAAGCTATGAGGAGAGAGGCGCCTCGAGGTGGTGATCCTGCAAGAGCGCCGTTAGCGAACGGTGCGCGAGCGGTCAGCGACTTGTCAGGGGCCCGCTCGATCAGACCTTCAGGTCAGCAACCGCTCGCGATGCTCCATGCGCCGCAGCGCCAGAAACAACAGCATCGCCCCCGTCACGAACACCGCCACCCGGTTGATGATCATCTTCTCCAGCCAAGCCGGATCCTCGCCGGTCAGCGGCACCTCGAAGGGCTTGAGGAACAGGTCCCAGTTGGTGCCCTGGAAGGCCTCATAGGTCATCAGCACGAGGATCAGAAAGCCGAGCGCAAGCATGCCGGCGGCGTTGGAGGAGCGCGTCCAGACCGAGAAGTAGAAGGTCAGGTTGGCGAGCAGGAAGGCGGGCAGGAAGGCGTTGAGCCCGCCCCAGATGAAGGGAAACTCGGCGAAGAAGAAGTACGAGATGGTGCTCATGATCAGCAGCGTGACCAGCAGCACGAAGTACACCGACAGCATACGTACCACCCACACCGTGTAGTGGCTGCTGGCGGTGGAGAACAGCACCTCGAGGGTATGGCGGTCGCGCTCCTTGGCGATCAGGTCCATCGCCAGGTAGATGCCCAGCACGGTGCCCGGCAGCTCGACGAGGACGAACAGCGCGGTATCGACGCTGAAGCCGGAGTTGGGCTGATAGACGGCGAAGGCGTACAGGATCGCGTAGTAGGCGAGGATGCCCAGGGCCATGAACAGCAGCTTGCGGCGGAAGATCACCCGGCCGGAGAGGCGGAACAACGACCACAACGAGCCGATGACCTCGCGCCACGGCAGGACCGCCTCGACATCGGGAGTGGCAGCACCCAGCGTGGGCTCGAAATCACCGTGTTGCTTGATCGTCTCCTGTTCGCTCATCAGATCGTCCCTCGGGCGCGTCGCCGTCGACTCATGCCGCTCTCCGGTGGCGGCCGAGCAGATAGATATAGGCGTCCTCGAGCGTCGGCTCGACCTGCTCGGCGGCAAACGCCGTCGGCGCCTCCTCGGCGAGGAAGCGCACGCGGATCCCCTGCGGCGTGCGGAACTGGGTGATGACGGCGAGGTCGTTCTCGAGGCTGTGGAAGTAATCCTCGTCGAGCACCGCCTCCCACACCTTGCCGACCGCCTGCTCGCGCATCACCTGTGGGGTGCCGGCGTAGATGCAGCGGCCGGAGCTGATCACCGCCAGGCGGTTACAGCTCCCCGCCACGTCCTCGACGATGTGGGTCGAGAAGATGACGATGCGGTCCTTGCTGAGCCGCGCCAGCAGGTTGCGGAAACGGATGCGCTCGACCGGATCGAGGCCCGCGGTCGGCT
>JASFRZ010000283.1:0-6781 GCA_050114655.1 Acidobacteriota bacterium
CTTCACCCTCCCCTCATTCTCCCGGGGGGGGGCCCCCCCCCCCCCCGCCGCGGTGGGCGAACTTTCGCATTACATCTCCTCCTCGGGGGCCGGCGTCACAGCCCGGACGAGCTCGTCCAGCTCGCGGCGTCGCCCTACCAGTTGAGCCAGCAGCGCCTCCTGCTGGCGGCCGAATTCATCGAACAGTACTTCCATGCGCCGTAGCGGGCCAGCGATCGCCCGCTGCAGCACTTCGGCGTCCTTGGCGTTGACCAGCACCAGCATCTCGGCATGCGTGGTGAGCGCCGTCTGCAGGGCCTGGTGGCCCCTGCCGAGGGCCTCTTCGAGCGCCCCGGCGACCTCGCTTTCGGCGGACAGAGTCTCCTGCAGCCGATCGACACGCAGCTTGATGTCCTCGACGCGTCGCGTGCGAACGTCGTCGCGACGGTCGATCACTTCGAGATAGTCGCGGATCAGCCAGCGCGCCAGGCGATTGATGCCGCCGCGCCACCCGCTGCCGCCGCTCGGCCAGGCGCGCGCGCGGTCGAGGGACTCCTCGCCCGCCGCCTCGCGCAGGCTGTCCTTGACCGCCGCCAGGGCGTCACGCCGGGCGTCGATCTGCGCCTGATAGGCGGCGGTCGTGCGCTCGGTGCTGTCACGCACCGCACGTACCTGCTCACCGAGCTCCTCGAGCAGCTCACGGAAGTGGCCCTCGGTAACCTCGCGCTGCGCCTCCAGTGCGTCCATGGTGTCCTCGAAGCGCGCCGGCTCGTCGCCCATCGCTCAGCCCTCGTGACCGTTGCGTGCGCGGATGGTGATGCTGCCCGCCTCCTTGCGCTCGCGCAGTCTCTCGACGTCATCCAGGCGACCCACCACCACCACCGGCACCGCTGCGACAGGATCCTCCGCCGGGCTCAGCGGCGTCGGTCCGAAGAAGATGCACAGGGTCGAGTCCTCAACGGTGAGGCCCATGTCCCCGACCGCCACGGTGGCTGCGGGACGCTCCCGCGGCGTGTGGTCGAGATCGACGCCGAAGTGGAGCTCGTCGCCCCAGACACTGAATTCCGCGGTGAGCGGCAGCGCGCGGGCCAGGGCTCGGGCACCGTCGGAGTCGTTGAGCATACCGTCGACGTCGAGGTCACCGACGGCGATTCGGATCGGCAACATGGCGGTCATTCTATCAACACCAGCCGCAGATCCATCACGTTGGTATCGGTGGGCCCGGTGACCAGCAGATCGCCAAGAGCGACGAAGAACGCGTTGGAATCGTTATTGTCCAGCAGAGCGCGCGGATCGAGCCCCGCCGACCGGGCGCGCGCTATGCTCGCGCCGTCGGCCAGCGCGCCGGCGGCGTCGCTGTTGCCGTCGATGCCATCGGTGCCGATCGAGCATAACGTCACTCCCTCCAGGCCGGCGATGTCGAGCGCCGCAGCGAGGACGAACTCCTGGTTGCGGCCACCGTGCCCATCGCCGCGCAACGTCACCGTGGTCTCGCCGCCCGACAGCAGGCAGCAGGGCGGCTGGCACGGGCGGCCCGAGTTGCGCACCTCGCGCGCGATGGCTGCGTGCACGCGGGCAACCTCACGGGTCTCGCCCTCGATCGTCGTCGACAGCACCACGGCGCGGTACCCGCACGCCTGCGCGGCGGCCGCCGCGGCGCGCACGGCGCGGTCGTTGTTCGCGACCAGCAAGTTGGTCACCCGGCCGAAGAGCGCGTCGCCGGGCGACGGAGTTTCGGGCAGCTCTCCTGCCTCGCCGGCGCGCAGCCGCTCGAGTACCGCGGCGGGCAGGCGTTCGTGCAGCTCGTAGCGACGCACGATCGCCATGCAGTCGGCGAAGCTACTCGAGTCGGGCGCAGTGGGCCCGGAGGCGATGGCGTCGAGCGGGTCGCCGACGACGTCCGACAGGATCAGCGCGATCACCTGTGCCGGCGCGGCGGCACGGGCGAGCTGGCCGCCCTTGACCGCCGAAAGGTGCTTGCGGAGCGCATTGATCTCGACGATGGTCGCGCCGCAGGCGAGCAGCACTTCGTTGGTCGCCTGCAGGTCCTCCAGGCTGATGCCGTCGGCGGGGCACACCAGCAGCGCCGAGCCGCCGCCCGAGATCAGGCAGACGACGAGCGTCGAATCATCGAGGTCGGCGAGCGACGCAAGCACCGCGCGGCCCGCTTCCACGCCCGCTGCATCGGGCACCGGATGAGCCGCCCCATGAACCTCGATGTGCTCGAGGGCGACCTCCTGGCCGTGCGGCACCACCACGTTGCCGGCAGAGATACGCGCGCCGAACAGCCGTTCGATCGCCCGCGCCATCGGCACGCCGGCCTTGCCGGCGCCGACCACCACGACGCGCTCGGTCTCCTCCAGCGGCAGAATCGTGCCGTCGAGGTGGAGCTCGCCGTCACTCACCGCCAGTCGAGTGTGGATTGCCTCCTCGGGATCGACGGCGGCGAGGGCAGCGTCAATGATGCGGCGCACGTGGTCGCGGCCGACGGGTCGTTGCGGAAGCTCGCTCATCGGCCCGCGCGCCCCATCGCGACCGCGCCCATTACCCAGGCACCCCGCTAGTAGCGCAGGATGCTGTGCACCGGTCGGTCGCCGAGCAACGCCCGCCCGTTGAGGCCGGTGAGCTCGATCAGAAACAGCACCCCGGCGACCTCGCCGCCGAGCCGCTCGACCAGGTCGCAGGCCGCCTTGGCTGTGCCGCCGGTGGCGATCAGGTCGTCGAACACCAGCACGCGCTGTCCCGGCCGGATGGCGTCCTTGTGCACCTCGATGGCATCAGAACCGTACTCGAGGTCGTAGCTCATCGATTCGGTCGCAGCCGGCAGCTTGCCGGGCTTGCGCGCCAGCACGAAGCCCGAGCCGAGCTCCAGCGCCAGCGAGCTGCCGAAGATGAAGCCGCGCGACTCGATACCGAGGACCTGGTCGGGCGGCACCGAACGGAACGGCCCCGCCAGCGCGTCCACCGCCAGACGGTGCACCGTCGGGTCGAGCAACAGCGGCGTGATGTCGCGGAACAGAATGCCTTCCTGAGGAAAGTCGGGAACGTCCCGCACAGCGGAGCGCAGGCGCTCTTCCACCCGGGGATCGAGCAGGACGCCCTCGGGCGCGGGGGTTTCGGCGGAACTCATCGCTGCTCCTCGTGTTCGCGCGGCGCGACGCAGCGACGACCGGATCGCGGGTTGCCGGACGTTGTTGCGAAGAAATGACAGTCGGGGTGACTGGATTTGAACCAGCGACCCCCTGCTCCCGAAGCAGGTGCGCTACCGGACTGCGCTACACCCCGACCGGAAAAAACCCAAGCAGAACCTCACTGGAAGAAGAACTTTATCACGAGGAAGCCCCCGACGAAGAGCACCGCGAGCAGCACCGTGAGGAGGTTGAAGTAGCGGTCGATGAAGTCCCTCATCGGCTCGCCCAGCCAGGCCAGTAACCCGGCGACGAGAAAGAACCGGCCACCGCGCCCGACCGCTGAGGCGATCACGAAGATCGGGAAGCTGACCTTGAAGAAGCCCGCGGCGATGGTGAACACCTTGTATGGAATCGGCGTGAATCCGGCGACGCAGACGATCCACCCCGCATAGCTCGCATACCAGCCGCCCACGGTGTTGAAGAAGTCGTGCAGGCGATAGACCTCGATGATCCAGTCCCCGACGCTGTCGAAGAACAGGTAGCCGATGACGTAGCCGAACATGCCCCCGACCACCGACGCCGCGGTACACAGCGTGGCGTACCACAACGACTTGCGCGGCGCCGCGAGACACAGCGGGATCAGCAGGATGTCGGGGGGGATGGGAAAGAACGACGACTCCGCGAACGAGATACCCATCAGCGCCCACACGCCGCCGGGGCGGTCGGCCCAGCCCAGTACCCAGTCGTAGGTCACGCGGATCGGATTGCGCACCGGCTCAGCCTTCCACGACGGTCGCCAGACCGCGCTCGAGATCGCCCCAGGCCTCCTGCATCTGGCGCAGCGACGGGTAGTGGGTCAGATCGAGATGAAGCGGGCAGATCGACACGTAGCCGTTGTGCACCGCCATGTAGTCGGTGTCGGGGTCCTGCGGCGCGTGCGGCGCGGCGCCGCTACCGATCCAGTAGTAAGGCATGCCGCGAGGATCGGTGCCCTCGTGCACCACCTGATCGTAGGTGCGCTTGCCCTGGCGCGTGCAGCGCACGCCCTGGACCGCGCCGGCGGGCACGTTGATGTTGAGCAGGATGTCGTCAGAGGGCAGGCCGTCGGCGAGCACCCTCGTGGCAATCTCGTGCGCCACCGCGCCGGCGTTGTCGAAGTCGAAGCGACCCCGCTGCGCACCCCGCGGAACCTCGGCGTTGCCCTCCTGGGAAACCGCGAACGACGGCACGCCGAGGATGGTGCCTTCGATCGCCGCGGCGATCGTCCCCGAGTAGGTCACGTCGTCGCCGACGTTGACCCCGTGGTTAATCCCCGAGACGATCAGGTCGGGCTTGCGCTCCAGCACGTGCACCGCACCCAGGTAGACACAGTCGGCAGGCGTGCCGTCCACCGAGAAGACCCCGTCGTTGACCTCACGTATGCGCAGCGGCGCGTGCAGTGTGAGCGCGTGCGACGCGGCGGAGCGCTCGCGGTCCGGCGCCACCACCACCACCTCTCCGAGCGGGCGCAGAGCGGCGGCAAGCGCCGCGATCCCCTCGGCGTGCACACCATCGTCGTTGCAGACCAGAATCAAGGGCATGAGAGGGAAGAATCACCCGGACAGGGGGCTGGAGCGCGGTGCCCGGGCCCGGCAACGGGGCGAAAAAAATGGTCGGGACGACTGGATTTGAACCAGCGACCCCTAGCCCCCCATGCTAGTGCGCTACCGGACTGCGCCACGTCCCGACCGAAAACCGTCAAAAGCAGGCCGCGCAGCGTTCAGCGGGGGTTTTCGCGGCCCGGGCTACAGCTTCTCACCGGCTCCCGGCGGGGTCAAGATCGCCGGCTGCGTCGTCGTTGAGCAGCTCCTGCATCGAGGGCGATGGGCGGAACGAAATGGCGCGGTGCGCGTCGATGATCAACGTGCCCCCCGTCGCCGGGTTGATGCCCTGTCGCGGCGCGCGCTCGACCACCTGGAAGGTCCCGAAGTTGGTGATCATCACCTTCTCGCCGCGCGCCAGGCGGTCTTTCACCGCCTCGAAGATCAGATCCACCACGCTGACCGCCTCCGAGATCGAGATCTCCGGATCGGCTTCGTGGATGGCCCGTGCAATGTCACGCTTGGTCAAGCTCATGGGTCCGCGTCGAATGCTGCCGGGGAGCGCGCTTTCGAAGGGATTTCGCTTGTGTTCATTATAGGTTACGCGGAGCTGGATAGACACCCCGAGTTGCTCGGATACGGTTACGCCGCGGCCGGGCCCTCCGACCGGCAGAATCGGGGCGCTCGGTGAGCTGATCGAGTCAGCGCCGGCCGGCACCGCCGCGCCCGGAACGCTTGAGCTTGACGATCAGCGGCGTGCCACCGAAGTCGAACGACTCGCGCAGGCGATTCTCCAGGTAGCGGGTGTAGTCGCCGCGCCCGGCCCCGCGGCCCCCGGCGAAGGCCACGAAGCGCGGCGGGTTGATGCCCACCTGGGTGAGGTACTTCGGCGACGCGCCGCCGGTGCCACCGGCCGGGGCATGGCGCCCGACCATGCTCTCGAACGCTGCGTTGAGATCCGCGGTGGGCACGCGCCGCGCCCGCGCCCCGGCGACAGCGTCGACCAGCGGCAGCAGTGTGTCTACGCCGATGCCCTCGGTGGCCGAGGTAATGGTGACGCGCGCGTAGCGCATGCGACCGAGCCGGTCGCGCATGTAGTTCTGTACCTCGTGGCGCATCTGTGCCTCGGTCTCGGAAACCGTGTCCCACTTGTTGACCACCACGATCAGGCCGACGCCGAGCTCGTCGGCCTCGGCGGCGACGTGCAGGTCCTGGCGGGTCACCCCCTCCTGGGCGTCGATCACCAGCAGCGCGACGTCGGCCTGGGTGAGCCGGCGGCGCGCCATTGCCACGCTGGCGATCTCGGCGTGGGTGTCCACACGCGAGCGCCTGCGGATGCCCGCGGTATCGATCAGAAGGTAGCGCCTGCCGTCGCGCTCCAGCAGCGTATCGATTGCGTCGCGGGTGGTCCCCGGCATGTCCGAGACGATGACCCGCTCGGCACCGAGCAGCGCGTTGACCAGCGACGACTTGCCGACGTTGGGGCGGCCGACAACCGCCACCCTCACCAGAGGATTCTCGTCGGGCTCGTCCTCTGCACCTGCCGGCAGCAGGGCCACCATCGTGTCGAGCATGTCGGCCACGCCGTCGCCCTGCTCCGCCGACATCGGGAACATCAGCTCGATGCCGAGCTCGTGGAAGGCGAGCTGCAGCTCGGCGGCGGCGTCCTGCTTGTCGCACTTGTTGACCGCCAGTAGCGGGGTGACGCCGCGACGGCGTAGCTGCGCGGCGATCTCGCGGTCGACGGGCAGCAGGCCCTCGCGCCCGTCGACCACCAGCACCGCGACGTCGGCAACGTCGACCGCAATCATCACCTGCTCCTCGACCTGACGCATGAGCTCCTCGACGCTGCCCTGCTCGATGCCGCCGGTGTCGATCAGCAGGAAACGCACGCCGTTCCAGTCGGCCACGGCGGAATGGCGGTCGCGGGTCATGCCGTACTCGCTGCCGACGATCGCCTCGCGACGACCGACGATGCGGTTGAACAGCGTCGACTTGCCCACGTTGGGACGGCCGACGATGGCCACTTGCGGCAGGCTGGAAGCCGGTGACGAGGCGCTCACGGTACCGGTGACGGGTAGCTGGGAGGTG
>JASFRZ010000284.1:0-6779 GCA_050114655.1 Acidobacteriota bacterium
CGACGACTTCCACGCTGTGCTCGACACGCCGCCACGTCCCGACGTGCCGCTGGGCCAATACATCCACATTCCGTTCTGCCGTAAGCGCTGCAAGTTCTGCTACTTCCGCGTCTACACCGACAAGAATGCCGACCAGGTCACCGGCTACATCGACGCACTGGTACGGGAGAACGAGATCTACGCCGAGAAGACCGCGGTTTCCGGACGTCCCTTGAAGTACATCTACTTCGGCGGCGGCACACCGTCGTACATCTCGGTCAAGCACCTCGAGGACCTGGTGGCGCGACTCAAGCAGGCGCTGCCCTGGGACGACGCCGAGGAGGTCGCGTTCGAATGCGAGCCCGGCACCCTGAGCCAGCCCAAGGTCGAGGCCATCCGCGGTATCGGCGTCACCCGCCTGAGCCTCGGCGTGGAGAACTTCGACGACAGGATCCTCGAGCTCAACGGCCGCGCCCACGTCTCCAAAGAGATCTACCGCGTCGCCCCGTGGATCCGCGATGCCGGCTTCGACGAGGTCAACGTCGACCTGATCGCCGGCATGGTGGGCGAGACCTGGGAGAGCTGGCGCGAGACCGTGCAGCGCGCCATCGACTTCGACGCCGACATGGTGACGGTCTACGAGATGGAGCTGCCGTTCAACACCCGCTTCTCCAAGCAGCTCTTCGAGGGAGAGATGGACGTATCGCTGGCCGACTGGAAGACCAAGCGCGAGTGGCACGCCTACGCCTTCGAGCAGCTCGCCGCGGCCGGCTACGAGATCTCCAGCGCCTACACGATGGTAAAGAGCCCGGAGGCACGCTTCGTGTACCGCTCGGCACTGTGGGAGGGCGCCGACATGGTCTCCCTGGGGGTATCGTCGTTCGGTCACATGAGCGGCGTGCACGTGCAAAACACGCCGCAGTGGGACGAGTACTTCGCGCTCATCGACGCCGGCGAACTGCCGGCGACGCGCGCCTTCGCCACTACCCCCGAACAGCGCCTGACCCGCGAGGTCATCCTGCAGCTCAAGCTCGGCGAGATTCGCCCGAGTTACTTCAACGAGAAGTTCGGCGCCGACATCCTGCAGCAATTCGCCGATCCGCTTCATAAACTGAAACAGCAGGGCATGCTCGAGATCGAGGACGATCTCGTGCGCCTGACGCCGCAGGGACTCTTGCGCGTCGACTCCCTATTACCCGAGTTCTATTCCCCGGAATTCCAGCACGCGCGATATACCTGATCATGAAGAAGACCCCGACGTTGCTCCTTTCCTTCGCCCTTGCTGCCCTGCTCGCCGGCCCCGCAACTGCGCAACAGGCGAGCAACGGTACCGCCGCACCGGCAGCCCTTACCCAGCAGTCCGACGACGGCGATCCCTCGGCCGCCCCGGCCCCACCGCAGCAGGGCGAGCAGCAGGGCCAGGCGCGCGAGTTCATCCTCGTCGAGGGTGATCTGCCCTACATTCCCAGCTCCAACTCCATCGCCGCAAAGCTGCCGCTGTCGCTGCTGCTGACGCCGTTCAACGTCGGCACGGTGACCGAGGCGCTGTTCGATGAGCAGTACGACGTCACGGTGGCCGGCGCGCTGAAGAACATCAGCAACGTCAACCTGCAGGCCGGTAACGGCGTCAACGACTTCTTCCTGATCCGCGGCTTCGACTCGCTGTCGAGCGCGCTGGTGATGACCGATGGCGCCTCGGAGCCGGAGACGACCTTCTACGAGCTCTACAACGTCGAGAGCGTCGAGGTGCTCAAGGGGCCTAGCGGCTTCCTGTACGGCGCCAACCCGCTCGCCGGCACGGTGAACCTGGTGCGCAAGCAGCCCATCCCCGCCACCCTCGGCAGCGCGCGCGTCAACGTCGGGCGCTTCGACTGGGTCGAGACGGCGGGCGACTTCAACTACGGCAACGCCGACGGCAGCCTGTTCGCGCGCGTCAACGCCGTATTCCGCGACGCCAACGGCTACCGCGACCGTATCGAGGGGCGCACCTTCGCGATCAACCCCGCGGCGACCTGGCAGATCGACGACAGTGCATCGATCAACTTCAACTTCGAGTACGTCTCGGCCGACTACTTCCCCGACAGCGGCATCCCGCTGGTCTTCGGCGAGGTTCCCGACGTGCCGCGCACCAACAACTATCAATCCGGCCTCGACGACTCGGCGCAGGACATCTACCGCTTCCAGTCCGACTATCAGAACCGGCTCAACGACACCGTAACCCTGCGCAACAAGTTCTACTATCGCGGCCTCGACTGGGATTCCACCGGCACGCTGTTCAACGGCGTTATCCCGGTCTTGACCGGCCAGTTCGCGCCCACACCCACCGGCGAGTTCCTGGTCAGCCGCTCGCTGGTCGTGCTCAACGACCGCCAGCAGTGGGTAGGTAACCAGCTCGAGGCGGTAGTCATCGCGGACACCGGATCGATCCGTCACAGCCTGGTGGCCGGTTTCGAGCTGGCACGCCAGGGCGACAGTTTCGCCCTCGACGTCGGCCTGCTGCCCGACGTACCGCTGTCTGATCCCGGTACGCCGACGCCCGGACCGCCGGTCCTCCTGCCCCAGTTCGGGCAAGCGGGTGACGCGCGCGCCATCGTGGCGGCGCCCTACATCGTCGACCAGATCGCCCTGCACCCGCGCTTTCAGGTGCTCGCAGGGGTGCGCGTCGACGCGATCGATTTCAAGGACGCGCTCTCCGGCGTGTCGCGCAACGACACCAACGCCAGCCCGATGGTCGGCGGCGTTTTCGCGGTAACTGACGACAGCTCGCTGTACGCCAACTGGTCGCAGTCGTTTGCCCCGCCGGCGCCGCGCGTGCAGACGGGCAACGTGGCGCCCGAGGAGGGCGAGGAGATCGAGGCCGGCTTCAAGCAGGAGTTCCTCGACCGGCGTGCCCGTGCCACCTTCGCGGTATACCAGCTCGAGCGCACCAACATCGGCATCCCCGACGCCAACGGCATCACCCAGCAGATCGGCTCGCAGCGCTCGCGCGGCTTCGAGACCGAGCTCATCGCCGAGCCGCGCAACGGCCTGCGCTTCGCCGGCTCGTACGCCTACAACGTGGGCGTGCTGACCGAGTTCACGGAGCAGGTGATCATCGGCGTGGACGGCTTCTTCCAGCCCATCTACGGCACCGTCGATCGTAGCGGCAACGCCCCGGCCTTCGCCCCGCGCCACATCTTCAACGCCTGGGTGAGCCAGGACATCGCCCGCGCGCTGGTGGTCGGCGCCGGGGCACGCTACGTCTCCGACCAGTACATCAGCGAGGCCAACGACGTCGTCCTCGACGGCGTGTTCACGATCGACGCGATGGCCAGCTACGCCTTCCGCGACCTGATGCTGAGCCTCAACGTCCGCAACCTCACCAACCGCGAGTACGACCTGCGCGGCTTCGGCGACAACTCGATCACCCCCGCCGACCCGATCACGTTGTACTTCGGCGTCAGCTACCGACGTTGACACCGCGCCAGGGGGAGGCGATGCACCCGGACTCCGCGTACGACGTCATCGTGATCGGCGGCGGTCCCGCCGGCTCCACCGCTGCGGCCCTGATCGCCGAGGGCGGCCGCCGCGTGCTGCTGTTGGATCGCGAGAAGTTCCCCCGCTTCCGCGTCGGCGAGTCGCTCATGCCGGCGACCTATTGGACGCTCGAGCGTCTCGGCGTGCTCGACAAGATGCGCTGCTCCAAGTTCCCCGAGAAACACAGCGTGCAGTTCTTCGGCGGTAGCGGCCGGGGATCGCGACCGTACTACTTCAACAAGGTCGAGCACACGCCGAGCGCGCAGACCTGGCAGGTGCGCCGCCTCGAGTTCGACCACATGCTGCTGCAGAACGCCGCCGCCAAGGGGGCCGAAGTATTCGAAGGGGTGCGGGTGCACGAGGTGCTGTTCGATGACGACGGCAAGCGCGCTGTCGGCGTGCTGGCCGAATTCACCGACGGCGAGAAGCGCGACATCGCCGCCGAGGTGGTGGTCGACGCCACCGGCCAGAGCGCGCTGATCGCCAAGAAGCTCAAGCTGCGCCGCACCGATCCCAACCTGCAGCACTGCTCGTTCTTCACCCGCTTCAAGGGCGCGCGGCGCGACGAGGGCATCGACGAGGGCGCCACCCTCATCTTGCATACCGAATCGGAGAAGTCGTGGTTCTGGTATATCCCGCAGCCCGACGACGTGGTCAGCGTCGGCGTGGTGGGACCGCTCGATTACCTCGTCAAGGGCCGCTCGAACGACCCGGCGACGGTGTTCTCCGAGGAGCTGGCGCTGTGCAAGCCGCTGCAGGAGCGCATCGCCGACGCCGAGCAGGAGCACGAGATCCGCGTCCTCAAGGACTTCTCCTACGCCGCCACACAGGTTGCGGGCAACGGCTGGGTGCTGGCCGGTGACGCCTTCGGCTTCATCGATCCGATCTACTCCTCCGGCGTGTTCCTGGCGCTGAAGGGCGGCGAGATGGCGGCCGACTCGATCCTCGCCGCCTTCGCCGAGGACGACTTCTCCGCCGCCAGTCTCGGCCGCCATGCCGACGAGCTGATCGTTGGCATCGACGCGCTGCGCAAGCTGGTGTACGCGTACTACGATCCGGAGTTCAGCATCGCGGAGTTCCTCGAGCGGCACCCCGAGCAGCAGGAGTACCTGGTGCACCTGTTGATCGGCAACGTCTATCGCGTCAATGTGGACGGGCTGCTGCGGGCGATGGACGAGTACCGCGAGCTGCCGAAGTACCGACCGATCCACGTCGAGGCGGCCGTCTAGCCGGCCGCCGAACGACCGGCGCACGACATGAAAAACGCGGTGTACGGCTTGCTGGCGCTGTTGTACGTCCTGCACACGGACGTCTGGTATTGGAACGACCCGCGCATCGTTCTCGGTCTTCCGATCGGCGTGACCTACCACGTGTTGTGGACCCTGGCGGTCACCGTGGTCTTCGCCCTGGCGGTGCGCTACGCCTGGCCCGAGGAGCTGGAGAACGTCGCGCCGACCGGATCCGGCGCCACGGACTCCTCCGCTGATCCGGCATCCACCGACGGCGAAAAGGCACGGGCATCGTGACGCTGGCGATCATCGCGGTGTACATGGCGCTGGTGCTGGCGGTCGGCGCACTGTCCCACCTGTTGTTCCGCGGCACCGGCGAGGACTATTTCCTGGCGACGCGCTCCATCGGTCCCTTCGTCCTGCTGATGTCGCTGTTCGGTACCCAGATGACCGCCTTCGCGCTGCTCGGCGCCTCGGGGGAGTCGTACCGCACCGGCATCGGGGTGTTCGGCCTGATGGCCTCGAGCTCGGCGATTGTCGTGCCGGCGGTCTTCTTCTTTATCGGCACGCGCGCCTGGGCGGTTGGCAAGCGCTGCGGCTACACCACCCAGGTGCAGCTCATTCGTGACCGCTGGGGATCGGACGCCCTCGGTCTGCTGCTGTTCGTCGTTCTTGTGGCCCTGCTCATCCCCTACCTGCTGATCGGCGTGATGGGCGCCGGGATCACGCTGGCCGACATCTCCGGCGGCAGCGTGCCGACCTGGGTCGGCGGCCTGGTGATCACCGTGGTGGTGATGCTGTACGTCACCTATGGCGGGCTGCGCGGCACCGCCTGGGCCAACACCTTCCAGACACTGGTGTTCATGACCCTCGGGGCGGTCACCTTCGTGTACGTCGCGCGTTCGATGGGCGGGCTGGGTGCGGCTCTGGCGCGCATCGACGACGCCTACCCCGACCTGCTGGTCCGCGGCGACAACTTCACCGCGATCAAGTACGTCACTTACTCGTTCATCCCCCTGTCAGCCGGCACCTTCCCGCACCTTTTCATGCACTGGCTCACCGCCGGCAAGCTGCGCAATTTCAAGACGACGGTGGTGGCCTACCCGCTGTGCATTGCAGTTGTGTGGGTCCCCAGCGTACTGCTCGGGGTGCTCGGCAAGGACACCTTCCCCGACCTCACCGTGCCGCAGTCCAACGCGGTGATGGTGCGCATGATCAGCGCGCACGCCCCCGAGGTGCTCGCCGGCCTGCTCGGCGCCGGCGTGTTCGCCGCGGTGATGTCGTCGCTCGATTCGCAGACGCTGTCGCTGTCGACGATGTTCACCAAAGACATCGTGCTGCACTACGGCTTTCACGAGAACATGAGTGACCGCCAGCAGATCCTCAGCGGCCGACTCTTCGTCGCCGCCATCCTGACGGTCACCTGGCTGCTGTCGCTGGTCACCCGGACTTCCATCTTCGCGATGGGCACCTGGGCGTTCACCGGCTTCGCCGGCCTGCTTCCGGTGATCGTCGCGGCGCTGTACTGGCGCCGCTCCACCAAGGCCGGCGCGTTCGCTGCGGTGATCACCGTGACGGTGCTGTGGACCTACTACTTCGCGCAGGGCTTCGGGCAGCCCGAGTACACCGTCGGCGGCAGCGGCGTGATGCCGGTAGCGGTGGTGGTGGCGGCCTCCACTGTGGCGATGATCGTCGGCTCGCTGCTATCGACCCCGCCCGATGCCGAGCGCCTGGGGCGCTTCTTCCCGTCATGACGAATCTCCTGCTCGCCACCCTTCGCGCGCACGCGCGCTCCTCGCCGCGACGGGGCGCGAGCCCTTCGAGGAGCGGCGCGTCGTGAAGATCGCCTACATCACTGCGGGCGCCGCCGGCATGTACTGCGGCAGCTGCATTCACGACAACACTCTCGCGGCGGCGCTCATGGCGCAGGGCCACGAGGTGGCGCTGATGCCCACCTATACGCCCACCCGTACCGACGAGGAGGACGTCAGCATGCACCGCGTGTTTTACGGCGCGGTCAACGTGTACCTCGAGCAGAAAGCGGCGATCTTCCGC
>JASFRZ010000285.1:0-6761 GCA_050114655.1 Acidobacteriota bacterium
GGATTGCTGGCTGCCTGGAAGATCATCGCTGCCGGCAACCTGGCCATCGACACCCACAAGCCTTGGGAGCTCGCCAAGGATCCCGCCAAGGCCGAGGAGCTCGATGCCGTCCTCTCCGAGGTCGCTGCTTCGCTGCGCCAGCTCGCGGTCCTGCTGCATCCCTTCATGCCCGAGCGCACCCTGACCATGGCCGCAGCCCTGGGCATTCCCGATGACCCCGAGGCTTGGTCCCTCGACGATCTCGCCGACCCGGCCCAAGCTCCGCGCGAACTCCACAAGAGCGACGCTCTTTTCCCGCGCCTCGACGCCGACGAAGCCATCGACGGTTAGCTCTGGCTACTCCGTAGCAGCGGTCGCAGGAGCCGCGAGGACAAGGCGCGCGAGGCTTCGCGAGCGGACGCGTACTTCATCGTACGCGGGAGCGAACGAACCGAGCGCAACGCCGCCATCGCGGCTCCTGCGATCGCTAAGCAGTAAGAGAGCGGGGGTCCCGGTCCAAACCGTCAGCATGCCGATGCGCGCGACCGATCGCCTCGCGCATCTTCGTGCCCAGCGCGAGCAGGGCGGCGAGCGAGGCGGCGGCGGTGTGGGGCTCGGCGTGCCGCTTGGCGGGCTGGTAGTCGAGCAGTCCCGGCCCGCCGCCGTCGACGAACACGTCGACGCGGCGCGCCTCGTTGGGCGCCGAGCGAATCCAGGTGCAGCCCGCGCCCATGTCGATCAGGCTCTGGCCGGCGGAGCGCAACGCGTCGAGGTCATCGCCTCCCTTGCCCACCAGCGTGCCCACGTTCTGCGCCGAGATGACGACGGCGCGTGCCTCGGGTACCAGATAGCGTCGCACTGCCGGGAAGACCCGCGCCGGCACCAGCGGGCGGATGTCGAACGCCGTCGGCATCGGCGCCAACACCATCGCCGCGGGGCCGGCGGTGCCGAGCTGCTCGCCGATCAGTCGGGCGTGGCGCGCCCGCGTCACCGTTCCCACCAGCGCCGCGTCAGGCTCGTGCTCGAGCGCCGCGGTGAGCTGACGCGCGATGGTGCCTCCCCATACCGGGCGGACCGCCTCGGGTGCGTCTTCGCTGCCCAGGGCGTAGGCGGTGACCACCGGCAACGGCTCCACGCCGAGCGCCTCGGCGGCACGCATGCCGGCGGCGAGGCCGTGGCGACCGGTGGAATCGAGATGACCGACGATCAGTAACTTCGGACGCATTTTCCGTAATAGATGAGGTACGAGGGAGGCGGAGCAGCGGGTTGCCGCTGCGCGCACAGCCGCAACGACTGCGACAGGTTATGATACCAGGGTCGACTGCATCCGATGTTCAGCACAAGGGATTCGGGGTCGACACTACTGCATCGTTCACGACCGAGGAGACCGCGCGCCATGCGGATGGTGACGCGCCCCGACGTGGCCGGCGCGATCGTGGCCGCCTGTCTGATGGCGCTTCCGCAACAGGAAGCGCCGGCCCCCGGGATCGACCTGCTCGTCGGGCGCATCCAGGAA
The DNA here is from genome assembly GCA_050114655.1 of Acidobacteriota bacterium. GTDB lineage: Bacteria > Acidobacteriota > UBA890 > UBA890 > UBA890 > JASFRZ01. Next base: position 1,496 of record JASFRZ010000285.1, read on the forward strand.
CGCTACGAGAACGCCTCCCTTCAGGCACACTTCGTGATCAACCGGCTCAGCCGGTTGGGGAGCGTGATGAACTCGGAAGAAGGCGAAGTGTACATCCACACCCCCGGTCGCATGCGCTGGGAGTACACCTCCACCGAGATGCTGATGGTTGCCGGCGGCGACGGTCGCGAGACCTACCTGTACCTGCCGCGGGACAATCAGGTCCAGGTGATGCAGGCGGATGCCTCCAACCCGCGCGAATATCCCTTCCTGTACCTGTCGGGACGAGGCAACCTGCGGCGCGACTTCGACATTCAGCGGGTGGAGTGGGGCAACCCGCTATCGCGCGACAACGTGCAGCTCGAGCTACGCCCGCGGCGCGGCGAGACCTCGTTTCAGCGGCTCATTCTGGAGGTCGAGCCGGTGCGCGCGACGATCGTCCGCCTGGTCAACTTCGACAATCTGAACAACACCATCGAGTACCAGTTCCACAACGTCGAATACGATGTCGATCTGCCCGACGAGCTGTTCGAGTTCAAGATCCCCGAAGGCGCCGACGTGCTGATGGTGGGAGGCTGAGGGTGGCGAACGAGGGCGTCACCGGCTCCAGCACCGCAGCGCTTGCTGCCTACATGCTGGTCGCCGAGCGGCTCGAGCTGGTGGAGCGCGAGATCGAGCGCGCCTGCCACTCCGAGATCGCGCTGGTACGACGCAACGCCGAGTACCTGCATCGCTCGGGCGGCAAGAGGCTGCGGCCGGCGATGGTGCTGCTGTGCGCCCAGGCGTGCGGTTACGAGGGCGAGCACGACGTCCAGCTCGGCGCGGTGGTCGAGTTCATTCATACCGCCACACTGGTGCACGACGACATCGTCGACGACGCCAAGGTGCGCCGCGGCCATGCCGCTGCCAACCAGGTGTGGGGAAACAAGCTCGCGGTGCTGCTGGGCGACTACATCTACATCCGCTCGATGGCAATGAGCGTTGCGCTCGGCGACCTGCGACTGGTCGAGGTGCTGACCGAGGCCACCAGCCGACTGCTCGAGGGCGAGATCCTCGATGTCTCCAGCAGCGGTGACAGCGCGCTCGACAAGGACGCTTACCTGCGCACCATCGAACGCAAGACGGCTTCGCTGTTCGCCGCTTGTGGCCAGGCCTCCGCCATTCTCGCCGGCGCCCCAGCGGTCTGGGAGGAGGCATTGGCCTCCTACGGCAGCAACATCGGCATGGCGTTCCAGCTCGTCGACGACCTGCTCGACTACCACGCCGACCCCGACAAGCTGGGCAAGAAGACCGGCGGCGACCTGGGCGAGGGCAAGCTCACTCTGCCGGCCATCTACTTACTGCGTGACGGAGGCACAGCAGCGCGCGAGCACCTGCTTGGCTGCTTCGGCCGCACCGATCTGAGCGAGGCGGAGCTGCGGGCGGTGGTTGACGCGATGGCGGCGTGCGGTGCCCTCGACGCGGCGCGCGCCGACGCCAAGGTCTACGCCGATCGCGCCGCGACCGCTCTCGATCCGCTGCCCGACTCGCGCGCCAAAGAAGCCCTGGCCTCGCTACCGGAGTTTGTCCTTGCACGCCAGATGTGAGCCTCGAGCGGGGCGCGCCGCGCTGCCGCTGTTGCTGGTTGCGGTGCTGGCGTCGGCCGCGTGCGGCGGCGGAGCCGCGACCGATGCGGCGCGCTTCGCCCCGCGCGTCAACTACCTCTCAGCCGACGTTCCGACGCTCCTCCAGCGCGCCAACGCCTGGACCGCCGCCAGTCTGCGCGCCGAGGGTCAGTTGCGCATGTACTGGTCAGGGGACGAGGACAGCCGCCACGTCGACGTACGCCTGTTCGCCGCAGCCACCGGGGCACTGTACTTGCGCGGCAGCCGCTCGCTCGCCGGCGAGATCTTCGTGCTGGTCTCCGACGGACGAGACTTCCATCTCACCGTGCCCGATCACGCGGCGGTCTACACGGGAACCTCCGCGGCGCCGGCGCAGCCCGATCCGGAGCGCCCGTACTTTTCGCTGCGCCCGCAGCACATCACCGAGGCGCTGCTGCCCGAGGTGCTGCCGACGAGCAACGCGGCCGATTCCTGGGTGTCGTTGCAGACCTATCCCGATCGCTACGCGCTGGTGTGGATGGAGATGGCCGACGGGGAGGCGAGGACTCGTCGCAAGGTCTGGATCGAGCGCGTCGCCCTGCGCGTCAGCCAGATCGAAGGCTTCGACAACGACGGGCGCATCGAGTTCATCGCCGACTACTCCAACTACCTCGGTCGCGGTCCGGCCGCCTACCCCGGAACCATCGAGGTGGAGCGGGTGTGGGAGGAGCTGACCTTCCGCTTCGACTTCGACAACGCCGACGACGTCGAGCGAAATCCACAGATTCCCGCTCAGGCATTCCAGTTCCGTCCGGTACCACCCGGATACCGCGTCCTGACAATCGAGCAGGCGATGGAGGAGTTTCGCCGGGGAGGCGGCAGATGAGCCGCGCCCCGGTTGCCGCAAACGCTTTCCGCTATTGGGTTTTCACCCCCGTCGTAAGCTTGACGCCCCTGTCGGTTGATTTCATACTCGGGAACTACGCGGATCTGCACAGAGGCCGCATTTCCCATCCACTCGGTTCGCACTGCAGCCTGCCCTAGAGTTCTGACGCCGCCGCCATGCCCAGCCTGGTCCGCGCCAACATCTTCCAGCGCAAAACGCGCGCCGCGATCACCATCATCGCGGTGGCGATCGAGGTGACGGCAGTCCTGCTGATCGTCGGGTTGACCAACGGCACGCTCGACGAGATCGCCGGGCGCATGGAGGCGGTGGGCGCGGATATCTTCGTGCAGCCGGCGGGCAGCTCGCCGATCCTCGGTCTCAGCAGCCTGACAATGCGCGAGCAGTACGTGGACGTGATCAACAACATCGAGGGGGTCGCCGCCAGCGCCCCCATCTACGTGTGGTCGGCGACCGTCGACGGCGGTGCGCCGGTCAACACCTGGGGCATCGATGAGCGTTTCCAGCAGGTCGGTGCGCGAGTGGAAATCCTGCGCGGCCGCAACCTCGACGGGGCAGCCGACGACTGCGCCGACGAAGGCAGCACCACACCCTGTGAAATGGTCATCGATCGGCGCTTCGCCGAGGCCAACGGCTACGACGTCGGCGACACGATCGAGATGATGGGTACGCAATGGCGGGTCGTCGGAGTCGCCCGCGACGGCGTCGGCGCGCGTATCTACGTGCGCTTGCCGGTGCTCCAGGAGCTCCTCGGCCAGCCCAACGGCGTCCATGCCATTTTTGTCAAGGCCGCCGACGTGAATGACATCGACGAGCTTGCCGATCGCATCGAGGCCGCCATTCCCGGCGTGCAGACCACCGGTCTGGAGGAGTACGCGCGCGCCCTCAACGAGAACATCGGCGGCCTCAACGTCTTCCGCGGCGCGATCTCCGGGCTGGCCGTCTCGCTGTCGTTCCTGGTCATCCTGCTGGCGATGTATACCTCGATCATCGAGCGCACCCGCGAGATCGGCATCCTCAAGGCGTTGGGCGGCTCCAAGACCTACATCGTGCTGACGATCATGCAGGAATCGGTGCTGCTCAGCCTGCTCGGTGTGATCGGCGGCTACGGCCTGGGGAGGCTGACCGCCTGGATCCTCACCTCCACCTATCCCACCCTGATCGTCCAGTTCACCTGGGACTGGACGGTGTACGCCAGCCTGCTCGGCCTGCTCGGCGGCATCATGGGTTCCTTCTACCCCGCGATGCGCGCCGCCCGCCAGGATCCGGTGCGCGCGCTGCGCGAAGAGTGACGATGAGCGAGCGCAAGGCCGTTCTGCAGACCATCGCGCTGAGGAAGGAGTACGACCTCGGCAAGGCAAAGGTCGAGGCGGTCAGGACCATCGACATCCGTGTCGACGACGGCGAGTTCGTCGCCCTGATGGGCCCCTCGGGGTGCGGCAAGTCGACGCTGCTGTACATGCTCGGCGGAATGGTGGCGCCGTCCAGCGGCGAGGTGCGCATCGACGGCGAGGACATCACCAAGCTCACCGACGCCGAGCGCACCCTCATCCGGCGCGACAAGATCGGCTTCGTGTTCCAGCGCTTCAACCTGTTTCCGACGCTGTCGGCGCTCGACAACGTCAAGCTGGCGCAGGAGATCCAGCGCTGGCGCAACAAGCAGGGCAGGGGAGACCCGGAGCGCGCCCAGCTCCTGCTCGAGCGCGTCGGGCTGGCCGACAAGCTCGGTAACAAGCCCTACGAGATGTCCACCGGCGAGCAGCAGCGCGTCGCCATCGCGCGCGCGCTGGTCAACCGGCCGCATATCTTGTTGGCCGATGAGCCCACCGGTAACCTGGATACCAAGAACTCCGACATGGTGATGGAGGTGTTCACCTCGCTGAACGAGGAGTTCGACCAGACCATGATGGTGATCACCCACAACCCCGAGATCGCCGCGCGCGCGCACCGCACCATCCACATGCGCGACGGGGTGATCGTCGACAGCGCGCTCGAGGGCTGATGGACAGCCGCCGTGGATTGCAGATGTGGGGGCCGGTGGGCCGCTGGCTGTTTCTCAACTGGCCGCGTGGCTCGTGGCAGTACGATCTGATCTGCGGCGCCATCATCGCCGGCCTGTTCATCCTGCCCAATCCGCCGGCGACTCCGCAGATGGGCCTCGACGAGGTGCTCGCCGCCATCGAGACCGCCGATGCCGCGGTCGAGAGCTTCACCGCCGACATGACCTCGACCGAACACATCGCGATGTTCGACGACGACGAGGTCGAGGTCGGCACGGTCGAGTTCCTCAAGCCGAACTACTTCCGCCGCGATATCACCGAGCCCGGCCCCAGCACCTACGCGATCGCCGACGGCCAGATCACCGTCTACCTGCCGCGCATCCGCCAGGCGCAGATCATCTCGCTGGAGAGCGCCGAGGAGGGCGGCGAGGAGGCCGCCGTCGTCGTGCCGGGGTTGAACTCCTCCGCCGAGCTGAAGAGCGCCTACGACGTCTCGCTCGACGGCGTCGGCGAGGAGGACGGCAGCCGCGTCTACCGCATCCGCCTCATCCCGCACGAGGGCACCACGCCCGCCAAGCACTACCAGTCGATCGTCCTGCACGTGGTCGAGGGGGAGTGGCATCCGGCGCGCCGCATCGTGATGGAGAACTACTCCGGCGATACCACCACCGTCGAGCTGACCAACGTGGTGCGCAACGCCGAGCTCGAACCGGACGATTTCCGGATCGATTTGCCCCCCGGCACCGAGATCATCAACCAGATCCGCCGCGGCCCGACCGACTAGCGCGGCTACCCAGGCC
>JASFRZ010000286.1:0-6742 GCA_050114655.1 Acidobacteriota bacterium
CGCTGCAGGCAACGGTCATCTGCAGCATGCCCTCGATGCCCTGGTGCGCTCCGGCGAGCTCGACCACGCCGACCATACGCTGCAGCGCAACGAGCGGATCGTCGTCGAGCCCCTCCGACAGCGCGAGGTAGAACATCAGCTCCGAGTCGGTGCTCCCGCGGACGCAGGGGAACAGCTCGGGAGCGACCGCCAGCATGAGCTCGCGGCGACAGCGCTCGAAGCCCTCGATGCGGCCATTGTGCATGAACAGCCAGCGGCCATGACGGAACGGGTGACAGTTGGTCTGCTGGATCTCGGCGTTGGTGGCGGCGCGCACGTGCGCGAGGAAGTGCCCCGACGTGACGTTGTCGGCGAGCTCCAGCAGGTTGCGGTCGTTCCACGCCGGCAGGATGCTGCGATACAGCGCCGGGGTGTCGTTGGCGCCGTACCAGCCGATGCCGAAGCCGTCACCCTGCGTCGGAGACTCCGCTTGATGCGCATCGTAACTCTGGTTGACGAGCGCATGCTCGGGGTCGAAGAGCAGCAACCGGGGGCGAATGGGGTTGCCGGTGTAGGCCAGCCAGCGGCACATCCCTCGACCCTCCGGATCGCGGTTCTTGATAGCCGGATTGTACCGTGGATTGCGGCGCTCGCTCTGCTCGATCCCTCAGATGATCTCGGGGATGTATTTCTCCCGTACCAGGCGCCACAGGGAGGCGAGAAACGCGGTCAGCGGAATGGCCAGGATCATCCCCATGATTCCGCCCAGCGCGGTGCCCCAGAAGAAGATCGCCACGATGATCGTCATGTAGTGCAAGCCGGTGCGATCTCCCATGATCTTGGGGGTGAGAAACCACCCCTCGATCTGCTGGACGATGACGATCACCAGGAGGCTCAGCAGCATCAGGCCGATGCCGCCGCCGGGCTGCAGCAGCGCCATCGGCAGGGCCATCCCCAGCCCGATGAGCATGCCGAGGTAGGGGATGACGTTGAGCATGCCCATCAGCATGCCGATGACGAAGCCGTAGCTCAGCCCGATGACACTGAAGCCGAGCGCGTACAGCACGCCCTGCAGGAAGGCGATGATGAGCTGGCCGCGGAAAAACGCCACGATGATGGTCACGAACTCGTGCAGAAGATAGGTGACGTCCTTGCGGGTCTCGGGCTTCAGGAAGGGCAGGAAGTTGTCGCTGTCGAAGCGCAGGCCCTCGGCAGAGAGGAAATAGGCGAAGTAGACCGGCAGGATGATCCAGCCGAGCAGCGCGCTGACGCCGCGGAAAACGTTGACGCCGGCGGCGAACGCCTGGCTGCCGAACTGCTGCAGCCAGCCGGCGAGCATCTCGTGCTGCCCGGCCAGGGTCTCGCGCAGGCGCTCGTCGAGCCCCGATGCGCGCAGCGTCTCGGTGACCGCCGGAAGGCGCTCCTCGATCCAGGTACGCACCTGGGCGACGTACTCCGGCAAATGGGACACCAGCTCGACGAGCTGGCTCACCAGCAGCGAACCGAAGAGCCACAGGAATGCCGTCGCGGGCAGCAGAACGCTGACAAATACCACCGCCACCGCGGCTGCCTTGGGCAGCTTGAGGCGCGTGCGCAGCGTCTCGTAGTAGGGGCGACAGACCAGAGCAGCGATCGCGCCCACCGCCAGCGGCAGGAACACGCCAGAGAAATAGCCGATGAAGGCGGCGAGCAACCAGCCCAGCAGGCCGATGGCCAGCACGATCACCAGCGTCGCCACGGTTGTGAGCGCGGCGGCGATGGTCTGTTCCTGGCGGTCGCTGAATGAGATCGGCATGGCGGCGATACTCTACCCCGACGGCCCTCCCAAGTGCGCGCGAACGCGTCGGAAGCCCTCATCCATGCGCGGGAGGTCGTGCACCAGCGGCCCGAACGACACCCGCACCGCGCGCTCCAGAGTGGCACCGAAGCCGGCACCGGGCACGAAGATGACGCCGGTGGCGCGGAGCACCTCACGCACGAAGGCATCGGCATCGCGGCCCACGTCGACCACGGTGTACAGGCCGCCCTGGGGAGACAGATACGACATTTTCAGGTGTTCCTCGATGCATTCCGACAGGCGCCGGGCGGCCGTAGCGTACAGCGCACGCGACGCCTCCAGGTAGGTGGCGAGCGAGCCGTCTTCGAGCGCGCCGTCGAGATAGCGCGCCAGCGCCTGCTGGTGAAACGTGTCGGGGCAGAGGATAACGCTCTGCTGCACCAGCGCCAGCGCCTCGATGATCTCAGGCCGCGCCACTGCCCAGCCCAACCGTCGGCCGAGTCCGCGGCACCACTTGGAGTTAGAGTGCAGCGCGACGAGGTTGTCGTGATGCATCGGCGAGGCGGAGAAGTGCCGCGGGCGTTGCTCGCTGAAGTACTGCTCGCGATAGGCGAGGTCCACGGCGACGGTGCAGCCGGCGCTCGCCGCCGCGGCGATCACCCGGTCGAAGGCGTCGTCGGGCACCAACTGGCCGGTGGGGTTGTCGGGCGACGAGAACAGAAGCAGCTTCGGGCGATGCCGCGCGAGCGCTTCTTCGATGCGCCGGACGGCGGAGTCACCGAAGTATCGGAAGGTCGCGGGATCGAGAACCGGCACGGTGCGTACGTCGATGCGGTCGGAGAGCACGGCGAGTTGCGGCGCGTAGTTGGCGTACGCCGGGTCGAGGAGCAGGACGGTGTCGCCGGCGTCGAGCAGGGCGGTGAACAGGCAGTAGGTAAGCTGCGTGGAGCTCTGCCCGACGATGACGTTGTCCACGCTCAGACCTGCGGTACCGTAGCGTTCCCGTTCGAGGCGAACGAGCGCCTGGCGCAGCGAAGCGAGGCCGGTGGTCGGGGAGTAGGCGCCGCTGGCGTGAAAGCGGGCAGTGTCGCGCGCGATCTCCTCGTACGCCCGCCGCATTGCCTCGGGGGCGGCGTGGTTGACCCAGCCGCCGGCAAACGAGATTACCTCGTCCGGATTCAGCCCCACTGCAGGAATGTTGTCGCGGTCGGCGAGCTCCATGATGGTGCGGATGGGCGAGCGCGCGAGGTCGTCGGCGCGCAATCGGGCGGCAACCGGGGATTCGGACATGGCGGCATTGACCTGGTCGACGAAAGCGGGTTTTCTACTGGGCCGGGAGCCGGCGTGTCAACTCGTCGAGAATCGCCGGCGGGATCCGCGAGCCAATGGAGGACCCATGAAAGCCCTGCTTTTCGGAGCCGTTGCGACGTTGCTGCCGCCGGTGGCGGCACGCGTGCAGGCGGCCCACCGCCCCGCTGTCTTCGACTTGTGGGCCGAGGGGCGCGCGGCGTTCGGCGTATTCGTTCCCGACGAGCGGCCGCGACCGCCGCGCGGCCAGCGCAGGGAAGGGGCCATGCCGCAGGCTCTGTACACCGTCGAAGGCGGCGAGCGGCTGGGCCGCAATCCGCTGTACGACTACCTGTTTCTCAACCTCGAGAGCGGCTACGACCGCGCCGCCGTCGAGGCGATTGCCGGCGGCCTCGAGGCGGCCGGCGCGGCCGGACGCATGGCACTGCTGGTCCGCATCCCGCCCATCGAGCGCGACGGCGAGCAGGCCGCCCGGCAGCGCGTCGTCGAGATCCTCACCGCCGGCGCCGACGGCGTCGTGTTTCCGCATGTGCGTGGGCCGGAGGAGGCCGCGCTGGCGGTGTCGATGCTGATCGACGCCGGAGCCGACGTCTGGTCGCCAGCAAACCCGGATGGCGACAAGATCGCCATGATCATGATCGAGGATCCGGAGTCGCTGGCGCGCGTGCAGCAGACCTCGCAGGTCCCCGGCATCAGCATCCTGGCCTGCGGCATCGGCAGCCTGCGCGGCGCGCTCGGCGGCGACCGCGAGGCCGCCGAAGCGGGCAACCAGCAGGTGCTGTCGCAGGCGCGTCGCATCGGCGTTCCCGACATGCTCACTGCGGACGTTGACGACGTCGAGCAGCGCGTGCGAGAGGGGTTCCTCGCCTTGCTGATGCAGGGGGACGGCGCCGACGAGGCGATCCGGGTCGGACGGCAAGCGGCGGGACGCTGAAGCAACCGGGGGGGGCACCTCCGCGTCGACCGCTGCGCAGCTCGAGGCGGCGAAAGGCACGGCGCGTCTTCGCGACGCGACTCTCGACGACGAGCGCACTACAATCCTTCCTGGTGTTGAGCTGCGATACTCTGATCGAGGCATCTGGAAACTCCGAGGAAGGAAGGCCGATGATGCGCTCCGCGCGGATGGTTGCGACACTGGTGCTGCTGGTGCTGTTGGCGGGTTGCTTGGCGACCAGCGTTCGCGACTCGTGGGTAGCCCCCGATGTGCAAAGCCCGCTCGATTTCGAGAAGATCCTGGTGGTCTTCATCTCCCCGGACGCGGCCCGGCGCAACTCCGCCGAGGACGCGCTGGTGGCGCGCCTGGGTGCCGATCGTGCCGTCGCCTCACATACGATCCTCAGCGGCGACCTGGTGCAGAACGCGCAGGCCAACGAGCAGGCGATTCGCAGCCAGGTCAGCGGGCAGGGCTTCGACGCCGCCATCGTCATGCGCCTGGTCAACCAGGAGCAGCAGTTGACCTATACCCCCGGGATGGTCTACCCGGCCTACTATGGCGGTTTCTACGGCTACTGGGGCTATGGATGGGGCGCTGCCTACTCGCCGGGTTATCTCAGCACCGACACGGTGGTCAGCGTCGAGACCGATCTGTACTCCCTCGAACCCGACAAGCTGCTGTATTCCGGCATCACCGAGACCGTCAATCCGTCGCAGGTGACCCAGATGGTCGACGATATCGCCACCGCGGTGGAGCAGGATCTGCGCAAGCGCCGTCTGATCAACTGACCGCCGGACGGTCGCCATTCAAGGAGCCCTGCCGGCTCGAGCCGGCAAGGCTCCTTTTTTTCTGATTACGATTTTTTGGAGTGGATCGACGGAAGGTTTGGAGCGGTTCCCTCTGCATGCGCGTCTTGTACGAGTTTCGGTGAAATCGGAGCCTCAGGGCTACGAAAAACATGACTCCGGATTGGCATCGCCCTTGCAATCTCGACAGCCATCAGCGTCGTCGCAGAAGCCGCCGCGTGCTCTTGATGAGTGCGCGGCGTCGGCAAGCACAGCCGGGCGACGACACAACATGGAGGGTTGGAGGCATGATGCTTTCCAAGCGCTGGCGGGGCCTGACGATGATGGCCCTCGCCGTAACCCTGACGCTGGCCTTTGCGCTCCCCGCGCAAGCGCAGCGTGACACGGGGATCATGAACGTTCAGGCGATCGACCCGGACGGGGCCCCGTTGCCGGGCGTCATGGTCGTGGCGCGTGGTCCGGTCGGTACCCAGACGCAGTACACGGGTGTCGACGGCACCGCTCGTTTCCCCGGCCTGTATCCCGGTAATTACACCGCTACTTTTTCGCTCGACGGTTTCAAGACCATCGTGCGCGAGGGCCTGACCATTCAGGCGCAGCGCACCACGGCGTTCAGCATGACCATGGAGCTGGCGAGCGTCGAGGAGACGGTTACCGTCACCGGCAAGAGCCCGGTGGTGGACGTCAAGAGCGCCAACATCGCCGGTCTGTACAGCGACGATCTGATCGACAAGACGCCGACGGCGTCGGGCATCTGGGCCGGTGTTCTGGACCACGTGCCGGGCATCGTCAGCTCGAACGACGTCGGCGGCGGCGCCTCGGGTCAGCAGAGCACGCCGATCGCGTGGGGCTCGGAGTCGACCAACAACTCGTACAACGTCAACGGTGGTGACACCACCGATCCGGCGGCTACGGGCGCGTCGTCATCTTATTTCTCGACCGGCTCGTTCGAAGAGGTGTCGGTGTCGCTGGCGAGCCAGGACATCGAGATTCGTACGCCGGGCGTCAACATGAACATGGTCGTGAAGTCGGGTTCGAACGACTGGCACGCCGGCGTGAAGTACTTCTACGAGGGTCCCAGCCTGGTGTCGAGCAACGTCGATGCCGAGCTCGAGGCCCAGGGCATCACCGAAGGCACGCCGAACGAGCTGCTGTCGGACCTCGACATCCAGGGCGGCGGCCCGATCTGGAAGGATCGCGCCTGGTTCTTCGTCGACTACTGGAACTTCGAGATCCAGACCAAGGTCCTCGGCCTGACCGAGACCGACGGCACCGATCTCGATGACTGGACCATCAACCTGAACGGCCAGGTCAACGACAACAACAAGATCTCCGGCCGTTTCATCCACACCAAGAAGTACCGCAACAACCGCGGTGCGGGGCGCGACTCACCGTACCTGGGCTGGATCCAGGACTCGAACACCAAGATCCCGCAGCTGCAGTGGCAGTCGGTCATCAACCAGAACATCTTCTCGGACGTGCGCTACTCGACGGTCCGCTCCAACTTCCCGCTGGTGCGCCGTGGCCCCGGAACGTCCGAGCCCGACGTTCCCTATCAGAACTGGTCGGCGACGTACGACTTCTTTTACGGGCAGTACCTGCCGCGCCCGTCGAACCCGACGTACGAGTTCTTCGACGAGCGCGACACCGACAACCTCAACGGCACGGTGTCGTGGTACGTCACCGGTGAGCAGATCAGCCACGACATCAAGTTCGGCTGGAACTACACCTGGATCAACTACTTCGGCCCCTACAACTACCCTGACGGCTATCGTCGTTACACGCGCGGTAACTTCGATCCGATGGGCAACCCCAACTGGATGATCACCTTTCCGGACACCGGCGAGACGCTGCCGGCGGTGCCGGTGGAGGTGCGCCTATACGGTGCGCCGATCGCCGGACAGGACGGCGGCTCGCCGGACTGCTTCGTGCTCAACT
>JASFRZ010000287.1:0-6690 GCA_050114655.1 Acidobacteriota bacterium
CTTGAGACGGTCAGAAGGGCGCCAGCCCCGCCCCGACGATGGACGTAAAGGGGAGCGGCCTGGGGATGTGGCTGGCGCGCTTGTGACCGTCTCGTAGTCCGGGGCATCTGTTGAGCGACGGATCCCCGCGAGCCGGTCAGTAGTGTCCCCTGGTAAACAAGGATGGGGGGTGAAGTGTGGACCTGAAGAAAATAGAACGCGAGGCGATCTCCCACTACGAGGCGCAGATCGCCGAGCACGCCGACGAAAACAAGGATCTGGACGCCTGCCAGGAGCTCTGGCGCACCGTCATCGAGCGCGCCGTGATGGACCTGCAATACCTGCAGCGATTCACGGGGCGCGAGAGGCTCAAGAAACACGAGCTCGAGAAGCTGCGCCGCATCGAGGAAAGCCCACCGTCGGACTTCATCGAGGGCACCTGGTTCGAGGAGATCTGCGACTACCTGCAAATCGACCCGCACCGCGTCCGCGACGGCCTGGACGAGTACATGCGCCAGGCCGCGTAACGCCTTTCCATTGCGCTTGGAAAGCTCGAGCCCCCGGCCATCCGGTCGGGGGCTTCTTCTATTGACCGATTCCCATCCAGCGAAACATCTCGTCGATGGCGGAGCGGGCGATCATGTGGCCGCCGGGGTAGTCGTAAAAGGTGACGGTGAAGCCGGCGGCCCGCAGAATGTCCCGTGATTCGGTGGAGCGCGGGGCGACGCCGTCCTGCTGGCCATGGCCGATGAAGACGGGCAGCGAGCTGGCGGCAACGAGCTCACCGTCGGTGAACCACTCGCGACGGTACGAGGAGCCGAACACGGCGATACCGTCGAAGCGATCGGGGTGCGCGAGCGCGGTCTGGTAGGTCATCGTGCCGCCCTGCGAGAAGCCCATCAGATAAACGGACGAGGGGTGCAGCTTCTCCACCAGGGTGTCCACCGCAGTGAGGACATAGTGGATCGACAGCTCGGTGTCGCCCTGGTCGCCGGCATCGTCGTCGACCCCACGCAGCGTCCAGCTGTAGCCGATGCGGCCCACCGAAACGAACGCGTAGGGCGCCTGCAGCACGGCATAGATGACCCCCGCCTGGGCGAACACCGGCGCCGGGCTGAAGAACTCGTCGCCGCGCCCACCGTGGCCGTGCAGGCCGACCACCAGCGGGTAGTCGCGCGCCGCGTCGTAATCGACGGGAAACTGGATACGGATCGGCTCGAGCGCCGGCGCGGCGAGGTAGAGGAGATCCTGCCCCTCCTTGCGCCCTGCGCTGCGATCGCCCTCCTGGGCGAGCGCGGGCGACGGCAACGCGAGCACCAGCGTCGCCAGCAACAACGATGCGGGCTTGACGGTGTTCATGGGACGACCTCGTCGGCTGGGTAATGCGCTCTGCTAGATTATCGCAATGAAGATTGCGTTCATTGGCACGCACGGCGTCGGCAAGACTACCCTGGCGTTCGGCATGGCCATGCAGCTCAAGAAGCTGGGCGCCAACGTCGGTTTTCTCGAGGAGGTAGCTCGTCGCTGCCCCTTCCCCATCAACGAGGACACCAGCCTCGAGGCGCAGACGTGGATCCTGGTGGAGACGATCCGGCGCGAGATCGAGCTGTCGAAGATCTACCCGGAGATCGTCTGCGACCGCTCCGTGGTCGACAACTACTGCTACATGGAGCTCAAGTTCGGCCGCCAGCCGGAGCTGTTCGGCCTGGTGCGACACTGGTCCAGCACCTATGACCTGCTGATCAAGGTGCCGATCAACGAGGAGTACCTGCAGGTCGACGGCATGCGCTCCACCGATCACGCCTTTCAGCGCGCGATCGACACGCTTCTCGACGAGCTCCTTGCCGAGACCGGGATTCCCTACCAGCCGCTCACCACCCTGGAAGACGCCGTCGATCAGGCTCGTCTGATCTCCGGCATCCTGCCCATAGCCTGAGGCCGCCAATGCGACGATCCCTGCTGCTGCTCACCTTGATCGTCCTCACGACGGCCTGCAACGAGCCGATCGAGCTCGCCGATTGGCGCATCGACGTGCCCGAAGGAACGCCGGTTCGCGAAGCCGCGCCGGTACCGCTCGAGGAACGCTCTCCCGACCTCGTGCGCCTGGTCGACGACCTCGTCATCGGCGGAGCCGGCAGCGTGGACGGCGCCCTGCTTTTCCATCCGATCGGGATCGTCGCCGACGCCGACGGGCGCATGTTCGTCGCCGATTACGGCAGCCACAAGGTGGTCTCGTTCGACGCCGACGGCGGCTATCTGGCAAGCTTCGGCGGCGAAGGGCAGGGGCCCGCCGAGTTCGGCTCGATACGCGGCATCGCCATCGCCGGTGAGCACATCGCCGTCGAGGACGCAGGCAACAACCGCCTGAGCGTCTGGACGGTCGGCGGCGTGCACGTGCGCGACTATCCGCTGGAGAGCCGCCGCACCCTGCTGCAGATGGAGGGCATCGGCGACGACGGCTTCGTGTCGACCTTCATCCACAACGACAGCAAAGGCGAACGCCGTCTGGTGGCGGCGGAGTACGCCTTCGACGGTGAGCTGCGCCGACGCTTTTTTGACATCCCGATGCCGCCGCCGCTGGTCATCCGCGAAGGTGGAGGCATCACCTACTCGACCGATGACCTGGTGGACGCAATGATCGGCAACCTCGACAACCCGAGGATCATCGAGGCAACCGCCGACGATGTCGTCTACTTGTCGCCGGCGCACGAGTACCAGGTGGTTGCGGAGGCTCCCGAAGGCGGCATGCGCTGGGCGCTCCGCGTCGCCTGGCCGCGGCCACCCCGCTCACTCAGCGAGCGGCAGCGGGACGTCGACAACGCGGTGCGGGTGGGCGACGGACCGGCGAGCGTCGACGATTTCGATTTCCCGCCGGCGGACGCCTTGGAGTTCCTGCGCACTGACGGCAGCGGCCGGCTATACGTCTTCCCGACCATGCCGACGGAAGACAACGCGCCCCCGCAGACTCGCATGGTCGACGTCTACCAGACCAACGGCGAGCTCCTCGCCGCCGGGCTGGTCGACCACATCTGGAGCTTCGCGCGCGGTGATTACGTCTACGGCCTGCGCACCAACGCCGACGGCGAGCAGGTCGCGGTGCGCTACCGGCTCACCGTGAACAAGCGCTGACGACCTCCGGGTGGCGCGGCCGCGGCAGGCCCGGAGGAGCCCTGCGAGCCCCCGGCGAAATCAGCGCGGGCCCGCTTCCCCGCGCGGGTAGAACAAAGCGTTGAACATCATCTTCAGCGTCAGGTGCGCCTGGCCACGGTACTCGGGGTAGAAGCCGGCGATCACCATACGGCCGCGGCCGCGTGGGATCTCCAGCATCGCGGCCTGGCCGGCGAGATACCGCTCGCCCTGGATCCAGCCCGACAGCAGCAGGTCCTGGTCCGGGTAGCGCGCCACCACGTTGGAGCCCGCGGTCCCGGGCGAGAAAGCCTCGTCGTTACGGAAGAAGATCGGCGTCTCTTCGGGCAGACCGTAGGCCAGCGGATTGTCGGTGTCGACCTCGACGCGCAGGATCGAGCCGGGGATATTGAACTCGGTCTGCGCCAATCCCTCGTTGACCGCCGCAGCCTCGACCCCCAAGTACTCGGTCAGGAAGCGCCAGGAGTCGGCCCAGGTAAACAACACGCCACCCTCGTCGACGAAGTCACGTATCGCCTGCACGCCGGATTCGCCGATGCCGGCGGCGTACTCCGGCGGGACCCTGCCGCCGCGACCGCCGCGACCGCCGCCGCCGCGTCCCTCCACCATCTGGCGCGGCGAGCCGCCTCCCGGCGGCAGAAACAGCACACCGTAGCGTTGCAGGCCGCCGGCGGCGATGTCCTCGGCGTGCAGCACGTCGAACGGTACGTCGTAGGCGTCGAGCATCCAGCGGAACCAGCCCTCGGGCATGCTCGGTGAGTAGCTCTGGTAGATCGCGGCGCGCGGCTGCCCGACCAGGGCGAGCGGGGCCTCGACCGGCTCGTTGACCGCGATCACCTCGATGCCGTAGCGCTGCGCCAGCGAACCGACCTCCTGGCCGATCTCGAGCGCCTCGCCCTCGCTGACCAGCGGCGGCGTCAGGGGGATCACGAAGGTCCCCGCCGGCCAGCTACGGCCGCCCGCCTGGAACGGTGCGGTAGCGCGGGTGAGCCCCTCGTCCCATAGCTGCATGGCGGCGGAGTAGCTGTTGTTGACCCGCGCATCGAGCAGATAGGCGGCGGGGATCGCCTGCCCCGGACGATTGACGCCGGCGGTGACTACCGCGCCGGGCGGCAGCCCGATCTCGTCGACCGACGCCAGGGCAGCGTCGAACGGCTGGTCTATGAAGTCCACCTGGACGTTCATGAGCAACGGCAGGGTGTGGGCGGTGACGTCGTAGGGCGGATCGAGCGGGCCTCCTTCGTAGAGGTAGAGCTGCGGGTAGTCCTGCCGCTCCAGCACCGTCTTGGCGAAACGTCCCGCCGGCTGGGCAAAGCGCACAACGTGGCTACCGGCGCGATAGGTTCGGCCGCCGGCGGTGAAATCAGCCGCGGCACGCTCGACCTCAACGTCAGCGATGCCGAGCACGTCGAGCAGCCGGTACGCGGTCGGCGGGTCGACCTGCTCGGCGGGGAACACGAAGGCGTAAGGGGAGCCCGGCGGCGGCTCCACCGAGCGGCGCTGTGCAGCGTACATACCGCGCCGGAGTTGCTCACCCAGGTCAGCGGCGGCGACCATCGCGGCAACCGACGACTGGTAGTGATAGTCGACCACGTCGGCGAAGCTCCACGTGCCGCCCGGCCAGGGCATCGGGAAGCTCCAGCGGGTGCGCTGATAGTCCTCCTGGATGCGGTCGAAGGGGATCTCGATGGCGTCGGCGTAGTTGGACGACGCCACCTCGGTGAGGATGCGCACGCCGCCGTGATAGTGGTAGTAGGCACGCGCCGGCGTCCAGGCATCGTAGCGCTCCTTCCACTCCACGCCCGCGTACCCCTTCGAAGTCAGGTACTGGCCGATGAACGTACCGATGAGGTTGTTCGACGCGATCAGCGCTCCGTCGACACCGGGCTCCCACGGATCCTCGAACGGCGGCACGAAGATGCGCCCGCCGTTGGAGCCCATCTGGTGCTGGTCGAGAGTGAACTGCGGGTGGAAGCGATTCTGCATCTCGATCGAGCGGCGCGTCTCGAGCTGGGTGAACATGTACCAGTCACGGTTGTTGTCGTGGCCGGTGTACTTCTGGTACAGAAAGGGTGGTGAGCTGTTCTCGTAGGGCGTGCCGCGATGCTCGGCGAGCCAGTCGTAGACCATCTCCTGGCCGTCGGGGTTGTGCACCGGCACGTGCACCAGCACCACGTCATCGAGGATGCGCTGCACTTCGGGGTCGTTGCCGGCAGCAAGGCGATAGGCCAGCAGGATGGCGCCCTGCGATGCGCCCACCTCGGTGGAATGGATTTGGTGGTTGGCGATGACAAAGGTCTTGCCGTCGCGGACGATGCGCTGCGCCTCCTCTTCGGACACGCCGCGCGGATCGTAGAGCTTGTCGTTCATTGCCATCAGCTCGTCGAGCCGGGCATGGTTGTCCGGCGAGGTCACGATGGCGTAGTAGATTGGCCGACCCTCGGTGCTTTCTCCCACCACGTGCACGCTGACCCGGTCACTGGTGCGCTCGAGCTCGCGGTAGTACTCGAGGATCCGGCTGTGCTTGATCAGCACGCCGGGATCGCCGATGCGGACGCCAAAGAACTCCTCCGGCGTGGGGACGTTCCGTTGCACCGGCGCCGCGAAGGCGCGCGTGCCCGGAATGCCGCCGACGGCGATCAGCAGAGTCGCAGTAAGCGCCACTGCGGCTGCGAGCACCCGCGCGCGCGCGCCGCTCACCATCCGGCGCGCGCGGTCGCCGGCTCTCGATGTTCGGTTCGCAGAGATAGGGATCGTCATCGTTGGATCCTCCAGAAGGTGAAACCGAAGCGCTCGGCGGCGGCATCCTGGATCGGAGAGACCACCGCCAGGTCGCCGTCGGACAGAAAGACGATCGGCAAATACTCGCCCGCAGGGTCACGGACCGGCGGGTCGGTAGGTGTCCAGCCATCGGTGCGGAACGGCGGCGTGCTGCGGACGATGGGCTCGTTGCCGCGCGCGTCGATCAAAGCCGCGTGCGCGACGAGCGCGTCGCCGGAGCCGGAAAACCACGTCGCGGCGAGTTCGCCCGGAGCGCGCGCGATCAGGTAGGGGTAGAACTTGTTCTGCTCGCCACGAGCGATCGTCCATGTGCTCCACGACAGCCCGCGGTCGCGCGAGCCCGCCAGCCGCATCTCGGCGCCCGTGCTCCACAGGTAGAAGAGCGCCCCGCCGGAGTCCCAGGCGATCGGCTCGACCCAGCGCGGCACCTCCTCCTCCATTCCCAGCCCGGCGAAGACGCGCGCCCCCGGCGGGGCGCGCCGCACCCAGGTGGCGCCACCGTCCTCGCTCACCAGGATCCACTCGGCATCATCGTCGCGCTGCGCACCGGACGCCGACAGCGGCGTGACCCGCACCGCGAGCTCCCCTCTCGGACCCACCGCGAGATGGCTCGAGCCGCCGCGCGCCGCGATGCGGCGCGCTTCGCTCCAGCTCGCCCCGCCGTCGTGGCTTGCGCGATAGCTCACCCCGTTGCCGTCGTTCCAGATCACATGCGCGCTGCCGTCGGGCGCGATCACGATCCATGGCCGGTCGACTCGTCGATCCTGTGAGAGGAAGCTCCAC
>JASFRZ010000288.1:0-6679 GCA_050114655.1 Acidobacteriota bacterium
AGGTGGCGGCAAAGCCGACCGGGACCTCGACCTCCACGGATTGCGCCGATTGCCGCGCGGAGACGCCGCTCGGCGCAGCGGGCGCACCGGCGGCGCTACCGAGCCCGGCGAGAAGCAGAAGAAGCGTCGCCGCCGTGGCGACGGGCGTGCGAATTCGATCGGTGTCAGTGCTCATGGAACCCATCATGCGTTGATGCAGCGGGGAGACGCGCGATGCCCCTAGCGGGCGTCGTCGTAGTGAACGGTGAACTTCTGCACACGGCGACCGGTCGACGCCTCGCCGACGTACAGGTTGCCGTGCGAGTCGATGCCCATGCCGTGGGGACGAAGGAACTGCCCTACCTGACGGCCACCGCGACCGAACTCTCCGACGATCTCGAGAGTGTCGCGCTCGAGGATCCACACCTTGTGGTTGGTGCCGTCGGCGAGGTACAGCCAGCGCTGCTCATCGTCCGGCGACAACGCGATGACGAAGGCGGAGCCCGAGGCGAGCGTCTCGGGGGCGACGAGCTTCTCGGTGACGAAGGTGCCGTCGTGCTGGAACACCTGGATGCGGTTGCCGCGCCGGTCGGCGACGTAGATCAGCCCGTCGTCGGAGCCGATCAGGCCGTGCACGGTGGAGAACTGCCGCGGCGACGGACCGTCGGGATCGCGCTCGCCGAAGTCGTAGTCGTCGTCGGGAACCTCGCCGTAAGCGCCCCAGTGGCGGCGGTACTCGCCGGTCTCCGCGTCGAACACGATCACCCGGCGGTTGCGGTAACCGTCGGCGATGTAGATCTCGTTGGTCTCCGGGTCGACCCAGATCCCCGCGGGGCCACCGAGCAACGTGGTGTCGTTGCTGCCGTTGTTGTTGTCGTACTCACCGAGGATCATCAGCGGCTGGCCGTCGCGGGTGAACTTCATCACCCGGTGGTGCCGGTAGGTGCCGATCCACACGAAGCCGTTGTGATCGATGAACAGGCCGTGGGCGTTGCGCGGGAACTCGGACACGTCCTGGATGGAGGGATCGCCCCAACCCTGAACCACGTTGCCCTCCGCGTCGAACTCGATAACCACCGGCGCGGGCACGCAGCAGTCGCCGACCGGCGGATCCTGCACCGCGAAAGTCTCCTCCTCGGTGAGCGTCTCGGGCAGATGGGTCACCCAGACGTGGTCCTGATCGTCGACGAACACCGAGGTAACCGAGCCCATGATCCACAGGTCAGGCATCTCACGCGGCCAGGAGGAGTCGACCACGAACGTCGGCACGCCGCCGGCGGCGGGGTCGATCGCCGCCACACCGCCGCCGGCGCCGCTATCGCCGCCGGCGGCGCTATCGGCGGTGGGCGTCGGCGCGGCGCAGGCCGAGGCGATCAGCGCCAGGAGAGCGACGATCAGGGAGCGATGGATCGGGTCAGGTCGCGCTGGCTTCATGCTCGACTCCGCTTTTCGAGATTGACGTAGGGTCCCGGCCGCGAGACGGTAAGCCGATGGGAGCCTCCGAAGCAACAACCCGCGGCGTGCGTGTGCAGGTCGAGTCGGCGTATGACCCGGCCCGCTCGGCGCCCCACGAGCAGCACTGGTTCTTCCTCTACACGGTGACGATCAGCAACGAAAGCGAAGAGTCCGTCCAGCTCGTCAGCCGCCACTGGTTGATCACCAACGGCAACGGCGACGTCGAGGACGTGCGCGGCCCCGGGGTGGTCGGCCACCAGCCGATCCTCGAACCCGGGCAGTCCTTCACGTACACCTCGGGCTGCCCGCTGCCGACCTCCTTCGGCTTCATGCGTGGCACCTACCAGATGGTCACCGGCAGCGGTGACGCCTTCGAGGCGGAGATCGCCGACTTCGAGCTCAGCGAGCCGTACTCGGTGAACTGAGCGCCCGGCGGCGAGCGCGACAAGTTCGCGGGCAGTATGATCGGCTCTGCGCGCGGGTTGTGGCGTTTATCTCGTCTCCCCCTACCGGTGGGCCCGCGATCGGAGGTGCCCATGGCTAACGCCGTCGATGTGCGGATGCGCGCCGTAGCCTACATGGTTGCGGCGGCAACGATCACCTTCCTCGCCCTCCCGGCGCACGCGCAGGAGCCGCCGGCTACGCCGGGCACGACGATGCCCGTGGCGCAGGAGCCGCCCACCGAGGCCACCCCGTCCCAGCAACCGGCACCGCAGACGCCACCGACGCAGCCGCAGGTGAGCAGCGAGCTGCCGGGCGTGTCGGTGATGCAGTTCGTCGAGGCTCTGCCGGAATCCGAGGCGGTCGACTTCCGTTTCAACAACCGCTTCGTCGCCCATTTGCGTGCCCGGGTGCTCGGCCGCGACCCCGCCGATCGGGTCGCGACGGCGGTGCGGCGGCTCAACGAGGCGATCGAACAAGGCGGAGAGCACGAAGTCGACATGGTCGCCATCGAGACCGGCTACATCCTCCGCATCGACGGCGAGTCGGTGCTGGCGATCACGCCGCAGGACCTCGACCCGCTGTCCTCCGACACCACCGCGGCGACCGCCGAGGCAGTGCTCGTGCGCCTGCAACAGGCGGTCGACGAAGCCGTCGAGCTGCGCAACCCGCGTGTCCTGCTGGCCGCCCTCGCCCGCAGCGCATTGGCGACGCTGATCTTCTGCGCCCTGATCGTGCTGCTGCTGCGGGCGCGCCACCGTGTCGAGGCGCCGCTCATCGCCGCCGCGCACGAAAAGATGTCCGATTCCGGCGCCACCGGGCAGCTCCTGCGCTCCGGCCTGCGCATCGAGCGCTGGGCCCGGCGCGCCGTGAGGCTGCTGTTGGGTGCCTCCGGGCTCGCCGCGACGTACCTCTGGCTGACCTATTCGCTGCGGCAGTTTCCGTACACGCGCCCCTGGGGCGAAGTGCTCGGCACAAGCCTTCTGTCGTTGATCGCCCGTCTGGCGCGTGGTGTCGTCGATGCCCTGCCGGGCCTGCTGGTCATCGTCATCGTGGTGCTCGTCACGCGCCTGCTCACGCGGCTGGCGCGAACGTTCTTCGATGCGGTCCGTGACGGGCGCATCCGCATCGCCGGTCTTGATCCGGACGCGGCGCGACCGACGCGCCAGATCGTCATCGCGGTGCTGTGGATCTTCGCCCTGGTGGTCTGCTACCCCTATCTGCCGGGCAGCGAGTCGGATGCCTTCCGCGGGGTCAGCGTGTTCATCGGCGTAATCCTGTCGATCGGTTCGACCGGCATCGTCAACCAGGCGATGAGCGGCCTGATCCTGATGTATTCCGCCGCGCTCAAGCCGGGCGAGTACGTGCGCGTCGGCGACGTCGAGGGCGTGGTGATGCGACTCGGGATGCTGTCGACGCGCATCCGCACGCTGCACCGCGAGATGGTGAGTGTGCCCAACTCGGTGGTGCTGGCGCGCGAGACCACCAACTACAGCCGCCTGTCGAACAACGGCGTGGCGATCAAGACGGGCATCACGCTCGGCTATGACATCCCCTGGCGCCAGGTGCACGCCATCCTGCGGCTCGCCGCGGAGCGCACCGAGGCTGTGCGCGACACCCCTGCCCCGGTGATCCTGCAAACCGCGCTGTCGGACTTCTACGTCAGCTACCTGCTGGTCGCCTACATCGACGAGCCGCGCGCGCGACCGCGCGCGCTCAGCGAGCTGCACGGTCACATCCTCGACCTGTGCAACGAGCACGGCGTACAGATCCTGTCGCCGCACTTCGTCGCCGACCCCGAAGAGCCCGTTGTCGTACCGCGCGAGCGCTGGGCGGCGGCACCGGCCACCCTCGACGACGAAGCCGCGCCGCCGATCGCGCCGGCGGCAGAGTAGCGCCCCGACTCGGGGGCTGCGCCCGATTGCCGTTGGCGGGATAATCGGATACGGTTGGCCCGTTTTCAGCGGCGGCGCCCCGTCGCCGTGCCTTTCCCCAGGCGAGGATTCCACGATGGCGCTGGTTTGGAGCGAAGCGCGGTTCGCTACCGGCGTGGCGCAGATCGACGCACAGCACCGCGTGATGTTCGATGTCGCCAACGAGCTGCTCGACGCGGTGCGCGCCGGGCGATCGCGCAGCACCGTCGACGGCCTGCTGACCATCCTCGGCGAGCAGGCGGTCGAGCACTTCGCCTGCGAGGAGGAGGTCATGGAGCGGCGCGCGTGCTCTTCGTGCCTCGTCAACAAGCTGGCGCACCGCAGCTTCCAGCGCGATTTCGCCGAGATCGCGGTGCACTTCGCGCGCGACGGGGTGACCGACGAGCTCGCCGACGAGATCCAGGAGAAGGTCTGTCGCTGGCTCGAGTCGCACCTGCTCGCCATCGACCTGTCGCTGCGCGCCACCAGCCCTGCGGGCGACTGAGGCGGCACCGGGTACAATCCGATGAACGCTTCACGACGCCGGGGCACGCCCCTGTTCTTCGGCAGCAATCGAAGGCGATCCTTCGCAGCATGAATCTCCGCCGTAGCGCATTCTTTCTGTTCCTGATCGCGGCAACCGGAGTCGCGTCGGCGGCAGCGTCGGCGCCGGCCCCGCCGGCGCAACGGGCGCCGAACATCCTGCTCGTGGTTGCCGACGACCTCAATACCCGCATCGGGCCCTACGTCGCGCCGCAGCTCGCGCTGTACACACCCAACCTCGACCGCCTCGCGGCCGAAGGGGTGACGTTCACCCGCGCCTACAGCCAGTACCCTGTGTGCGGCCCCTCGCGTGCCTCGTTTCTCAGCGGTCTGTACCCGGAAACGATCGGCGTGATGGGCAACGACTTCGTCAACAGCAACCACCGCACCGCCAGCCCCGCGCTTGCCGACCACCCCACACTCCCCGGACTGCTGCGGCAGAACGGCTACTGGACGGCGCGCGTCTCCAAGATCTTCCACGTCGGCGTACCCGGCGGCATCGAGCGCGGCGAGCTCGGTTCCGACGACCCCGATTCCTGGGACTGGGCCTTCAACATGCTGGCGCCCGAGACGCTGACCCCCGGAACGCTGCAAAAGCTGTCGCGCGGCGATCACTACGGCTCCAACTTCTCACGCATGATCCTGCCCGACGGCGAGGAGCTCACGCAGGCGGACGTGCTCGCCGCCGACCAGGCCATCGCCATCCTGGAGAGCCGCGCCGGGACGCGGCCCCCCGGTGCCACCAACCGCACCCGCCTGAAGCCGGACGCGCCGTTCTTCCTCGCCGTCGGCTTCGTGCGGCCGCACGTGCCGCTGATCGCTCCGCAGCGCCATTTCGTGCGCTACCCGGACGATCGGATGCAGCTACCGGAGGTTCCCGCCGACGACCTCGATGACGTCCCCGATCCCGCCAAGCGCAACGGAAACAGCGTTGCCTCCCGCTTCGGGATGAGCCTCGACGAACAGCGCCGGGTAATCGCCGCCTACTACGCGTCGATCAGCTTCATGGACGAGCAACTCGGCCGCCTGCTCGACGCTCTCGACCGGCTCGGTCTGCGCGATGACACGGTGGTGGTCTTCACCTCCGACCACGGCTACAACCTCGGCGAGCACGACGCCTGGCAGAAGAGCAGCCTGTGGGAAGACAGCGTGCGCGTGCCGTTGATCGTCTCCGTCCCGGCGATGGGCAGTGCCGGTGCACGCAGCGACACGATCGTCGAGCTCATCGACCTGTATCCGACCCTGGCGCAACTGGGCGGGCTGGGCGAGACCGTTCCGGACATCCTGCAGGGAAGCAGCCTGGCACCCCTGCTCGACGTGCCCGACGGCGCCGATCCCGACGCCAGCGCCTACACCGTGACCAGCGCGGAAGGCGCCTCGCTGCGCACCGATCGCTATCGCTATAACCGCTGGGGTGCAGACGCCGTGGGCGGCAACGAGGAGCTCTACGACCATCGCGATGACCCGGCGGAGATCCGCAACCTGGCGCGCGATCCCGCCTACGCGGCCGTGCTCGCCGACCTGCGCGCCCGCTTCGAGCGCCGCCGCGCAGAGGTCCGCGCAGCGGCCCCGGCCGCGCAGCCCTCCTCCGTCCGGCGATGAAGGGCGCGGGATCGAGAGCTGCAATCGCCGTCGTTCTGGCAGTGGGCGCCGCGCTGGCTCTCGGCGCCTGGTGTCTCCGGTCCGGCTGGCTCGCGCCCGCGACCCCGCGCCCCAACATCGTAGTGGTCCTGGTGGACACCCTGCGCGCCGACCACCTCGGCACGTACGGCTACGCGCGCGACACCTCGCCGGCGATCGACGCCCTGGCGCGGCGCGGAACCGTGTTCACCACCGCCTACTCGGTCTCCAATTGGACCAATCCGGCAATCAAGTCGATGTTCACCGGGCGCTCGCCACAGGCGGTGATGGAGGCGGCGACGCACGACGAGGCGATCCGCATTCCCCTGCCGCCGGCGGTAACGACGTTCGCCGAGCTGGTACAGGAGCGCGGCTACCGCACCGCCGCCCTGGTCGACCACCCCGGCATCAAACCGTGGGGCAACTTCGACCAGGGCTTCGAGGACTACACCATGCTGTACGAGGAGGGCGCCGGCGGCCGTGGCGGCTGGGGCAAGTCCGACATCGAGTACGTCGCCGGGCGCTTCGCCGAGCAGATCGACGCCTTCGCCGGCGAGCCCTTTCTGATCTGGCTGCACGTCGTCTACCCGCACCGGCCCTACCTCGCCCCGGAACCGTACCGAGGAGTGTTCGGGCCCGACAGCTACGACGACGGCGACGACCGGGAGCAACGCGACGCCATGATCAACGCCTACGATGCCGAGATTCGCCGCACCGACGACCTCGTG
>JASFRZ010000289.1:0-6674 GCA_050114655.1 Acidobacteriota bacterium
GTGAGTCGGGTCCCGGCGCGCTGCGCCGGGCAGTGGTTGCCGGCAGCGTGATGGCGTCCTTCTGCGTCGAGGAGTTCAGCCTCGACGGGCTCATCGACCTCGACGAGGAGCGCATAGCCCACCGGTACCGTGCCTTCCAGCTGCTGACGGACTTCGGCGACCTGTAACGGGGTGCTGTAAGATCCGCCCATGCTGCTCGCCATCGATGTCGGCAACACGCAGATTCTGATGGGGGTCTACGAGGGCGATGATCTCCGCCTCCATTGGCGGCTGTCGACCAATCGCGCCCGGACGACCGACGAGTTCGGCATCCTGACGCGCACGCTGTTCAACCTCGATGACCTCGACGCCGCCGACGTGTCGCGCATCGTCGTCTCGTCGGTCGTGCCGCCACTCGATCGCGCTCTCGAATACCTCGGCCGCGAGTATTTCGGCGTCGAGCCGCTGTTCGTGACCCCCGAACTGGTGCACGACATGCCCGTGCTGTACGAGCCCCCTGGAGACGTCGGCTCGGACCGCATCGTCAACGGGCTGGCGGCGCGCGAGCTGTACGGCAAGCCGGCCATCGTTGTCGACTTCGGAACCGCTACCACGTTCGATGTCATCGACGCCGACGGCGCCTACATGGGCGGCACCATCGCTCCCGGGATCGGCATCTCGGCCGATGCGCTGACGCGTCGCGCCGCACGGCTGCCGCGCGTCGATATCGCTCGGCCGGAGACGGTGATCGGGCGCACCACCGTCGGCAGCATGCAGGCGGGCATATTCTTCGGCTACGTCGACCTGGTCGACGGCCTGGTCGGACGACTGTGCGAAGAGCTCGGCGACGACCCGGCGGTGGTGGCGACCGGCGGCTGGGCGCTCGCAATCTCGCCGGAATGCCCGCGCATCGATCACGTCGACGCCCAGCTCACCCTCAAGGGGCTGCGCCTGATCGCTGAGCGCTACGGCTCCTAGACGCGCAAAACAAGACGGCGCGGCCGAAGCCGCGCCGTTTCCCTAAAAAAGACGAGGACCGCGTCAGTTGACCGCGTCCTTGAGAGCCTTGCCAGCGCTGAACTTGGGGACCCTCTTGGCAGCGATCTGGATGGTGGCGCCGGTCTGCGGATTGCGGCCCGTGCGCGCCTTGCGGTGCGATACGGAGAACGTGCCGAAGCCCACCAGCGTGACCTTGCCGTTCTTCTTGAGCGACGCGGTGATGCCCTCGAGGAGCGAATCGAGCGCCGCGGATGCAGCCGTCTTGGTGATGTCGGCGTCTGCCGCCATCTTGTCGATCAAATCAGCCTTGTTCATCGGCCGGGGTGCCCTCCTGACAGTGGGTACGGATCCATGTGAATGCCCGCCGGGCGTGTTTATAGCAACGGTTTCGAGCGAGTGTCAAGCGCGCGTCCCCGGCAAACCCGCGTAGGACTTGCGATTGCGGCGAACGGATGGACGCGCAAGTGGTCGTGGTCGCAGCCGGCCCGTATAATCAGACAGAGCGACAGCGTCGCCACTCTCCCTTCCGTTAACGGTGCGCCTCCGTCACGCGCCGGAATCCCCTCTCGATATGAGCGAAAACAGCAACGCAGAAGCCCTGCAGGCCGCCCGGCGCGCCGTCTCGCGTATCCGCGCCTATGGCGTAGACGGACCGCGACCGATCGAGGAGATCGAAGCCCTGCTCGCACATCAGGCTGCCGACGTCGATGCTGCGCTGTGCACGGTGCTGCGCGGTGCGGCCGCCGACGACCTGGTTGCCGCCGTCCACCTGGTGGCGCTGATGCGCCGTGCCGCGGTTCTCGAAGCGGTGCGCGAGGTGGTCTTCGAACGACCCGCTGGCCTCGATGCAAAGCGTGAAGCGCTCGAGGCGTTGCGCCGCTGCGAGGTCGAGCCCCAGGGGGAGATCGTCGAACGCATCGCACTGATCAACGAGATCGCGGATGCGCCCGGCGCTGACGCGCTGGCCACGCTACTGGAGTGGCCGGATGCCTGGCGCCGCCCGGGGCTCGACGCCTGGCTGGCAGCCGCCGGCGAAGACCAGCTCGGCTCGGTGGAGATCGCCCTCGGCATCGATTCCGGCCTTGACGCGCGTCTGCTCGACTGGATTGCATCGCTCGGCACGCCGGAGGCGGGACGCGCGCTGCAACGCTTCCTCGCCGAGGCGCGCGACAAGGAGCGCATCAAGCAGGTCAAGAAGGCGCTCCACCGCATGCGCTCGCAGGGCGTCGAGCTCGAGGAAGTGGAGGCGGAATCGCGTGCGAGCGGCTTCTCGCTGGCGCTCGACGGCGGCGCGCTTCAGGACGCGCGCGCCTATGTGACCAGCGTCGACGGTCGCGGCGCCCGCCTGGTGTGGGTGCTGTGGCGCGCGCCGAGCGGCGGCAGCCGCCTGCTGCAGGCGGTGATCGACGACAGCACCGGCGTGCGCGAGGCGGAGATTGCCACCGTGACGCGTCAGGGGTTTCGAGACTATGTCGAGCAGATGAAGTCCAATCCCACCGTGATTTTGGCGCAGGTATCGCTCGCCGACGCCCTCGCCATTCTCGCCGCGGCCGCGGCGCGCAGCGAGGAGACCGGCATCGAGCTGCCGTCGTCGTACCGCAAGTGGGCGGAGATGGCCGACGTGTCGCCGTCGGCCGCCGGCGAGCCGGCGATCTATCGCCACATCCCGTTGAGCGAGGTGCGCGACAGCGAGGCGCTCATCGACGAGGCGATGAAGCTACTGCGCGAGCCGCACTTCCAGTCCTGGGCGATGGAAGGTGAGGTGATCGACGCCGCCGCCGAGGAGGTCTACCAGGCCGAAACCAGCACCCTGATGCTCAACGACGAGCAGCGCCGCGAGCGCATGCAGGACGCGATCCGCGATGCAGTCACCAGGTCGTTCGACGACGGTACCCGCAAGCGCTACCGCGGCCGCCTCGAGGCGATGGCCGAGATGCTGTGGGAGCGCGGCGAGCAGGACGCCGCCCGGCAGGCACTCGCTGCTGCCGTCGGATTGACCGAGATCGGAGATCTGTTTCACAAGCACGCCTTCGCGCGCGCTCTGGCACACCGTGGCGTTTGGCTCGCCTACCAGGACAAGCAACGCGAGCTGCACGCAGAGCGGCAACGCTCCGGGATCGTGCAGCCGTGAGGTGCGCGCGAGTGGTCGCCGGGATCGCCGCGGTGACCGTGCTTCTCGGTGCCGCCGGTTGCGGCGACAGCGACGCCAATGCGCTCGACGCTGCCCGCCGCGCGGTGCGCGACGGCGACGAAGCGCGCGCCGTAGGGCTGTACCAGCAGTACCTCGAGCAGCAGCCCGACGATTTCGATGTGCTCAAGGAGTACACCATCACTCTCGGCGAGCGCTGGGCTTATGCCGGCGGTGACACGGCGCCGATCATCGAAAATCTCGAGAAGCTCTACGAGATGCGTCCCGCCGATCAGGACGTGCAGGGGCTACTGTCGGTGATGCTGATCCACGAAGGGCGGGTGGCCGGCGAGGCCGGGCGCTTCGAGGAGGCGGAGGCGGACTACCGTCGCGCCATCGCGGTCAATCCGGAGAGCGGCGCGGCGCAGTACCATCTGGGCGTGCTGTACGCCGAGCGCGGCGAGGTCGACCAGGCCTTCGCCCAGTACCGCGCCGCCGCTGCAAAGCGACCGCAGATTCCCGACCTGTACCTGCGCCTGGGACGCGCTTACCTGCAGCGTGACGATCCCGACCGCGCCATCACCACGCTCGGTCTGGTGCTCGAGCTGTCGGGGGTGTCCACCTATCTCATCCCGGAGGCTCACTGCGGCCTCGCGCAGGCGTACGCCGCCAAGGGTATGGAGGCGGAAGCAGCGGTCGAGCTGGAGATGGCAACCGATACCTGTGAGCTCGGCGGTTAGGGGCTGTACGGGGTACAGATCGGCGCGCTCGGCAGATCCCGTCTCCGGGGAAGCAGCGCTACATGAAGACGACTTCGGCACGCTCCTCGAAGGCGCCGCGCTCGATCATGTCGATCGCCTCCCACGGGCAGTAGCGCGCGCACAGGGTGCAGCCGATGCAGGTCTCTTTGTCGATCAGGACGTACTTCTCCGCCGGGTTGGCTTCCGCCTGCACCAGGTCGATGCAGTCCACCGGACAGAACACGATGCATGCCTCGCAGCCCGTGCAATCGTCGCGTCGGACGATGGCGATATGACTGGAACGCTTCTTCGGGCGCTTTGCCGTCTTGGCCATGGGTGCTTTCGAACGGAACTGCCGGGTAGCGGCGGTTGACGATGACGCGCCGCCGCCACTCGGCGACGCCGCTGTGCTAAGAATTGTGAAGGTAACAGCTTGAAATCGGCAAGTCCAAACGGCGGCCGCTGCTCCCTGGTGAAGTGGTGTTTCGGGGGGCACAAAGTGTCCGCGGAGCATTAGACCTGGAGACCCGCGGCTGCGTATACTTTGATCAGGAGTCTCCTGAAATCCCCCCGGCACCCGATCGCCATGCAGAAAGCTGTCATTCGCAGAAAGAAGCGGTCTACCAAGCCACTTCCGGATCCGGACGCCCCGCGCGCGCCGCAGTACGATGCGCTGGCGCCGGAGTTGATGCGTGAGTATCTGGAAGAGCGGACCGACAAGAAGGACCTCAAGGTCGCCGCGGTGTGGGCGCTGGTGTTCCACTTCCTGCTGTTTTTCATCGTGCTGCCGCAGGCCAAGGTCGAGCCGATCCCGCTGACCGACCAGATGGCCACGACCATCGTCAAGCGCTACAAGCCGCCGGCCCCGCCATCGCGGCCCAAGAAGAGCGTCAAGAAGACCAAGAATCCGATTCCCATTCCGGACCCGACCCCGGACGATCCCGAGCCCATTTTCGAAGAAGAGTCGGAGGTCGAGTTCGGCGATCCGGACGCCGAGTTCGACGTCGGCCTGCCCGATGCTCCTCCGGGACCGGGCGGCGCCCGCGCCGGCGCCGTGGCGATGGGCTCGGGCGGCTTGATCGCGCCGGTGCAGATCAGCACGGTGCTGCCGGAGTACACGCCGTCGGCAACCCGCAACGGTATCCAGGGTGACGTGTACATCGAGGCGGTGGTGATGACCGATGGCACCGTGGCGGAACCCAAGCTGATCCGCGGCCTGCCTGACGACGAGCTGAACCAGCGAGCGCTCGACGCCATCCTCAAGTGGACCTTCAAGCCGGGCATGAAGGACGGTCAACCGGTCCCGGTGATCGCGCTGTTCACCGTGACCTTCCGGATCCACTAGCCCCGCCGGCGCCGTTTGGCTCCCCGGCTGAGGACCGCATTCGTCGGCATCATCCTGGTTGCGTACCTGCTGCTTGTCGGCCCGCCGGCCCTGCTGCTGGCGTGGCTGTTCAACGCCCCCACGTTGCTGTTCCGCCTCGCCGTACCGGCGGCGCGCTTTGGCCTGTGGGCGGCCGGCGTCCGCATCCGGGTGAGCGGCCGCGGGACGCTCGATGCGGGGCGCAACTACCTGTTCATGCCGAATCACTGCAGCAACGTTGACCCGCCTGTGGTTGTTGCGGCTCTGCGGCGCGACACCCGCATGATGGCCAAGGCGTCGCTGTTCCGGATCCCGATCTTCGGCGCGGTGATGCGGCTTGCCGGATTCGTGCCGGTGACCCGCGACCAGCGGGACGCGGCCATCTCGGCGGTGCAGCAGGCCACCGAGCGGCTGCGCGCAGGGCTTGACTTCGTCGTCTTTCCGGAAGGGACGCGCAGTCGTGACGACAGGCTGCTGCCCCTCAAGAAAGGGCCGTTTTTCATGGCGCTCGACGGCGGCGCGCCGGTGGTGCCGGTGCGGGTGAGCGGCTCGCGCGCGGTGATGCCGCGCGGGGGCAAGGTGATCCATCCGGGCGAGATCACCGTCGAAGTGCTCGCTCCCCTCGAGATTCCGGCGGGCACGGACGACCGTGATGGCCAGCGCGACGAGCTGCGTCGCCGCGTTCGCGCGGCGCTCGAGGGCGATTTGACAGTCCCGCAAGTCCGGGTTACGCCTGAAGAATGAACGAGACCGGCAAGCCGATGGATCGCGCCGCAATGGAGAAGGCGCTGGCGGAGTTCCTCCGCGCCGCGGGCCGCACTGAGGCCGCCGCCGGCGAGGCTCCCATGAAGGCCGCGGAGGCGTGGGCGGAGGTGCTGCTGTCCGGCTACGCTTCCGACCCGCTCGAAGTCGTCGGCAGGACGTGGGAGTACGAGTCCTCCGAGATGGTGGCGGTTTCGGGCATCCCCTTCGTCTCCGTATGTGAGCACCATCTGCTACCCTTTTACGGCGAAGCACACGTCGCCTACCTTCCCGGCGGCCGGCTTACCGGTTTGTCTCGCTTGGCCGCGCTGGTCAACTGCCTGGCGCGGCGCTTGCAGATCCAGGAACGGTTGAGCGAGCAGGTGTGCGACGCGTTGATGGAGGGAGTCGGAGCCCGCGGGGCCGCCTGCCTGCTGCACGCCACGCACGATTGCGTGGGCGCGCGGCGGTTGGAGCACCGCGATGCCCGGGTCCAGACGCTGGCCTACCGCGGCGCGTTCGCGGAGGATCCGGCACTGCGTGATGAATTCCTGCGCCTCGTTCTCGGCCCGTGCGCCGGAACGGCGCCGGACCATGACGGCCCCACCCAGATCCGCGGGCCGGTTGTGAGGGAGAGCTGCGAGGATGAGTGACAAGCCTTCGGTGAGCATGACGCCCGAGCAGGACGGTTTCGCAGCGCGATACGATCGTATGGTAGAGCGCT
>JASFRZ010000290.1:0-6672 GCA_050114655.1 Acidobacteriota bacterium
CAGGTACAACAGCACGCCCAGGGAGTAGACATCGCTTGCCGGGGTCGTGCGGTCGCCTACGAGCTGCTCGGGGCTCGCGAACGATGGCGTCATGGGCACCTGACCGGCGCGGCGCGGCTCCCCCGTGTCACTGTCTCGTGCGCTGTCCAGGAGCTTGGCAACTCCGAAGTCCAACAGCTTGGGCATCCCGTCTTCGGTCACGATCACATTGCCCGGCTTCAGGTCGCGGTGAACCACCTGGTGCTGGTGCGCGTGCCGCACGGCGTCGCACACGTCGTGAAACAGCGCCAGGCGCTGGCGCAGATCGAGCTGGCGGCGGTCGCAGTAGCGATCGATGGGCTCGCCGTCGATGAACTCCATGACCAGGTAGGGTGCGCCGTCGCCGGTGGTGCCGCCGTCGAGGAGTCGCGCGATGAATGGGTGGTCGATGTCGGCGAGGATCTGGCGCTCGGCCCGGAAGCGCTTGATGGCGAAGTCGGCTACCCCTTCGCTGACCACCTTGACGGCGACCCGGCGACGAAACTCGCCGTCGGCACGGGCCGCCTCATACACCATGCCCATGCCGCCCTCGCCGACCAGGCGCTTGATGCGGTAGGCGCCGACGCGGTCGCCGGGCGAGAACATCCCCGCGAACAGGGCACTGTCGGGAGCTCCCTCGAGGAAATCACCAGCTTCCTCGTGCGCCGCGAGTAACGACTCGACTTCGTGCCGCAGCTCGTCGTCCGCGCACTCCTCGCGCAGATAGGGAGCCCTTGCCGGCGGTTCGAGGTCGAGCGCGGCCTGCATCAATTCCTTGACGCGCTGCCAACGGTGCTCGGCCGCGGGACCGTTGCTCATGTCGATTCCGTTCGAGATAAGGAAGGGAGCGACCCGCGGGGTCCCATCGTAGCGCAGTCGCCCGGCCCGTAGCAGGGGAGGCGCATCGGATAGCATAGGGCACGCTGCAAGACAGTCGATGTTTCCCCAACGCACCGATGCCGCTCGACGAGCACCGCCCTCCGATGACACCCGCGCAGGCAACAAGCGCGAAGCAGCCGCCGCGCCCGCCGACCCACGCCGGCGCCGCCGTATGGCGCGACGGCGCCGGGGGCCCGCTGTTCCTGCTGGTGACCCCGCGCGACCGACGCGATCAGTGGCTGCTGCCCAAAGGTCATATCGAGCCCGGCGAGACGCCTGCGCGGACCGCGCAGCGCGAGGTGCGCGAGGAAACCGGGCTCGAGGTCACCGTAGGTGACCCACTCGGCACCGAGTCGTTCATCTCCAAGGACAAGGAGGTGGTGTGCGCCTACTACCTGGCCCGCTGCGACACGACGAGCGCCGACGTTCCCGAGGGCGAAGCTGTCCGGCTGGCCGAAGGCCGTTGGGGGATATGGCTCCGCGCCGCCGAGGCGGAGCAGAAGGCGACGTTTCCGCCGGGTCGCGCCACCGTAGCCGCCGCCCGTCGCCTTCTCGGTTGCTGAAGCGGAAAAAAATCGCTTCCCCGTTCGTCCAACCCCCGAGACCCACTCGCCGGCGGTCCGCACGGTGCGGGCCGCGGGCGGGTCGCTGCCC
This sequence comes from Acidobacteriota bacterium, assembly GCA_050114655.1. Lineage (GTDB taxonomy): Bacteria > Acidobacteriota > UBA890 > UBA890 > UBA890 > JASFRZ01. The sequence goes on from JASFRZ010000290.1 coordinate 1,552, forward strand.
GGTGATGGAGGACGTCCGTGACCACGAGATCCGAGGTACTGGCGGTGGGACGATTGCGCCGGATATGGCGACAGACGCAGGCGGCGGCGATCCGCCTGACGCTGGTTGTCCTGGCGACCTTGCTGGCAGCGCCGGCGGTATCGGCGCAGCAAAGCTATCCCCAGCTGAGCCGCGACGAAGAGCTACGCTTGGCGATGAGCGCCGGGCCGCTGACCGTCACGCAGGACGCCGATGTGTACGTGCTGGGTGAGCACGGCTTCGAGCGGGTGATCGAGGGGAGCAACGGCTTCGCCTGCCTGGTGGTGCGCTCGGCGAGGGACCGCACGTTGCTGGCACCGCACTGCCTCAACCCGGCGGCGACCGAGACGGTGCTGCCGGCGATGCTGCGCGAGGGCGAACTGCAGGCAGAGGGGCTCGACGCCAACGAGATCGAGGCGCGCCTGAAGCAGGAGTGGAACGACGGCGAGCTGCCGTTGCCCGCGGGCCCGGCGTATGCGTACATGCTGTCGGAGGGACAGCGCCTGGGACCGGCGGGCAACTTCAAGCCGCACTTCATGCTGTACGTGCCGTACGTGACCAACGCCGACATCGGCGGCGATCCGCGCCACCAGGAGTTCCCCTTCGTCGGGCCTTACGAGAACCACCCGCTGTCGACCGTGGTGATCATCATGGATGAGTTCGTCAAACCCGAGAACGTGGTCCTGCGGCGCCGGTGAGCCCCGGTGAGTGAAGAGCACGCCCTCATCGCCCGTGCCGCCTCGGGCGACACCGACGCCGTCGGCGCCCTGGTGGTGGCCCACCGGCCTTCGGTGGTGCGCATCGCCCGGCACATGCTGGGCGATGCGGCCGCCGCCGAAGACGTCGCCCAGGACGTCTTCATGCGCCTGCAGGCGGCGCTGCCCGGCTTTCGCGGCGACGCGGCGCTGTCGACCTGGTTGTACCGGGTGACGCTCAACCTGTGCCGCGATCACCTGCGCCGGGGCAAGCGCCGCCGCGACGACGTCGACCTCGACGCCCTCGTCGACGCACCTGCCGGGACGGTAGCCGCGCGCGCTGACCGCGACATCGATCTGCAGCGCCTGCGCCAACAGGTGCGCGCCGCCGTCGACCGGCTGCCCGAGGATCAGCGCGAGGCGGTGCTGCTGCGCTACATGGAGGAGCTTCCGTACCGCGAGATCGCGCGGCTCACCGATACCCCGCAGGGCACGGTGGCCTCGCGCGTGTTCCGCGCGCTCGAGCGGCTCGGCCACGAGCTCGGACCACGCCAACTGGAGGTAGTGAAGTGACGCGACCCACCGACGAGACACTGCTGGCCTTCCTCGACGGCTCGATGGGAGAGGCCGAGCGCAACGAGCTGCTCGACGCCCTCGACGGGGACCCCCAACTGTCCGAGCGCCTACGCGCGGCGGCCGCCGGCCTGGAGGCGATGCGTACGCTCGCCGCGGGCGAGCGTGGCGCCGGGGACGCGCCGGCTTCCGCTCCGCGGCGCGTATCGCGATGGTGGGTGGCGGTCGCCGCCGCTGCGACCCTGGTGCTGGCGGTGCCCGTCACCTGGTGGACAGCACGCGCCACCGTGGAATCCGGACCCGCCGCGATGGCGACCGGCCAGCCGGTCGGCTCGCAGCCGAGCTATGTGCTGGTGCTGCACGGCACCTGGCCCGACGGCGCCACGATCACCCCGGAGGAACGGCAACGTCGTGCGGCGGAGTACTGGGGCTGGACCACCGAGCTGGCAGAGGAGGGCATCCTGATGGCCGCCGGCGACCTGCGCTGGGAACCGGGCGAGCGCCTGGGCCCGACGGGCACGCCGATCCCGGTCTCCAATGACGAGGTCGAGGCACCCCAGTACCTCGTCGGCATGCTGGCGGTGCGCGCCGCATCGTACGAGGACGCCGTGGCGCTTGCCGAGCAGTGCCCCCACCTGCGCTATGGCGGCCGCGTGTCGGTGCGTCGCGTCGGCTCGGGCTTCGTCACCGTACCCGGAATGGGCGACTGGTAGAACGCGCTACTGCAGCGCGACGCGCTCGACGATCCCCTGCCCGTGCACGATGTGCAGCTCGTGGTCGACGGCGTCGGCGAGCGCGGCGGCGTCGAGCTCGCTCTCGCTGCCGTCGGGCCAGCGGATCATCACCGTATCGACGGTGTCGCGGGCGCCGAGACCGAAGGTCAGCGCCAGCTCGCTCTGCGACGCGTATGACGAGCCCGAGCGCACTCGCTGCACCTGGCGCCAGTCGCCTGCGCTGACGGTGACCTCGGCGCCGATGGCATCGCGGTTGATCGCGTCGGCCGCGCTGCCCTCGCCAGGGCCGCTCAGGCGTACCCGCAACACGTGCGGCGCGTCAGCGCGGTCGCGCGTGCGGTTCTGCCAGAGCTGCGCTTCACCCTCTTTCACGGTCACCACCACGTCGAGGTCGCCGTCGCGGTCGTAGTCGGCGTAGGCCGCGCCGCGGCCGAGGATCGGCGTGGATACCGGCGGTCCGACGTCGTTGGCCACCTCGATGAAGCCGCCTGCGCCGTCGTTGCGGTACAGCAATGTGGGCTGGGCGTAGCTGACGCGTGGCTCGACCGCGGTGATGGTGTCGTAGATGTGGCCGTTGACCGCCAGCAGGTCGAGCGCGCCGTCGAGGTTGTAATCGAAGAAGAACAGACCGAAGGTCAGCGCCAGCAGGCTGCTGCGCCCCACCTGCGAGCGTGGCGCGACATCGACGAATACGCCGCTCGCTTCCGGCGTGGGCGGCTCGAACAGGCCGATCATCTCGTTGGAGAAGTTGCCGATGGCGATCGCCAACCGGCCGTCGTTGTGGGTGTCGGCGACGTCGATGCCCATGCCGGCGCGCGCCTTGCCGGAGGCGTCGACGGACATGCCGGAAACCAGGCCGACCTCGGCGAAGGTGCCATCGCGCTGGTTCTCGAACATGAAGTTGGGCTCGGTGTCGTTGGCCACCGCGAAGTCGGGCCAGCCGTCGCGATTGAAGTCGGCGACGGTGACGCCGAGCGACTTGCCGCCGGGCACGTAGACGCCGGCGTCATGGGTGACGTCGGTGAAGCCGGCGGCACCATCGTTGCGGTACAGCACCGAGGGCTCGCCCTCGAAAGCTCGCGGCTCGCAATAGGAGCGCGTCTCGCCGTCGATGGTGCACTCGAAGTTCTCGTCCGGCGTCCAGCGCAGGTAGTTGCAGGCGTACAGATCGAGGTCGCCGTCGCGGTCATAGTCGAGCCATGCGGCGCAGGTTCCCCAGCCGGGGTGATCGACACCGAGCTGCCCGGAGACGTCGGTGAAACGGCCGGTGCCGTCGTTGCGGAACAACTTGTTGGGTCCGTAGGCGGTGACATAAACGTCGGTGTCGCCGTCGTTGTCGTAGTCGGCCGGGGCAGCGCCGACACCATACATCCGGACCGCCAGGCCGGAGCCTTCGGTGACGTCGACGAAGGTCCCGTCGTGACCGTTGCGGTACAGCTTCATCGTCGCGCCGCGCAGCGCCTCCGGAACGGCGTCCTCGTGACCCGGCCAGGTGGAGCCCTGCACGAACAGCAGGTCGGACCAGCCGTCGCCGTCGGCGTCGAAGAAGGAAGCGCCGGCGCCGTTGGTCTCCGGCAGCCACTTGGCTCCGAACGCACCCGAGATGTGCGTGAAGTCGATGCCGGCGGCGTCGGTGGCGTCGACGAAGATGCCGGCGTCGGGCACCTGCGCGCCGCTGGCCGCAACGGCCATCAACACCGTGACGAAGGCGAAACCCTTAGCGATCATCGCGCAGCCAGGGCGCCGTCGGCCCGGGAAACACCGTCGCCGGGCGGTGGTAGGGCCCGCCCTCGAGGAAGGCCTCGATCGGGAAGCGGTCGCCGGCGGAGAAGCGACCGTCGGGCGGCCGCAGCTCGTGCACGTGGATCATCTGCGCTTCCTGGTTGGCGTACTCGTCGGTGCGGCGGAAGGGGCCGGTGAGCGCCTGGATATCCTCGTCGTCCTTGTAGCGCCGGTAGCGAGCCTCGTGGATGGCGGCCTTCTGTTCGTCGCCCATCGCGCGGTAGGCCAGGGTCAGGGTGTAGTGCGCGCCGAGCTCTTCGGGGTCGATGTCGAGCGTGGCCAGACCTTCCTGCACCGCCGCCTCGTAGTTGCCCTGCAGGTAGTACACGCGGGCCAGGTCGAGACGCACCACGCGGTCGAAGGGATAATCGCGCTTGACGCGCTCGAGCAGCCGCACCGATTCGTCGAAGTCGCCGCGCGCGGTGGTCACCTGCGACATGAAGTAGGCCGCCTTGAAGAAGTCGGGCTGGACGTCGAAAGCTTGCTGTAACGCCGTCTCGGCGGCATCGAGGTCGCCTTCCTTCAAATACGCGCGCGCCTCGTTGACGAAGCCGTCGGCGTACAGGGGATCGATGCGCTGGACCAACCGGAAGACCGCGCCGGCCTCACGCAGATCGCCTTGCAGCAGCAGGCCGATGCCCCAGTCGTTGAAGCGCGTGCGGAGGTCGGAGGCGAGCGTGAGGTGGCGGCCCTGCACCTGCGTGTCATCGGCGGCAGCGCCGGCAACGACGCGCAGGCCGTCACCGCCAGCCGTTGGATCGACGCTCAGATCGAGCGTGCTCTCCGCCATCACCACCACCGGCAACTCGATCACCCGGCTGTCGTCGTACACCCACTCGCGCGTATCGACGTTGGGCAGGCTGACCGCGTCGGTCGGCTGCTCGGGCGCGGGATCCGCGCCCAGCGCCCAGCGGTTGTAGGACTGCTTGTGCTTGCGGTAGTTGAGGCGCGCGCGGAGCTGCACCGTGCCGGTCACGTCCTCGGGGACGATGAAGCGGTAGTGCACCGTGTCGGCGGCACCCGGCGGGATCATGCGCACGTACACCAGCGCGCGGCGATCCCAGCCGTTGCGCTTGGTAAGCTCCTGGCCGGCCTCGTCGAGAAAGACGCCGCGGTAGCTGTGGGCGTCGGGATCGACATAGCTGTCGTCGTCCATTCCGCCCGACATCAGCAGCGGGTCGCCGTTCTCGTCGAGCAACGCGAGCTCGAGCCACGGCATGTTGGAGTCCACCGTGCCGCCGGGGAACAGATGTCCGACACCGAGCGTGCGCACCACCACGTCGACGTCGATCGCCGTACCCGGCGCGACGGAAAGATCG
>JASFRZ010000291.1:0-6651 GCA_050114655.1 Acidobacteriota bacterium
AGCACGCCGCCATACCGGCTGTGCTGCAACCCGGGCCGAGCCCGGGCGCGGTGCCGTTCTACGGGCTGCAGTACTTCCAGATGTACGACGCGCGACAGGCGACCTTGGCCGCCTCCCCCGATCGCGCCAATCACTTCTTCCAGCTCATCAGCTGGAGCCCGTCGAGCCGCTTTGCGGTGACCGGCCAGTACCGCTACCGCGGGCGCTCCAACGACAGCTTGAGCTTTTCGGAGTGGGATCGAAGGATCCACATGCCGGGCGTCGAGCTGTGGTTCGCGGCCGACGAGAACCTGCAGATCACCGCCGGTTACAACTACATGCGCGATCAGACCGAGACGCTGTATTCGGTGCTCGCGTTCGATGGCTGAGCGGGCGGCATTACTGGGGGCCAGTATGGCTCCGTGTACGATCAAGTAAATTACCTGACCGAAACCAACTCCTTCTTCTTCAACCTGGACACGTTCCCGCGCGAGGATGTCGAGGTGTTCGGCAACGTGCTGTACTACACAGGCACCGCCGGCTCCTCCGACATCGGCCTCGATTCCAGCAACCTGGTCAAGCAACCGGGCGGCATGGACTACGACCTGTTCAACGACGTCGTTCCCGGCTTCTCGGACCTCGACGTCAACTGGCTCATCCTCACCCTCGGCACCAACTACCAGCTCAACGACCGCTGGGTGATCAACGGGATGGGAGGCTACAACGACTACGTAGACAACGACCCCTACCTCTTTGACACCACAGGAAGCCGCTTTTTCCTGCAGCTAGGAGCGGCTTTCATCTTCTAGGTCCCAGGCGGTCGCAGGGGCGGCGAGTGCAAGGCGCGCGCCGGAGCGGGAGCGCAGGCGTACCAAGGCGTACGCCGAGCATCCCGCGACAAGCGCAACGCAGCAATCGCCGTTCCTGCGCCCGCCCTGCCGCCCGAAGCACTCGCCGCCCCTGCGCCCTCTCCGACCTTTCCTAACGGATGTATCCCAGGGCACGGAGACGATCCAGGGTCTCCTCTGATAGCGAGGCGCCCTCGCTGGAGCTTTGTGAGCTGGCATCAACGATGATCGCCTGCAGCTCGGCGAGCATGGTCAGCATGCGGTCGCGGCTCTGGTGGTCGAGCTGCTCGGCCTTGTGGCCGTCGAGCTCCTCGGGGTCGGTCTCGAGGTCGTAGAAGAGCTCGGCACGGTCCTCGATGTCGGCGAGCACCTTGTAGGGCCAGCGGATCAGCGACTTCTTCTCGTCGCCGTAAAGGATCGCCTCGGACAGCAGCGGGCGGTCGAAGCGCAGCGCCGACGCGGTGCGATCCGCGGGGCCTTCGCGCAACACCTGCAGCAGCGAGTCGCCGTAGAGGTCGTCCGGGCGTGCGACGCCGGCGGCCTCCAGCAGCGTCGGCATGACGTCGGTCAACGACACCGGCAGCTCGTAGCGTCCCGGCCGCACGTCCGGCCCCCATACCATCAGCGGCACGTGGATCACCTCGTCGTAGACCGAGTGGCCGTGCTCGATCCAGCCGTGATCGTGAAACTCCTCGCCGTGGTCGGCGGTGACCAGCAAATAGCCGTCGTCCAGGAAGCGGCGCTCGTCGAGTGCGCCGAGCAGCCTTTCGAGCTCGTTGTCGGTGTAGGCGATCTCCTCGTCGTACAGCGCCTGCTCGAGCGCCATGTAGCGTTGCCAGCCCTCGACGCGGTCGCGGATGCGATAGCGCAGCCGCGGCATGTCGGTCACCGGCACGCTGAAACGCTCGTCGGCGTACGGCTCGGCAAAGCGTCCCAGGAAGGGCTCGGGCGCGGCGTACGGCATGTGCGGGTCGAAGTAGTGCACGATCAGCAGGAAGGGCTCGCGCGCACCCTCCTGCTCGCGCGCCTGCAGCCAGGCGAGCGCGCGGTCAGTGGCGCTCGCGGCATCCTTGTCGGGCAGCTCGGGATCGTAGTCGTAGGTATCGAAGCCGCGAGACAGACCGAACTCGGGCGACAGGAAGGCGTTGTTCATGATCGCCGCGGTGCTGTAGCCGGCCGCCTGCAGCGTCCCCCCGAGCGTCGGGATCTCGCGGTCGAGGCGATAAAACGAGCGCGCCGAGTGTTCTACCAACTCACGTGGGTCGGCGCGCTCGAGCATCTTCTCGATGTCGTGTACGAACACGCCGGCGGAGTGGCGCGTCGGGATCTGTCCAGTGAACAGCGTGCCGAAGGCGGGCAGCGTCCAGGGCGCGGTCGAGAAGGCGCGCTCGAACACCGCCGCAGAGGCGGCGCGCGCATCGAGGTTGGGCGACGTCGGATGGGCCTGGTAGCCGTACAGGCCGAGGTGATCGGCGCGCAGCGTGTCGATCACCACGATGACCATCGACGGCGGCGGCTCGGGCTGGGCGCACGCGACCGCGACGACCGCCGCGCACAACGCGGCGATTCCCAGCAGCCGGCTCAGCGCGCGCGGCGCAGACGGCAACCCTGGCGGGTGGTCCCTCAAGGCGTTCTTTCGTTTCCGGGGGTGGATGGGCGCGGGCCCGCGGGCGGCGGGTGCGCAGCGGATGAACCGCACGATTTTACCCTAGTGACCGGAGTCAGGACACCAGCTCGCCACGCCCCTCGAACTCGGTGATCCGGGAGCGCGTCTCGTCGCTGACCGGCCGCGTCTGCTTGCCATCATAGTCGTACATCACCTGCACCGAGCGCCCGCGCGCCACCGCCTTGCCGTCGTCTTCGCGCACCAGCAGATACTCGAAGTCGAATGACTTGCGGCCGATACGAGCGACGCGCACGCCCAGGGTGAGCGCCTCTCCGGGATGCGCCTCGGCGAGAAAGTCAATCTCGCTGCGCGCCAGAATGAAGGGCCAGTTCTCGAACGAGTACCGGCCGGTGAGCTGGGCCCAGTACTCCATGCGCCCGGACTCGAAGTACGTCGCATATACGGCGTTGTTGATATGCCCCAACAGGTCGGTGTCGCGGAACCGCACCTGGATGGGCAGGCGCACCCGGTAGTCTTCCAACATTCAGTACTCCGAGGGAAATTGCAGACGAATCCAGCGCTGCGCGTGCGTCACCGGATGAGGATCGATGTCGACCTTGAGGACCACACCCTGCTCGTCGACCCATACCTCGCGCATCTCGCCGCTGCCGTCGAACAGCCAGGCATCGATGCTGCGCGGGCCGATCTCGGCGCCGGGAACGAACTCCTTCACCTCGAGCTTCTTGCGGTCGTAGTAACGGGTGAAGTTGCCGATCTGGTCGTGCTCGCGCCGCAGCACGCGGCTCATGTCCATCAGCCCTCCGGGCACCGTGCCGATCCCCGTCGGAGTGAAGAACAGGAACTCCTTCTCGTTGACCTGTTCCTCCCACATCAGCGGCAGCGCCAGGCTCAGCAAGCCGGGGTTGGCGAACGCCGGCTCCTCGCCGTCACAACGCACCGGCAGACCGGGCGCGCCCGGAACGCCGAGACAGCGCAGGGCGGTAGGCAGGTAGGCGAACATGCCCGAAGGTACCGACAGGTCGAGGTCGTCGAACGACGCGATGGCGATGTTGAAGTCCCACTCACGCCCGTCAACGCGCACCGACTTGACGTAGCGCTCGCCATCGAAGGTGAAGGTCGTGGTGCGCAGGTCGCTCAGCGAGCCCGTCTCGCCGCTGACGTCGTTCTGCTCCTGGATAACGACGCGCTCGGGAAACCCGTATTGGTTGACGTACAGGCGCGAGTTGACGTCGACGACCTGCAGGCGGTCGCCGATGCCACCAAACATGTCGCGCAGCAGCTCGCTGCGCTGGTGCTGCAAAACGAAGACGGCGTGCACATCGTCGCCGGCGACCTCGATCTGGTTGAGAACGATCGACCACCAGGCGCTCTCACCCGGACGGAGCGACTTTTCCGGCTCGAGGATGTAGCGGCGCTCCTCGCCGACACGGTAGCCGAACGCGATGTCGTGCTGGGGCGAGATGCCGAACGCCGCCGGCGAGCGGAGAAACGATGGTGGAGTAGCGGCCGGCGGCGACGGGTCGCCGGCTCGGACCGGGCCGGCGACCACCACGCTGCCGATGACAAGCAGCACCCCGAGCGACACCGCGGTCAGAACGTGATGTGCTCGGGAGCGTTGCTGCATCTCGATGTCCCGGAGCGGCCGCGATCTCGCGACCGCGTCCCTGTTAGTACTCCGAAGGGAACAGCAGCCGGATGTGGCGCTGCTTGCGCGTGTGCTCGTCGGGATCGATGTCGATGCGCACCACACGGCCGAACTCGTCGAGATAGCCGGCGCGCACCGGCCCGGTGATCTCCAGCTTGCGCACGTTGAGCACCCGGTCTCCGATCTCGAGCTGCATCGGGCCGCCGAGCTTCAAGGTGTTCTTGACCCAGTAGCGCCCCACTGCGGCGCGGGTGTCGCGCTGGTTCATGATCCAGTCCGGAGTCGGGTGACGCACCGGGTACTCGGGCTGGAAGAACAACGTGCGCTGCTCCCACTGGTCGGGCAGCAGGTCAGGAATCGCGAAGCCGAGCAACGCCGGGTTGGTGAAGAAATCGGTTTCCAACGCCACCGGGCGGAACAGGAAAGCGCCGCTGGGCACCGACAGGTCGAGGGCGTCGTGCGTCGCGATGGGCACAGTGAACTCCCACTCCTGGTCGGGCACGCGGACCACCTTGTCGTAATCAGTGCCGTTGAAGGTGTAGGAGGCGAACATGTCCTCGCCGCGCCACTGCGACTCGCCGGTATGCTGCTCATGCATGTTGAAGCTGACCTGCTCCGGGAAGCCGAACTCGTTGATGCGCGCCTCGCCGTCGAAGATCCAGTGCACGTACATCGGGCCGCGCGCGGACATCCCGTAGCGCTTCTGCTCGTGGGTCAGGTGGAAGACGCCGACCCGCCTGTCGCCGACCGTATCGACGCTGTCGAGCCGCACGCTCCAGGTGATCGACTCACCGTTGCGCAGAGCGTCATCGGGGCCGACGACGTAGCGCCGCTCCTCGCCGATGTCGTAGCCCAGGAACGTGTCGAGGCCGACGATCTCGGTCGCCTGCGCCTCGGCAACCAGCGGCGATGGCGCCACGGCAGCCACCGCGCCGACGAGCAGCACGGCGAGCGTGATGATGAAGAGATGGAGTGAACGTCGCATGGGACGTGCCCTTTCGGTCTGGGGGACCCCGCCGTCCCAGAGTTCCGGGGCGGCGCATATAACGAGATTGCCAAGTACGGTGCTCTGAGTCCAGAGCAAGCCGCCGCGGCGATTACAATGAGCGCATGGCCTTGAAGGACTGTTGTGCCCAGGAAGCCGAGCGATCGCTGCGCAAACACCGCGATGTCGCCGTGTGCGACGGCTGCGGCCGGCTGGTGCTCGCCTACGGTGACGAGACCACGTTCCAGCTCACTGTCGACGAGCTCGACGCGAAAGACGTCGGCTACGACACGGGGCGCCACGGCAACCTGTGGATCGTCGCCAAGGAGCGTTAGCCGCCCAGCTTGGCGCGCAGGACCTCGATGAAGCGAGGGATCGTCTTGTGGACGTCGCCGACGATCGGGTGGACGATCGGGCGGGGGCGCTGCTCGTTGAGCCTCATCAGGGGGGCGTCGGGGTCGGTGTTGAACGACAGGATCACGGCCGCGTCGCCGATCCAGTCGAGGTGCTGCGGCGCTCCGGAGACGCCCAGCGCGACGACCAGCTTGGGATCGACGCGCACGCCGGTCTGGCCTATCTGCAGCTCCACCGGCAGCGTCTCGAGGTCCTGAGTGACTTTGCGGGTCGCACCGATCATCGCGCGCTTCAGTCCGAGCTCGTCGGTGAGCAGATCGAGCAGCGGCCGGGCGAGCGCGTCGATGTCGTCGCGCGCGCCGGCACCGTAGCCGACGTCGACGACGTACTCGGCGCTCTCCAGCGTCAGCTCGCCGCCGCCCAGCCGCGCCAGTAACGCGGCGACCGGATCGGCGGCGACCTCGTAGTGGATATGGGGCTCGTACAGGTACACCTCGGCGGCGGCCGGCGCAGGAACCTTCTCCTGCAGCTCGATTTCCGCCGCCGGCGCGAAGGTCACGATGCGCAGGCCGCGCTGCAGCGGCGGCGACGCCATCGCCTGCCCCGCGCCGTCGAAGATGGCGCTGCCGAGGCGCAGCGGGCCGGTGCCGTCGGCCACCTTGCCGACGTGCAGCCAGGGCCAGCAGCGATCGATCCCCGGTGGCCCCTGGCCGGCGAAGCGCGCCAACAGCGTGCTCACCGCGTCGGCGCCGAGCAACCAGCGGACGTCGCCCCGGTACATGCCCCATAGCTCCTGCAACCACTCGAGCTGCCCCTTCCAGCCGAAGCGGGCCAGCTCCGGGTGGACGATTGCGAAGATCCGCCGCGGTGACGCCGCCGCGATGACGTTGCCGGCCGCCTGCGGCAGCGCGGTGCGGTCGCCCAGCGGCAGCACCACGTCGAGAGGCAATGCGTTGCCGCGCGCGAAGCGCGCCGCGGCACCGAGCGCCTCGATATCGCCGGCCTCCGGAAGGTCACCGCCCAGCGGCGCGCAAACGAACAGACACGCGGGATCCACGCCGTCGTGCTGCTGGCCGAAGCCGAGCGGCTGGCCCTCCCAGGCCGCCACCTCGGAGCCCGACCCGGCGCTGCCGCCGGCAACGTCGAGCAACACCTCGGCGGCCTCCTCGGGCGTGGTGGCGATGCGCCCGTCGTCGTCGCGCGCTGCCAGCCG
>JASFRZ010000292.1:0-6645 GCA_050114655.1 Acidobacteriota bacterium
AACGGAACGTGGTTGGCGATCGGCGCCACCGTGCCGTTTGCGCGCCTCTCCTGCGGCTACGTCGCCAACAGCGACGGTTACACCGACCTGATCGACGACTTCTCGATGGACTGGAGCTTCGACCGTGCGAGCGACGGCAACGTCGCGCTCACCGGTGCTCTCGATTTGCGCGGCGCGCGCGAGCTGGTCGTCGGTCTCGCCTTCGGCGACGGGTTGCACAACGTCCTCGTCAACCTGCTGCAATCGCTGGCAATTCCTTTCGCGCAGCACAAGGAGCGGTACATCACCCAATGGGACCGCTCCTGCGACGAGCTGATGCCGCTGCAGGAGGCCGCCGGCGACGATGGTCACCTGGCGCGCACCAGCTACAGCTTGTTGCTGGCACACGAGGACAAGTCCTATCCGGGCGCGCTGATCGCCTCGATGTCGATCCCGTGGGGCGAGTCGAAGGGCGACGAGGACATGGGCGGCTACCACCTGGTGTGGACGCGGGACATGGTCAACAGCGCCACCGGCCTGCTCGCCGCCGGCAACGTCGGCACGCCGCTGCGCGCGGCGATCTTCCTGGCCGCCACCCAGCACCCCGATGGCGGCTTCTCGCAGAACTTCTGGATCGACGGCGAGCCGTACTGGAAGGGCGTTCAGCTCGACGAGGTGGCCTTCCCGGTCATGCTTGCGTGGCGCCTGCAGGAGAACGGTTGCCTGCAGGACTTCGACCCCTACCCGATGGTCCTGCGCGCCGCCGGCTACCTGGTGCGCGAGGGGCCGGTGACGCCGCAGGAACGATGGGAAGAGGCGTCGGGATACTCACCTTCGACGCTGGCGAGCAACATCGCCGCGCTCATCTGCTCCGCCGAGTTCGCGCGCGCTGCGGGCGACGAGGACACCGCCGCGTACCTCGAAGCTTACGCCGATTTCCTCGAGTGCCATGTCGAGCGCTGGACGGTCACCACCCGCGGGACGCTGCATCCGGAAATCGCGCGCCACTTCATCCGCATCCTGCCGGTGGCGGTGGACGACGTGCAGCCGGACGAGGATCCCGACCGCGGGCAGTTGATCCTCGCCAACCAGCCCCCCGGTAGCCCCTATTCCTTCCCGGCACGCGACATCGTCGACGCCGGGTTCCTCGAGCTCGTCCGCTACGGGGTACGGACCCCGGACGATCCGACCATCGTCGACTCGCTACGGGTCATCGATCAGCAGTTGCGGGTCCCAACGCCGTTCGGTCCCTGCTGGCGGCGTTACAACCACGACGGCTACGGCCAGCGCGAAGACGGCGGTCCCTACGAAGGATGGGGACGCGGTCGCGCCTGGCCGCTACTGACCGGCGAGCGGGCCCACTATGAGCTCGCCGCGGGCAACGACGTCGACGTACTGGTGCGCGCTATCGAGGCCTTTGCCTCGCCCACCGGCCTGCTGCCCGAGCAGATCTGGGATACAGAGGACCTGGCGCCGGCACACATGTTCCTCGGCAAGCCGACCGGATCGGCGATGCCGCTCATGTGGGCGCACGCCGAGTACCTGCAACTGCTGCGCTCGCGCCGCGACGGCGCGGTGTTCAGCCGCGTCACACCGGTGGCCGAGCGCTACCTCGGCGATCGCCGCGCCTGCCGCCCCCTCGAGGTATGGAAGCTCAACCGCCGGCCGCGGTCGGTGCAAGCGGGAACGACCCTGCGCGTTCAGCTTCCCGGCGCGTTCCGGCTGCGCTGGTCCGACGACGGTTGGGCTACGAAGCGCGACAGCCCATCGACGGCGACCAAGCTCGGCGTCGAATACGTGGACATCGAGATCGGCGCCGACCAGAGCGCGCCGATCGAATTCCGCCTCCTTCGGCTTCCGCAGGAGCGCTGGGAAGACACCGACTTCAGCGTGGCGATCGATTCCGGAAACCGCCGATGAGCTCCGAGGTTCACCGTTTCACCGAGTGACTCTCTGTCTCAAGCCTTCGGATCGTGCCAGCCGCCGGAATCGTCGATCAGCGCTTCGGCCTGCTCCGGCCCCCAGCTTCCCGGCTCGTACTCCCGCACCGGCGCGTTGGCGTCGAGTATCGGGTCGATCACCCGCCACGCCGCCTCGACCTCGTCCTCGCGCGCGAACAGGGTCTGATCGCCGTCCATGGCGTCGCCCAGCAGGCGCTCGTAGGCATCCCTCTCGTCGGCTTCGCGGCGGCATAGGCGTAGCTCGACAGGCTCGCCGGTCATCCCGTCACCGGCGGCCTTGGCGAGCGCGCCGGCGGCGATCTCGACCTCGGGACCGAGGCGGAAGCGGAAGTAGTTGGCACACGGCCGGCCGTCGTCGCCGAAGACCTGTTGTGGCGGCCGATGCAGCTCGACGCGCACCTCGGTGGCGGTGAGCGGCAACTTCTTGCCGGCGCGAATGAAGAACGGCACCCCCTGCCAGCGCCAGGAGTCGATCTGCAGCCGCACGGCGGCATAGGTCTCGACGTTGGAGTCGTCAGCCACCCCCTGCTCCCGGCGGTAGCCGCGGAACTGCCCGCGCACCAGGTGGTGCGGATCAAGAGGGCGAAGCATGCGCAAGACCTTGACCTTTTCGTCGCGCAGCGCGCTGCTGTCGTAGCGGATCGGCGGCTCCATGGCCAGAAGGGCGACCACCTGCAGCAGGTGGTTCTGCACTACGTCGCGCACCGCGCCCGCTTCCTCGTAGAAGGCACCACGACCTTCGACGCCGAAAGCCTCCGCCATGGTGATCTGCACGCTGGAGACGAAGTTGCGGTTCCAGATGGGCTCGAGAAACGAGTTGGCGAAGCGGAAGTACAGCAGGTTCTGCACCGGTTCCTTGCCGAGATAATGGTCGATGCGGAAGATCGCCGACTCGTCGAACACATGGTGCAGCGTGCGATTGAGCTCCTGGGCGGATGCCAGATCGCGGCCGAAAGGCTTCTCCACCACCACGCGGGCCCCGGCAACGCAGTCGGCCGACGCCAGCCCCTCAACGACGTGCTCGAAGCTGCTCGGTGGGATGGCCAGGTAGTGCAACGGGCGCGCCGCATCGCCGAGCTCGCTGCGAATCGCCGCGAAGGTCGACGGCTGGCGATAGTCACCCCGGACATAACGCAAACGGGCGGCGAGCCTTTCGAAGGCACCTTCGTCGAGATCGCCGCGCTCGGCGATGCTGTCGCGGGCGCGCTGTCGCAGCGCGTCGACGTCCGCCAGCGAGCGCCCGACGCCGATCACCGGGAAGCCGAGCTCGCCGGCTCTGGATATCTCGTGCAGCGCCGGGAAGATCTTCTTGGCGGCCAGATCCCCGGTGGCGCCGAAAAACACCAGCGCGTCGCATCGAGGGGCGCTCACCGGCTACTCGCTCTTCTTTTCGACGTGGCCACCGAACTGGAAGCGCATCGCCGACAACAGCCGGTCGGAGAAGTCGCTCTCGCCGCGCGAGCTGAAGCGCTCGAAGAGAGCTGCCGCCAGCACGTGCGCCGGCACTCCCTGCTCGATCGCGGCCTGCAGAGTCCAACGCCCCTCGCCGGAGTCCGCTACGTTGCCGGCGAAGGACTCGAGGCCGGGGTCGTCGGCAAGCGCGCGGGCGATGAGATCGAGCAGCCAGGAGGAGATCACGCTGCCGCGGCGCCAGACCTCGGCGATGTCGGCAACATCGAGGTCATAGCGGTAGTGCTCCGGGTGCTCGAGCGGCGTCGTCTCGGCGTCGCTTTGGACCGATGAATCGCCGATGCCCGCCTTGTGGAGAATGTTGAACCCTTCGGCGTAGGCGGCCATGACACCATACTCGATGCCGTTGTGGACCATCTTGACGAAGTGACCGGCGCCGCTCGGGCCGCAGTGCAGGTAGCCGTGCCCCGCCGTTCCGGCGCGCCCCTCGCGGCCTGGCGTGGGCGGCGCGAGCTCTGGAGAGGGAGCGAGCGAGGCGAAGATCGGATCGAGGTGGGCGACGACCTCCGGCTCGCCGCCGATCATCATGCAATAGCCGCGCTCGAGCCCCCACACACCACCGCTCGTGCCCACGTCGACGTAGTGGATGCCGTGCTCCTCGAGCTCGGCGGCGCGGCGCAGGTCGTCGTGGTAGTGGGAGTTGCCCCCGTCGATGACCATGTCGTCGGTCGCCAGCAGCGGGATGAGCGACGCGAGAGAAGAATCCACCACGGCCGCCGGAATCATGATCCAGATCGCGCGTGGTGCCTGCAGCTTGTCGACCAGCGCCTCCAAAGACTCCGCCGGAATGGCGCCCGCTTCCTCCATCTGCGCGACGGCCGGCGCGTGCGGATCGAAAACGACGCATTCGTGCCCGTCCCCCAGCAGACGGCGCACCATGTTCGACCCCATGCGCCCCAACCCGATCATCCCCAGCTGCATCGCCGTCGCTCCCGCTGCCGGCGGTCCGCGGCGGGACTCCGGCCCCGCTCGTGCGCCGCCGTTGATACTTCGAGTATAGTCGCCCTCAACGGCGGGGGTGGAGCGATGAGCGGCTTCCTGCAGGACCTCAAACTGGCGTTGCGAGCCCTCCGCTCCCGGTGGCGCTTTGCGCTCCTGGTTGTCGCCACGATGGCGGTCGGGATCGGTACCACGGTAGGTGCGTGGGCGTACCTGGCCTACTTCGTACGGCCGACGCTCGACGCCCCCGATCCGGACCGACTCGTGTGGCTTCGCAATCCCGCTCCCGGTGATCCCTGGCGACAATACGACGTGGCCGACTTCCGGGAGCTGCGAAGCGCCGGCGCAGGAATCTTCGCGGAGAGCGCCGCGCTGCGTCTGTATGACGCCTCGTTGCTGAGCGGGGAGACGACCCTGCATGTCTTCGCGACCGCCGTCTCCGGCGCATATTTTGACCTGCTCGGCGCCCGACCGGCGCTCGGGCGCCTGCTCACGCCCGGCGACGAACTTCCCGACGCAGCGCCCGTTCTCGTGCTCAGCAACCTCACCTGGCGACGGCATTTCGGCGCCGACCCCACCGTCGTGGGCCGGACGGTCACCCTCGACGGCCGTCATCCCTACACCATCGTCGGGGTCACCGCACCGGGCTTTCAGGGCACCGGCGTATGGACTGCTGTCTATTCGCCCTTGGCACAGGCAGGCCCCTTGCTGCCGGGCGCGCAGACGCTCGAAACGCAAGCAGTGACGATCCTCGCCCGGATGCAGCCGGGGCTGTCGGTGGAGGAAGCGCGAGCGCGCATCGAATCCGTTGTCGCCGGCATCGAGGCGACGCGTCCTCTCACACCGCCGCGCCAGGCACGCCTCGTACCGGCCCTGCAGTTCGACGACAGCATTGACGGGGACCCGATCTACGAGGCGGCGCGCGTGTTGATGATCGCGGTGCTGCTGTTGCTACTGCTCGCCTGCGCCAACGTGGCGAGCCTGATGCTCGCCTTGGGCATGGCCCGCCGCCAGGAGACGGCGATCTTCACCGCACTGGGCGCCGGCCGACTCCGTGTGGCGCGCAGGTTTCTCCTGGAGAGCGTCCTGCTGTCGACCACCGGCGGGCTTGCGGGGCTGGTGTTCGTGTCTCCGGTCCTGCGCCTGGTCGAGCACTACCTGAGGATGGAGATCCCCGTGGGCATGGGCGACTGGGCGTCGGGGACTCATCTGATCGTGAACGAGGGCGAGCTGGCGTGGTTCGTGGTCGGCGTCTCGGTGCTCAGCGGGCTTCTTTTCGGCCTCGCACCGGCGTTGCAGACGGCGCGCTTCGATCTGGTGGGCGCCTTGAAGGGAGTCGGCCCGGGCTCCGGTCGACGCCACTTCCAGGCCAGAGACGTCCTGGTCATCGTGCAGGTTGCACTTTCGGTCGTTCTGCTGGTCGGCGCCGCGCTCCTCGGACGAACGCTCATGAGAATGGAGCAACGGCCCCTCGGCTTCGAAGCGCGGGGGCTGTTTCTCGCAACCGTGTACCTGCCCAAGGAGAGACTGGTCGAGCCGCAAGACGGCCCACGTCTGCTGCAAGAGCTGGGCGAGCGGATGGCCGAGCTCCCGGGCGTGGAGAGCGCCAGCCTCGCGCGCCAGGTCCCGCTCGGCTTCCAGTCCGAGCTGCGCGTGGCGGTAGACGAAGAGCGCTTCACGGTGCGCGCGAACTCCATCGGCCGCGGCTACTTCGAGACGCTGCGCGTCCCGCTCCTCTCCGGGCGGTCGATCGAGGAACGCGACAACGCCGAAGCCCCACGCGTCGCCGTGCTCAATCGGACGGCTGCGGAGCGCTTCTTCGCCGGGCGGGCGGCAGTCGGTGAGACCATCACCGTTCACCGGGGCTCCTGGGACGAGGCGGGCGAGAACGTGCAGGTCATCGGCGTCGTCGAGGACAGCGTCAGCGAGCCGCCGTGGCAACCCATCGGGCCGATGGTCTATTTCCCGTTTCCGCAGGTTCCCTCGGCACGGCCGACCATCGTGCTGCGCGCCCAGGGTCCTGTCGAGCGGCGGCTGAGCGACCTGCTGCGCGTCGAATACCCGGGCCTCGCCGTGCTGAGCCTGGTGCCCTTCGAGGAGCAGCTGCGGCGATCGCTCGCCAATCAGCGGATGAACGCAGACCTTTCGGGCGGGCTCGGCGTGCTCGCACTGTTGCTCGCCAACTTCGGCATTTTCAGTGTCATGAGCTACACCATCAGCCAACGCTCCCGGGAGATCGGCGTCCGCATGGCGTTGGGCGCCCGGCGCGCCGACGTGCGCCTGTGGGTCCTCAAGG
>JASFRZ010000293.1:0-6609 GCA_050114655.1 Acidobacteriota bacterium
GGCGCTGGAGATCGGGCCGTGGATCGCTACCAAGCTGTCGACGATGCCGCTCGACGAGGTGGTGGCGCGCTGGCCGCACTCGATCACCTTCGACGGCGACGGGGAGCTCGAGTTGCTGCGCACCGCGCAACGACTCGGCGGCATCGGAGGGAACACAGCCGGCAGCGTAGGTAACGCGGTGACCGGCGAGGAAAGCACCGCAGGCGGGATGCGCAGCGGATCAAGCGGCCAACTGGTCTGGGGCATCGATCAGATGATCACCGCCATCCACCCGCTCGGGCGGCTGGTGGAGATCGCCCCCGGCATGGGGGATGCGCGCATGGCGCGCGGCTTCTACCTGAAGTCGCTGCTCAAGGCCGGCCAGTACCTGCGCCAGGGGCATTACTACGACCTCGGCGCGCTGCGCGGCGCGTTCGCGCCCACGCCCGGTAGCGAGGCCGAGCTCATCCTCGACGCCGCCGAGGTCAGCATGCGCATCTTCACCCTTTACCGGCAGGAGCGCATCGACGAAAGCGTGGAGATGCGCGAGACCTACATGACCGACCTGCTCAGCCGCCAGCACGACGCTGCCGCGGTGCCCGGCGGCCCCCTGCCCCGCGCCGTCTTCAAGATGGGCGGTGCGCACATCATCGAGGGCATCGGCCCCAACGGCGTCGCCACGCTGGGCGACTTCGCCCAGAAGCTCGCCGCCACGCACGGCTCCGACGCGCTCAACATCGGCATCCGCTCCTACTACGAGGATCTGTTCGGCCTGCCGCCCGCGCTGATCGAAGGCCGCGACGGCATCCTGATCGACTACCGCGCGCTGCGCCCGCTGCTGACCGCCGATCCCGAAACCGGCGCGACCACCGGTCCCCTCGCCGCCTTGTCGGAAGAGCGCCTCACCGAGATCCGCGGCTTCGACGCGGTGATCTTCCTGGTCACGCCGGACACCGCTCCCGAGGACGAGATCCGCGCTGCCGAGGCCGCCTGGCAGCAGCGCGCCCTGCGGCGCGTCGCCCCGATCGGCATCTGCCTGCTGATCCTGCTCACCGCCCTCGCCTGGCCGTTGGCCGCCATGAGCCGCGCGATCGCGCGCACCGAGCCGATCCCCGACGACGCCCCCGCCTGGGCCGGCCTGATCGCGGCGATCTACGCCGTCACCGCCACCGGTCTGATCGGATGGCAAGTGGCGGTGCTGCTGCGTAACCCGCTGACGCAGCCGATCGGCTTTCAGCCGTCGAGCATCGCGCCGCTGCCGTTCCTGCTGCTGCTGGCCGGGGCGGTGGCCATGCTGGGATACGCCGCCGCTTCCTGGCGGCAGGGGTTCTGGGGCATCGTCGGGCGGGTGCACTACATACTGCTGAGTGTTGCCGCGCTGGTACTCGTGGCGCTCGCCTGGATGTGGCGGTTGCCGGGGATTCCGGGGTAACGGGCACGCGCCGAGATCACGGCGCCGATCCCGTCGTCCGCGCTGCCACTTGCAACGATCTTCCCGATCTCCGCGCTCGCGATCATCTTCCCGATGCTTCGTACTCGCGATGACCTTCCCGATGCACCGTACTCGCGATGATCTTCTCGATACTCAGCCTCCGTCACCCATCACGCAATTGATCAGGCAGCACGGCCGCGATCACCCGTGACCGATAGCACCTGAAAGTCACTCCAGTACTCGTCGTCCGCCAGCCGGCGGTGGCCGGCGACGCGCTCCACCGGGGCCTCCCGCGGGCCGTCGCTTGTGTCGGTGCCTAGCTCCCAGTAGAGCGCGGCCGGAGCGCGGCCGACGCAGCGAATCCAGCGGTCGTGCAGCGCCTTGTGGTGAAAGTCGCACAGGGTGACCAGGTTGTCCGGATCATCGCTGCCGCCGTGGGCGCGGAAGACGATGTGGTGCGCATGCAGGGGACCGTAGGCGCTGCAGCCGGGAGCACGGCACTGCCAGCCGTCGCGCTCGAAGACGGCGTAGCGCCGGCGCATCTCGCGCGCGTTGCCGTCGTCGTAGACGGCGAGGAAGTGGTCGAGGAGCGCGTCCAGACAGGCTGCCTCCGGGATTTCGGGCGGCTTCACGGAGGATGAGCTGCCGGCCCCCGCGCCCAGAGCACCGCGAACAGTCTCCATTGCCATCGCCAGCGTCGCGTGCTCGTCCTCGGTCATCCACACGGCGTAGCCCGAGGTGACGAACATTGGCGAAGCGAGAGCCCCGCCGGCGGCGCCGGTGACAAACATTGGCGGATCGGGAGCCCCGGCGGCCGCGCCGCTGCCCGGCACCGGTGAATCACAAGCCTCGGTGCCGCCGCCAGTGACGAACACTGGCGGACCTCCCGCATCGGCCGCCAGCGCCGCCTCGACCTGCGCCGGTGCACCGAGTCGCCGGCGCTGACCGACCGGCTGCACGGCGCGCAGGCGCTCGATGCCGCGCACCACGGCGGTCAGGTGCTCGAAGGTGACGGAGGCGGCGAAGTCGATCCAGGCCTGGCGGATCTCGTCGTCCCGGTCGATGTGGCGCAGCAATCGCACGAGCGTGTCGGCGACCAGCGGCGACAGCTCACCGGCGTGGTAGGCGCGTTGCAGCGGTGGGTAGTCCCACATCTTGCGGTCGATGCGCACCAGGCGGTCGGCAGCGCGCGGCGAGATCCCGAGGCGTTCACGCACGTAGTGCGAGAAGCTCGCGAAGCACATGGTGCGCCACAGCCGGCGGTTACGGATGACGGTGAGCAGGCGGCCGAGCTGCCAGGCGACCCGGCTCTCGGCCGCCAGCGCCTCCTTCAGCTCGCGATGCAGCTCCCACGGGGTGCGCGGCTCACACCCGGTACCTTTCTCCTCTCCTTCCTCTTCCCGTTCCTCACGCGCGGGCCGCAGCCGTTTCCACTCGCCGTGCAGCTCGAGCCGCGGGCGCACCGTGGGCAGGAAGTACCAGTTGCGCGACTCGCGCTCGAGCACGCGCTGGTGACCGCGCGGATCCTCCGGGATCGCTGGGCGGAGAGCGTGCGGATCCTCCGGGGTCGTAGGACGGCGAGCAGGCGGAACCTCCCGCGTCGCGGGACGGCGAGCGTCCCTAGCGCCCGGCGTCGGCTGCACGCCGCGGCCGTCATGCGCGTCCTCCCGGCGCTCGCTGGCGCACCGACCCATGGCGCCGGCCCCACCGAACGGCCTTGGGCAAGCCGTTCCCGCTCGACACCACCCGCTTCATCGGCCTCATCGCCCTCTCGATCCCCAGCAAAGGCCGCGAGCGGGGCGCCGGACAGATACTCCGCGGCGATGAACTCCCACAACGTGCCCGCGGGCATCGGGGCGCCGGCGACGCGTGCCGCGAGCTCGAGCACTGCATCGATCTTGCCGAGCATCGGCGCGGGAACGTCGAAGGTGCGGCGCTGCCGCGGTTCGTCCTTCGTCGACAGTGGGTGGTTGGGGGCGACGGAGTCGGTGTCCGACGAATCGGCCGGGCCCGTTTCATCAGCGGGTCGTTCGAGAGCCTCCCGATCATCGGCGGATTGCTCGCTGGTCGGCGCTTGATCAGCGGATTGATCGCCCGCTTCCTCCCGCGCCTGCCGCGCCGCCGCCTTGAGCCCTCGGACGGTCGACGTGCGCGCGCGCTCGAGCCACTCGGCCTCGTCGCTAGTCACGGCCACTGCAGCCACCACTTCGGCCTGGGTACGGGTCAAATCACCACCCAGGAACGCCGCCTTGATGCGCGGCAGTGCTTCGAGGCGGCCACCCAGCCGGGCGAGGTCGCGGAGGGCGCGCGCGCTGATACCGAGCTGCTCGCGGGCGTAATCGGCGTCGCTGCGATAGCCGAGGCGCTGGAAGGCGCGGCGCTCGCGCATTCGGTGAGCGGCGAAAACCGCTCGCCGGGTGCCGAGGCGCTGGGCGTCGACGCAGGCGCGCGCAGCGGTATCGCAAATCAACGCCGCGGGCCCGCGCAGCAAGCGATCTCGCCCACGTACGGGCTCGAGATAAGGCCCCGGAACTACTGTTTGCTCGCCATCGAGGCGAATCGCGACCGTGCGCAGCGCGTCATCCGGCGGCGCACCGGCTTCGACTGCGGCTACAAAGGAGGCGAGACTTCCCGGCGTCGAGGACATACCGGAATCCTATCACAGAAAAAAGCAAAATGACACGAAAATAGAACAAAAATAAGGAACGAGCGGGCATGCGCAGAGAGACACCCTGCTGACCGTCTATTCTTCCCCCGGCAGCACCAGTCGATGGCGTTTCGCCATGACGATGCCTTCCTCGTTCTGGACGACGCCGACCACGAGCCTGCCGTTGGCGAACAGCGACCTCATCCAGGTGCCGTGGGCGCCCGCCCCTTCCGATGCTGGGGAACAAGCGACAGCGACGATCGGCAGGACGCCGATGGCGATCCAACGTCTCATCGCGCCCGCGGCGGCACCAACCGGTACCGCTTCACACGAACGACCCCCGCCTCGTCCTCGACGGCCATGACCACCCGATCGCCGTCGATGTGCGTTGCGAACTCATAATACGGGTAGGTGAAGGCCCCGGGAGGGGTCTCGACCTCACCCAGAAAGCGGCCTTCAGGGTCGAAGACGTCCGCGACGTAGACGTCCTGCCAGCACGATCGCTCGGCGGCGGGGGTCGAGTTGAAGGTTTCCGCGGCGGCCAGAGGATCTTCCACGCAGTCCTCGACCCTCACGCCCGGCGCGTTGCGCACCGCCCAAACCTCGCCGGATTCGCTGCCAAGGAGCCGAGCGTACGGAGGGTAATGGTCGGGCATACCGGCACCGTCCCAGGTGAAGTCGGGATAACGGCCGCGAAGCCTCGCGATGGTGGCCCGGCGCTCCCAGTCGGCCTGCTCCGGATCGACCGGCACGGGATCCCAGTACTTTTCCACAACCAGCGTGGTCTCGCCGCGAACCCGGACCTCGTAGCGGTAGGCGTCGAAGTCCGCGGCGGCGTAGCGTGCCGGTCCGACAACCTCCCCGAGGTAGATCGGCGCGAACGGCATCACGAAGCGGCGACCGCCGACTTCCGCCATGCGCTCCTGGGCGGCCCCCATGTCTGGTAGCGAGAACTCGGGGCCGACCGACCCCTCGGGACCCCAGGCCTGCATCGCGAAGCTCTCCGCGCGCGTCTCGCGGTCAAACGAATAGGTCAGCAGCCACAGCGCGTCCCCGTTATCACCGGCGTCCGGATCGAAGAAGATCGGGTAGACGCAGCAAAACGCGCCGTTCGTCGCCCAGGTGTCGAGCGGCGTCCCGTCCGCCGCGAACACGACGAGGCGGCGCTGGTCCGAGTCCCACACGAAGATGCGCCCGTCGGACGCCACCTCGATCATTCGCGGCGCAGTGTATTCCCCCGGACCCTGGCCGATGCGCCCGATCTGATCGACGAAGACGCTCTTCTCGTCGTATCGCCGCACCACGTTGAGCTGACCGTCGATCAGATAGATGTAATCATCGCTGCCGTGCACCGCGTAGACGGCGCCCAGCATGTACTCGTCGGCGCCGCTCTCGACGCCGATCGACGCCTCTTCGACCAGCGTCGCCGTGCTGCCCCACACCGATCCCGACTCGTTGACAACGGTCGTGACGCCGCCCTCGGTGGTGATCGTGCCGACCCAGGTGCGTTCCGCGCCGGAGGTGTCATCCACCGGCGCGCACGCGGCGCCAATGACTGCAGCGATGACCACTGCGCCGAATGCTCGAACGTTCATGCGCCGGACACTATGACGTGCCCCGATCCGGCTCAAAGGAGCTCGCCGGTGAGGCGGACAGCCAGACTAGAGGGGCTGTCTCGCCAACCCCCTCATTGGCGCGCACAGCGAAGCAACCGTCGCTAGAGGTACCGGGAGCGCAACCATCCTCCGCCATACTCGGACTTGGGCGTCGAAGCAGCGGTGGTTCTCCTAGCTCAGTATCACGGGATCACCCGTATGCGGATGTGCTGGGCCATGGCTTCGAAATCCCGGTTGCTGTGCAGTAGCTGGAAGCCATGCAGGGCGCAGAACGAGGCGATGATGACGTCCACCAGACCGCGGGGGGTGATGCCCCGGCGGCGCAGGAGGCGGTAGTTGTGCGCGGCCAGCAGGGCGACCTCGGGGCCGACCAGGTCGGCGTACTCCAGCGAGGTCAACAGCTCGCGCGCGGTGCGCGCATCACGCGGCCGGCGAAAGCCCGCCAGGACTTCCGCCAGAATCAGGTCGCCGGTCCACAGCGGCTGGTCGCCGAGCAACTCGTCGAGCCGGCGGCTCGCGGGCGTGTCGCGCCCGTTGAAGTAGTCGATCCAGACCGACGAATCGACCAGGATCACCGGCCGCGCCGCATCTCGTCGAGATCGGCATCCCAGGGCAGCTTGCCGCGATACTCGCGGATCTTCGCCTGCTCGCCGAGCTGCACCAGCTTGCGCAGCCCGGCCTCGACCACGGCGCGCTTGGTCTTCAGCCCGGTGGCGTTCATCGCCTGCTCCATCAATCGGTCGTCGATCACGATGTTCGTCCTCACGGGGTTCCTCCGCCCTCGGGCTGATGTGTATGGTGACATGAGATTATACACATCAACGACCCCAGGCCGGAACGTAAGTCCTCTCTCGTGAGACGGCCACCCGCGCCGAGATCTCGCGAGCACAGCGTGGTGAGAGCCCGGTTTCAAAACCTGCCGGTGGTTTGCTTGC
>JASFRZ010000294.1:0-6591 GCA_050114655.1 Acidobacteriota bacterium
CTGCGCATGGACTGGGCCTTGACGACCGGCATGGTGGTCATCGACTCGTTCGGCGGCGACCGTCCGACCGGTCTCTCGATGATCGGAGAGCCGGTTGTACGTGCGTTCCGGCTGGAGAAGTTCGCCGACGATGAAACAGGTCGCATCCTCACCTGCGAAGCTACCAAGATGGTGGCCGCACGATCATTCAGCTTTCGCGACCTCGGCAAGATGCACGCCAAGGGATTCGACAAACCCGACCGGGTCTTCTCGTTGATCGGTATCAGCGACGACCTTGGGGAGGACGCGGGTGACGCGGCGGGCAACGAGACCGTCACCGATATCGAAGAGCTCGGCCTGTGAGAGTGCGCATCCTGGCATCCTCGCTGGATGACCCGCAGAACACACAGTTTCTGACCAGCTTCGTGATCAATGACTCGGTGGCGATCGACGCGGGCTGTGCCGGATTCCGAGGTCAACCAGCGGAGCAGGCGCGAATCAAGCACGTCTTTCTCACCCACAGCCATGCCGACCACGTGTGTTCCCTGCCGATGCTGGTCACCAATGCCCACGAAGAGCGGGGCGGGGCGGTCGATGTGTATGGGCACGACCACGTGCTGCAGAGCCTGCGGGCCGACGTGTTCAACGGCCGTCTCTGGCCCGACCTGCTGCAGATGAGCGAAAACGGCACTCCCTTCATGAGGCTGCAGCTCCTCGAGTCGGAACAGCCGGTGGTCGTCGACGGGCTACGCATCACACCGGTGTTCGTCCACCACGTCATTCCGACGTTCGGTTACATCGTCGAAGACGAGGACGCGGCGGTCGTGCTGTGCTCCGATACCGGGCCGACGGAGAGGATCTGGCAGGTGGCGCGCGCGACGCCGAACCTGAAGGCGCTTTTTCTCGGCGCCTCGTTCCCCGACGAGATGGCCGAGCTCGCAGGCGTCGCCGCCCACCTGACCCCGCGGCTGTTCGGCGGCGAAGTCGCCAAGCTGGCGAAGGACATCGACATCATCGCCGTTCACATCAAGCCCGGTCACCGCAACCAGGTCGCTCGCCAGCTCGAGGAACTCGGCCTCGAGCGTTTGCAGATCGGTCTCGGCGGCCACGAGTATCGCTTCTGAGCAACCGGCGATTCCTCGCCGCCTTCTAGGAGCCGGTGTGACGTTGTGGTATCAAGAGCGCCTCCGCTCCCCGGGGAGTCCGCCTTGGAAGACCTCGTCCACGACGTCCGCTACGGCGTGCGCATGCTGCTGCGGCGGCCGCTGTTCACACTGGTGGCGGTGCTGTCGCTGGCGCTCGGCATCGGCGCCAACACGACGATCTTCACCATCCTCAACGCGCTTCTCGGCGCCACCGTGCCGGTGGAGGAGCCCGAGCGGCTGATCAACGTCCACACCGTCGACTGGGAGAATCCCGGTGCGCTGACCGGCGTGTCGCTGCCCAACTACGAGGACTACCGCGACCGCAACACGCTGTTCGAGGGGCTGGCGGCGATCGTCGGCGCGTCGGTCAACATGATCGTCGGCGGGGGCGAGCCGGAATCGGTGTCGGCGCAGGTGGTTTCCGGCAACTACTTCGACGTGCTCGGGGTGCCGGCGGCGCTGGGCCGCACCTTCCGCCCGGAGGAAGATCAGGTGCCGACCCCGGTTGTGGTGCTGAGCTACGGCCTGTGGGAGAACCGCTTCGGCTCGGACCCGGCGATCGTCGGCAGCCAGATCAACATCGCCGGCATGCCATTCGACGTCATCGGCGTGGCGGCGGCCGACTTCAAGGGACTGCGCGCACTGGGCGGCGAGAACCTGGTGTGGATCCCGATGGAGATGCGCAACCTGGTGTTGTCGGGCAACACCGCGGCCTACATCGACACCCGCCGCGGCCGCTTCACCCAGGTGATCGGGCGCCTGAGGGAGGGCATGACCATCGCCCGGGCGCGCGCCGAGATCCAGGCCATCGGCGCGGCCCTGCAGGAGGAGTACCCCACCGACAACGTCGGCCGCGAGGGCGAGGTGTCGGCGTACTCGCCCATCTCGCCGCGGCAGGAGGAGCAGTACACGCGTATCGGCGGACTGATGATGCTGGTGGTCGGCGTGGTGCTGCTGATCGCCTGTGCCAACGTCGCCAACCTGCTGCTGGCGCGCGCCGCCGATCGCGAGAAGGAGGTCTCGATCCGCGTCGCTCTGGGCGCCGAGCGCGGCCGGCTGGTGCGCCAGCTCCTGACCGAGAGCGTGCTGCTGGCGCTGTGTGGTGCGGCGGTCGGCATGGTGATCGCCTACTGGGGGCGCGACCTGCTGTGGGCCTACCGGCCGCCCGGCCTGGGCGGCTCGGTGGAGCTCGGCTTCGACCTGCGGGTGTTTGGCTTCACGATGGCGGTGGCGCTGTTCACCGGCTTGCTCTTCGGCCTGGCGCCGGCGCTGCAGGCTTCCAAGCCCGACCTCAAGACCACGCTGCAGGAGGGCGGACGGCGCGGCTCGTCGGGCAGCAACCGCCACTGGCTGCGCAGCGGCCTGGTGGTGGCGGAGATCGCCCTGGCGCTGGCGACGCTGATCGGCGCCGGGCTGTTCGTGCGCAGCCTGCGCAACGCGCAGGCGATCGACCCGGGCTTCGAGCGTGAACGACTCGTGCTGGCGCGACTCAACCTGCAGAGCGCCGGCTACACCGACGGGCGCGGCAGGCAGTTCTTCGTCGAGTTGCTCGACCGGCTCGACGCGTTGCCGGGAGTCGACGGCGCGGCCCTGCAATCCGGCCGCCTGCTTGGCGGAGGGTTGCCGCATACCACCATGCCGGAGTCCACCAACCTCAACCTGCCCGAGGGGCGCGGGATCCACGTGCACGACATCAAGGTGACGCCCGGCTACTTCGCCACCGTCGGCATCCCGCTGCTCAAGGGGCGCCTGTTCGACGAGTTCGACCGCAAGGACACCCGCAAGGTGGCAGTGGTCAACGAGGCCACCGTACAGTTGTTCTGGTCCGACCGTGACCCCATCGGCCAGCGCTTTCGCCGCACCGTCGAAGACTGGGAGTACGAAGTGGTCGGCGTCGTGCAGGACGCGCTCATCGATCTCGGCCGTCCGGCGCAGCCGATCATCTACACCTCCACCGAGCAGTTCTACCAACCCACCGTCGAGGTCGAGGTGCTGGCACACGATCGTCCCGAAACGACCATCGCCGACGTGCGCGCGGTGGTGCGCGACATCGACCCTGATCTTCTGCTGCAGGGCATGCGCACTATCGGCGATGCGCTCGACTCCGCCCTTTCGGCGCCGCGCGCCGGCGTACGGCTGCTGAGTGTGTTCGGTGGCCTGGCGCTGCTGCTCGCGCTGGTCGGAGTGTACGGCGTGATGTCCTACAACGTCGCCCAGCGCCACCACGAGATCGGCATCCGCATCGCGCTCGGCGCCGGCCGCACCAACGTCGTCGGCCTGGTGCTCAAGCAGGGCATGACTCTGGTCGGCCTCGGCATCACCGCCGGCTTCGGCGTGGCGTTGTTCGCCCTGCGCCTGATCCAGTCGATGCTGTGGGGGGTGAGCGCAGCCGACCCGCTGACCTTCGCGGTGGTGGCACTGTTCCTGCTCATCGCCGCCTTCGGCGCCACGCTGATCCCGGCGCTGCGCGTCACCGGCGTCGACCCGCTCAAGGCGATGCGCGACGAGTACTGAGCGGCTCTGCAAGCCGGCCGCCGGCGCCGATGGTTTCGCTCCGCGCGCGCCGGATGCTGCAGCGATTCCGCGCCCTCGCGCATCAAAGGAGCTGAGGCGGTATCGGCGGCCTCGGGAAAGCGGTGTTGTTTTTTCAACGTTATGTTGTTTTTCCAACATCATCTTGCTACAGTGCCGTCTTCGAGCCCCTGACTCGATGACGAGGAACGACATGGCGAAGAGCAAGAGAGAACAGGTTGCCGCGCTGCTGAGTCGGCGCGAGCGCCAGATGATGGACATCGCCTACGCACACGACGGGGTCACTGCCGCGGAGGTCCGCGCCGAGATGCCCGCGCCGCCCACCGACGCGGCGGTGCGCGCTACCTTGCGCACGCTGGTGGAGAAGGGCCATCTGCGCTACGAGATGGACGGGCCGCGCTACGTCTATTACCCGACAGTGCCGCGCGAGGAGGCGCGCCGCTCGGCGCTGCGTCACCTGGTGGCGACCTTCTTCGACGGCTCGACCGAGGGCGCGATGGCGGCGTTGCTGGAGCTCGATGACAGCGCGCTGAGCGAGACCGAGCGTCGCCGCATCAATGAGCTGATCGACCGCGCAGCGGCGGAGGGACGCTGACATGGGCGCGCTCGCGCCGCTGCTGTTCACCATGTTGCTCAAGGGCACCGTGGTCCTCGCCACGGCGCTCGCCCTGGCCGCCGTCCTGCGGCGCGCTTCGGGCCTCGCCCGTCACCGCCTGTGGAGCCTGGCATTTTCCGGGCTGTTGCTGCTGCCCGCGCTGGTGACGGCGCTGCCGCCGTTGCCGTTGCCGGTACCCGTGTCGCTGGCGAAGCTCGGCACGGCGTTGGTCGCAGCCGCGACCCCCGCCGCGGAACCTCTCGACGGCGCAGCGGATGCGGCTCCGGGCCTCGCCGAGAGCACCCGGACGCCCGATGATCGGGCGACGGCGGACGGCGCTCAACCGCAGCAAGCAGTGCGTCAAGACACGGCAGAACGGGCAACTGAACGGTCGATTTCGGTGGGGAACAGTGAATCGATGACGGCGACCTCGGTGGTCGGCAGGCACGCTCCCACGACCCTGCTGGCGGCGTGGCTCGCCGGCGTCGCTGTCGGCATGGCCTTCCTGCTCGCCGGCATGGCGCGCGCCGCGTGGCATGCCCGTCGGGCCCGGCCGGTCGACGACAAGGACTGGGTGCACGACCTCGAATGGCACCGCAACTTCTTCGGCATCCGGCGACGCGTCCGCCTGCTGGAAAGCGAGCGGGTACGCACGCCCATGACCGGTGGCGCGCTGCGGCCGATGGTTCTGGTGCCGCAGGGTGCGGATACCTGGTCGGCGGAACGCCGCCGCTTGGTCTTGCTGCACGAGCTGGTGCACATCCGTCGCTGGGACGTGGTGCGCCACTGGCTGGCGCGCCTCGGCGTGGCGCTGTACTGGTTCCACCCGCTCGCCTGGCTTGCCGCGCGCAGCTCCTCGGTGGCGCGCGAGCAGGCCTGCGACGAGGAGGTATTGCGCCTGGGCGTCAAACCCTCGGTGTACGCGGGACAGCTCTTCGAGCTCGCGCAAGGACTTCACTCCGGCCACGTTCCCGCGGCCGCGCTTCCCATGATCCAGCGCTCCCAACTGGAGAAACGACTGATGGCGATTCTCGATCCTCAGGCGAGGCCGCGCTCGACGCGCACCTCGACAGTGGCGGCGGTGCTCATGGTGTTGACGGCGGTATCGGCGGCGATGGCCGTGCCGCAGGAGCAGCCGGTGCAGCCGGTCGTGCCGCCGCCGTCGATTGCGGCGTTGTCGGCGACACCCTCGACCTCGGCGCCGCTGCTGGCGGAAAAGCTTCCCGCGTTACCTGCACCCGGCATGTCGTCGGCACCCGGCCCGGCCGCGATCACGACGTCGCAGAGCTCCGCCTGCTGGCCCTATGGCGAGGGCCGTAGCTGGCAGCGCTTCTCGGGCACCATCTCCACCCGTGACGACGACAGCATGCGCCGCATCGACGCGGTCGGCACCGCTGACGGCCACCGCATCGTGCAGCAATGGATCGACGACCTGCGCCTGTGCATGCGGGCGAGCGGCAACGTCGAGCTCGACGATGACGGCTCGGTCGGCGCGCTCGGCGACGGCGGCAGCCTGATCCTCGAAGCCGAGCTCGGTGGGCGGTTGCAGAGACTGGTCGTCCACAACGACGGCGGCAACGAGCAGCTCACCTGGACCGTCGACGGCGCCGCCCGCCAGGTCGACCAGCAGGTCGAGCGCTGGCGCACTCAGATGATGACCGTGCTCAACGAGCAGGCGCGCATCTCCACACTGCGCGGCCGACGCTCCAGCCTGCGCGGCGAGATCTCGTCGATCCGCGGCCAGCGCTCCAGCCTGCGAGGTCAGATTTCGTCGATCCGCGGGCAGCGTTCCAGCCTGCGCGGCGAGATCTCGTCGATCCGCGGCCGGCAGTCGAGCCTCAACGGCGAGATCTCCTCCGCCCGCGGCCAGGTATCCAGCCTGCGTGGTGAGATTTCCTCCGCGCACGGTCACGTCTCCAGCCTGCGCGGGCAAATCTCGACCCATCGCAGCGCGATCAGCGGCTTGCAGGCGTCGCGCTACGGGGCGACCGAGGAGGAGCTCGCGGTGATCGAGGCGGCGCAGCGGCGTCACGAGGAGGCCATTGCCCGGATCGAGCAGGAGATTGCGGACTACGACGTCGACGCGCGCGTCGAGGCGATCGAGCAGCAGATCGAAAGCTTCGACCTGGAAGACAAGATCGCCGAGATCGAGAGCCGCAGGGACAATGACGTCGAAGCCGGGATCGCCGAGATCGAGCGTCGGATCGAAGCACTCGACGTCGAAGGCGAGGTGGAAGAGATCGAACAGCAGATCGAAGCGCTCGACGTCGAGGGCAAGGTGGCCGAGATCGAGGCGCAGATCGAAGCGCTGCACGTCGACGAGCGCGTGCACGAGATCGA
>JASFRZ010000295.1:0-6575 GCA_050114655.1 Acidobacteriota bacterium
CCGGTTTATCGCGAGGTTCATCATGAGCACCCTATTGGCCCTGTCCCTCGTTCTGCTGCCGGCGGCCACGCCGTCGGCAGCGCAGATGCAGATGCGGCAGCAACCGCGTGTCGTCGCTTCCGCCAGCGCCACCGTGGGCGTCGAGGCGGATGCCGCCACGCTGACGGTCGCCGTCGAGACGCGGGCCTCAAGCGCCAAGGTCGCCGCCGAAGACAATGCCGAACGGCTGAAGCGTGTGCTCGATGAGCTCGACGACGCCGGTTATGACGACGACGAGGTTGCCACCAGCGGGTACTCGCTGTGGCCGTATGGCGGCCGAGGGGAGAACGACGACGAGGGCTACGTGGCGGTCAACACGATCACTGTGCGGATCGACGACATCGACGATGTCGGCGAGGTCATCGATCGCGTCATCGGTGCCGGTGCCAACCGCATCCCATCGGTGAGCTTCGTCGCCGACGACATCGAGGATGCCCGCCACAAGGCGCTCGAGCAGGCCATCCGACAGGCTCGCGACGACGCCGAGGTGATGGCGCGCTCCGCCGGGGGCGAGCTCGGTGAGCTCATCGAGCTGAGCACGCAGGGCGTCCAGGACGTGCCCATGCGCGCGACGATGTCGCTGCAGGGCGGAACGCCGGTGGTCGGTCCGACGCAGCAGGTCACCGTGCACGTCACCACGATCTGGGGCTTGCGCTGATCCTCGATGGTGCTCGAACAACTACACCGGAACGCTAACGCCGCACGGAGTCCGGGTCGACCCGCGTCGGCGTTGCCTCGCCCGAGATGATCGTCTCCGCCGCCAGCGCGATGGCACGGATCGTATTCGTCATGTGATCGAGATCGAGGGTGTCGACTTCGTCGGACACCTGGTGGTAGTCGGGATCGACGTCGATCGGCGTCGTCGAGATGCTGTGCGCCGGCACGCCGAGACGCGCCAGTGTGGCGTTGTCGGAGCGGAAGAACAGGTTCTGGTCGGGATAGGGGTCGGGATAGAACTCGTAGATCGTGCCCTCCACGGCGTCGGAGAGAATCTGCCCGAAGCTCGAGCGGTCGTAGCCGGTGATCCAGGCGGTGTTCGGGCCGCTGACCGCCGGCTTGCCGATCATCTCGATGTTGAACATGGCGATGATCTGCTGGGGGTCGAGCTGCTCGGAGAAGTAGCGCGAGCCGAAACCGCCGGACTCCTCGGCGGTGAAGGCCGCGAAGATCAAGGTGCGCTCCGGTTTGGGTTGACGCTCGAAGTAGCGAGCCAGCTCGATCACGGCCGTTGTGCCGGAAGCGTCGTCGTTGGCGCCGTTGTTGATGGCGTCCCCGTCGACCGGCCGCGACGCAATGCCGATGTGATCGTAGTGGGCGGAGAACAGCACGATCTCGTCGGTACGATGGCCGCTGATCCCACCTACCACGTTGGCGAGCGGCAGCTCTTCGACCCTCGACGTGCCATGCACTGCGAGCGAGCCGATCTCGTCCTCGTCGGACAGCACCACCACGACGCTCGCGGAATCGGCTGCGCTACCGACGCCGCGGGTCGAGCGCGTCAGGAACTCGGCGAAGCGTTCGAAGCCGATGCCGACGTTACCGCTGGCGAGAATGAGCGTATCCGTGCCCGAGCTACGTGCCGCTTGTACTTCGCGCACCGGAGGCCCGGCGTCGGCGTGCTGGATGTCCACGTCGGATGGGTGCGTCCAGTCGATCGCGCCGCGCCCGATACTGCAGGCAACGCGGTCGGAGGGAAGTCGTGTGCCGTTCAGCACTACCTCGCAGGTCTCGGTGACGCGCTGCGTGACGTCGAACCGCTGCAAATAGCCGTCGTTGCCGGCAACCTCCTCGAGGCCGATCTGCTCGAACTCCGCGGCGATGAACTCGGCCGCGCGCATTGCCGCCGGGGTGAAGGCACCGCGACCCTCCATATCGTCGTCGGCGAGCACACCGATGACACGTTCGACGCTGGCCCGATCGATATCGGGAAGCTGCCCGCGCACACCGGCCGATGCCGCCGTTGCCAGCAGGGCGGCAAGCACCGCCACGGCGAGAGAACGGCCCGGAAGGCGCGGGGACGACGGGTCTGGCACGGGATAAGGCTTCATGGCTCGGCTCCTTCGCGGCGCTTGGCAGGCTTGCCCCAGCCGCCGCCGCCCGGCGTCTCGATCCTGATGGAGGCGCCCTGCTCGACGGGCACGCTGAACTTTCCGGGGAGCTCTTCCTCGGTGCGGCTGCCGTCCGGCTGCGGCGTGCACAGGACGTTGCGGCCGCGCTCGCCGGGCCCGCCACCCTGCAGACCATAGGGCTGGTAGACGCGGCGGTCGGAGAGGATGGTGACCTCGGCGGGGCCGCGTAGCTCGATCTCGCGGCGGATGCCGTCGCCGCCATTGTGCAGGCCCTTGCCGCCCGAGCCGCGGCGGATCTCGTAGCGCCGCATGTAATACGGGTAGGCGTGCTCGAGCGCCTCGATCGGCGTGTTGAGGCTGTTGGTCATGTGGCAGTGGGTGGCGTGCAGGCCGTCCATGGTGGGGCGGGCGCCCATGCCGCCGGCGGTGGTCTCGTAGTAGGCGAAGGGCTCGTCGATGCGCGGGTCGATGCCGCCGATGGTGAGGTTGGTCATGGTGCCGTAGCTCGCCGCCGGGACGACCTCGGGAATCGCCTGGGCGAGGGCGCCGAGGACCACGTCGACGATGCGCTGCGAGGTCTCGACGTTGCCGCCGGCAACCGCAGAAGGGGGTAGGGCATTGACCACGGTGCCCTCCGGAGCGATCACGTCGAGCGGCCGGATCGTGCCGTGGTTGGAAGGGACGGCGAAGGGCACGATGATGCGGAAGCAATACATCACCGCCGACAGCGTGATGGCAAAGATGGCGTTAATCGAGCCGGGAACCTGCGCGTGGGTGCCGGTGAAATCGATCCTCGCTTTGTCGCCGTCAACGGTGATGGTGGCGACGATCGGCACCGGCGCAGTGCCGAGTCCGTCGTCGTCCATGCGGTCCTCGAAACGGTACTCGCCGTCGGGGATGCGGCCGATCGCCTCGCGTGTCATGCGTTCGGCGTAATCCTGCAGCCAGCCCATGTAGTCGGTCACCATGTCGACGCCATACTTGTGGCTCAGGGTGACGAGGCGCCGCTCGCCGGTGCGATTGGAGGCGATCTGGGCGGTCAGGTCGCCCTCGCGCTCGCGCGGCGTGCGTACGTTGGTGAGGATCATCTGCAGCACGTCGTGCACCACCTCGCCGCCGCGTACCAGGTGCACCGGCGGGATGCGGATGCCCTCCTGATAGATCGAGCGCGACAGCGGCATCGACCCCGGCGTGATGCCGCCGACGTCGGAATGGTGGGCGCGGTTGGCGACGTAGTAGCTCGGCTTGACGTGGCCCTCGAGGTAGATCGGCTGCACCAGCGTGATGTCGGGCAGGTGGGTGCCGCCGCGGAAGGGGTCGTTGACCGCCACCATGTCGCCGGGACCCATCTCGGTATGCTCGATCGCCGCCTCGACCGACAGGGGCATCGAGCCGAGGTGCACCGGCATGTGCTCCCCCTGCGCTACCATGCGGCCCTGGCCGTCGAAGATGGCACAGGAGTAGTCGCGCCGCTCTTTGATGTTGGGCGAAAAGGAGGTGCGGCACAGGGTCACGCCCATCTCCTCGGCGACCGAGTAGAACAGGTTGCGGAATACCTCCAGCGTGACCGGATCCCAGGTGCTCACAGGTCCTCCAAACGCGACGCGAGGACGAGGTTGAACCACTCGTCGACGCGCGCACGAAAGTCGGGCGGTACGACCGTGGTGGTGCTGTACTCGATGACCAGCGCCGGGCCGGTGAAGGCGTTGCCGGGCTGCAGCAGCTCGCGGTCGATCAGGGTGGCGTCGTGGACCGTCCCGTCGGCGACCATCGGCTGGGTGCCGATGATCGCGGCCGTGGCGTCCTCGTCGCCGAGCGTGCCGCACGGCAGCGTCACCTCGGGGGCCGCGGCGACGGCGCGCAGGCGCACGTTGACCACCTCGGTGGCGCGCTGCGGATCGGCGTAGCCGTAGCGCTTGTGGTGCGCGCGGTGGAAGGCAGCGACGAAGTTGTCGGTCAGCGGTACGTCGAGCTCGTAGCCCTGGCCGTGGTAGCGAACGTCGAGGCTGCGCTCGAGCTCCAACGTGGTTGCCTGGTCGCCGTGCAGCGCGGCGCCGCCCTCGGCCTCGAACTCTGCGCGGGCGCGCTCCTCGAGCACCTCGAGCGGCGCCCGGAGATCCTCGGGGCGGCACTCGTCGGAGGGGATCAGCAGGGTCTGCGAGTAGTCGCGCACGTAATCGGCGAGCAGCATGCCGAGCGCAGAGAGCGTGCCCGCGGCGCGCGGCACCAGCACCCGCGGGATGCCGAGGCCGCGGGCCAGATCGGCGGCGTGCATCGCCCCGGCGCCGCCGAAGCACACCAGGGTGAAGTCGCGCGGGTCGTGGCCGCGCTCGAGCGAGATCACCCGGATGGCGCGCTCCATGGTGGCGTTGGCGACCCGCAGCACGCCGGCGGCGATGTCACCGGGCGGCAGGCCGAAACGCTCGGCGAGGCGCTCGACGCCGGCCCGGCTGTCGTCCTCGGCGAGCTTCTGCGCGCCGCCCAGGAAGTGCTCGGCCGACAGACGGCCGAGGTAGAGGTTGGCGTCCGTCACGGTGACCTCGGTGCCACCACGGTCGTAGGCGATCGGGCCGGGCTCGGCACCGGCGCTCACCGGGCCGACGCGCAGCGAGCCGCCCTCGTCGCGCCGCGCGATCGAGCCGCCGCCGGCGCCGACGGTGTGGATGTCGATCACCGGCAGGCGGATCGGCAGGTCGCCGATGCTCGCCTCCTGTGTGCGCGACAGCGTCCCGGGGCACAGGCACACGTCGGTGCTGGTGCCGCCCATGTCGAAGGTGATGACGTGGTCGTAACCGGC
The DNA here is from genome assembly GCA_050114655.1 of Acidobacteriota bacterium. GTDB lineage: Bacteria > Acidobacteriota > UBA890 > UBA890 > UBA890 > JASFRZ01. Next base: position 4,906 of record JASFRZ010000295.1, read on the forward strand.
GCGGCGGGCGATCTCGAAGCCGCCGACCGCCCCCCCTGCGGGGCCCGAAAGCACGGTCTGCACCGCCTGGCGGCGCGCCGCCTCGATGGAGATGGTGCCGCCGTTGGACTGCATGATGCGCACGTCGTCGGCGGCGAGCTCCTCCGCCAGGCGGCCGAGGTAGCGCGACATCACCGGGCCGACGTAGGCGTTGACCGCGGTAGTGGAGGTGCGCTCGTACTCGCGGAACTCGGGCAGCACCTCGTGGGAGTAGGTCCGGAAACCGTCGAACGCGCCTTCGAGCGCGGCGCGGATGGCGTGCTCGTGCGCCGGGTTGGCGTAGGCGTGCAGCAGGCAGACGGCGACCGATTCGGCGCCGAGCTCGCGCAGCCGGTCGATCGCGGCGGCAACGCTGTCCGCATCGAGCGGGGTGATCACCTCTCCCTGCGGGCCGACCCGCTCGCTCACGCCGAGCCGCAGCTCGGCAGGCACGACGGGCGGCTGCCGTCGCACGTTGATGTCGTAGATCTCGGGCCGCGCCTGGCGGCCGATCTCCAGCACGTCCTCGAAGCCGGCGGTGGTGATCAACGCGGCGCGCGCTCCGCGCCGCTCGAGCAGCGCGTTGGTGGCCACGGTGGAGCCGTGCACGACGCGCACCGCGCGCTCGCCGGCGAAGTGGGCGATGCCCGATCGCAGCGCCTCGGAAGGATCGGACGGGGTCGACGGCTGCTTGAAGATCTCGATGCCGTCCTCGGTCAAGAGGACGAAGTCGGTGAACGTCCCGCCGGTGTCGATGCCGAGCAGCAGCGCACTCATCGATTTTCTCCGCCGTTGCGGGCGGCGGGCTCGCACGGTTCCATCAAGCAGTCCCTTCCTCGACTGCCTCGTCGCCGCCGTACACGAAGCGCTCGATCTCGCCGTGGATGCGCTCGACGGTGCCCGGCGACGGTGGCGCGGTGAACCGCGACACCACCAGGACGGTGGCGAAGTTGACCGCCAGGGCCCACACGCTGTGATGGATGCCGAGGGCGTTGGGCACGATGAACAGGGTGATGTACAGGGTGATCAAGCCGGTGCCGATACCCGCCAGGATACCGCTCGCGGTGCGCAGCCGCTTCGAGGGCATGCATACGCCGAGCACGCCCGGTAGTAGCTGCAACGCGCCCGAACCCGACAGCGTCACCAAAGTCACCAGGAAGGCGTAGGTGCGTACCGACAAGATATAACCGACTACCAGCAAGCCCAGCACGATCAGCCGGCCGACCCATACCAGTCGCCGATCGTCGGCGTCGGGATTGATGTAGCGCTGGTAGATGTCACGCGTCAGGACGGTCATGTTGGAGTGCAGGATCGAATCCAGCGTCGACATCGCGGCGGCGGTGGCGCCCGCCAGGATCACACCGGTGAGTAGCGGTGGGGCGTATTGGAAGAGCATCAGCGGGAACACCCGGTCGGGGGTCTCGAGGCCGGGCATGACAAGAGCGCCGCCCAGTCCCACCAGCGCCGTTGGAATGTACAGCGTCATCAGGTAGATCGGCGTCGTGGCGCCGAGCCACTTGATGGTGCGGCCGTCGACGGCGGTGTAGTAGCGGATCATGATGTGTGGCTGCAGCACGATGCCGAAGGACAAGGAGATCGTCATGCCGAGCCAGATGCCGGGGGTGAAGAAGCCCTGTGGGCCGGGCATGGTG
>JASFRZ010000296.1:0-6563 GCA_050114655.1 Acidobacteriota bacterium
GCACGGTGCACCTCGAGCGCACCGACGACGGCTGGACCGTCGTCCGCCTGTCGAACTTCTGGATCACCTGAGCGCGCAGGCCGGCGGGCTACCCGCGGACCCGCCGGCGGGTGGTCGCTGATCGGCGGCGCAACGGCCGAGAAGGTCGGCGCCCGGCGGAGCATTCACCGATTCGCGCGCTCCCAGCTCATTACCAGTACGTCGCAATCCCCAGCCGCCGTGCACGCCGCGCGAACTTCCCATCGAACGTCGCCAGCTCATCGTAGCCGCCGGACCTCCCGGCGGCGGCGATGCAGGCGTCGCCGAAGTCCTCGAGCCGTCCGGGCCAGAGCTCCCAGACCGCAGACCAGTCCAGCGCATCGAGCGCGACGACCCCCGGTTGCTCGAGCAGGTCGCGCAGCGTGGCGCGCGTCTTGCCGGCGGTCGCTCCGTAGACCGCCGTCATCACGTAGACACACTCGCTGATCGCCGACTGGTGCAGTACCAAAACGTGCTGCCCATCAACCGCCCCACCGAAGAGATCCGCCGCCTTTTCCTGCTGCGCTGCGTCCCGGTCGGTGAGGAACGACAGCACCGCGTTGGTATCGACGGCGATGCGCTTCATCATCTTGCGGCGACGTCCCGGCCCCGTTGCTCGCGCGCACGTCGCACGTCGTCCACCGTGCTGCCACGGCCGACCTCCAGGCATCCGCGCAGGCGCATCAATCCTTCGTGCTGCCCGCCGCCGCGCGCCCAGCGAATGGCCTCGTCGACATCGGCCCGACGCAGGCCCTGCTCGCCGAAGCGTTGCACCAGACGGTCGGTGAGCCGCTCGAACTCCGCATCGGACAGCCCCGCTCCACCGTAGGCGACCGCCTTCTCGCGCACCGACAGCTCGGCTGCGCTTTCGTCGACCGCGCGGACTTCAATGCGCCGGCCCAGAGCCGCCGCGACGCGATACAGCATCGACAGGGAATGCCCTTCGTAGTCGTCGCTCTCCAGCCGGCTGATCACCGACTGCGTGCTGCCGATGCGCTCGGCGAGCTCACGCTGGGTCAGTCCGGCGGCCTCGCGCAGCTCACGGATCAGACGGGCTGCCTGGTTGGATACGGTGGCCATGACGATATCATCGTAGAAAAACGATGTCATGACAACGTGATTTTGCGATCTCATCCGTGCTGACGTGAGTGCCCTTCCCCACCATCGACGGGCAGCGCGCCCCTCCTACCGGCGACCCTCAGCGTTGTCGTTCCGCCAGCGCGCGGAACTCCTCGAGCCAGTTGAGCACGAAGTTGAACTGGTACGCGTTGTCCTCGCCCACGCCCTCCTCGGGTTGCATCAACATGAGGAAACGATCCGCGGCGACATCGAAGCCGTTTACATGGATGCCGAAGCCGCGCACCAGGGTCCAGCTCTGGTAGGCGGGATCTTCGAACAGCAGCTGGCGCGGCGGCACCAGCGCGAAACCGCCCTCGGTGGTGTAGGCGACGGCGAAGAAACTCGAGTCGAGGCGGTAGAAGATCTCGCGGCCGGTGCGGCTCCACGCCGGTGCAACGCCTCCGCCGCTCGACACGATGGTGCGCTCGCCACCGTCCGGAAAGGGCTGCACGTAGACCTCGCGCTCACCCGAAACCTCGGATACGTACGCCAGCCACTGGCCGTCCGGGGACACAGCCGGGGAGTGCTCGTTCGCCGGCGTCTGCAGCAAGGGCACCACCTCGCCGTCGCGGCGCAGGATCAGCAGGTCGCCCTCGTTGTCGGGTGTACGTTCGCTGAACACCAGATCGCCCGAAGGCACGAGCGACACTGCCGTCACGGAGTTATCACGGTCCAGCAGGGTCTCGATGCCGCCGCTGAAATCCGAAGGCGCCGACACGAGGTCCATGCCGGCGTCCCTCGTCCCCTTGAAAAACAGCACCCGCTCGCCGCCCAACGACCACACCGGATCCATCAGAAGATCGTCCGAAGCCGCCAGCAGCTGCATCGAGTCGGTGGCGATGTCGTAAATCCAGATCTGACCTTCGATGCCGACCGCCACCCGCGCGCCGTCGGGCGACAGGCTCGGGCCCACGTAGGACGCGAGATCCGCACGCACCGGCGTCGGGTCGCCGCGGCGGTCGACCCACACCAGTTGCTGCTGCGACATCGTCGAGGCGCTGCGGAAGCCGGCATCCCCCGGCATGTACGCCAGCGTCCCGGCCCGGGTGACGGTGAAATCGGCCGCCCCACTGTACTTGACGCGCACGCCCTCGAGCACGACGAACGAGCTGCCCTGCACCTCCAGGCTGTCGGCATCGAAGGCCACGGCTCGCAGCGTGCCGCCGAGTGCATAGAGGATGTGGCCGGTCGACAGGTAGCGTGGCTGGCTGCCCTCGCGGATGACCGTGGTGCGCGCCCCCGTGGCCAGGTCCTGCGCCACGATCTGACCGGTCTGCCCGTCGCGCGAGCCGAGGACCGCGTACAGCACCGCGCGGCCCCCGGGAAGGGCCTCGGGCCACCAGTGCTCGTACTCGCCGGCGGCGCGGTCGACCGTGGTGATCTCCTCCGGCTGCGCGGACCCGTCAGCCGGAACGCGATACAGACCGAGTCCATCGCCCTCGTCCTGCACGTCGTGGTCTTCGAGAGCAAAGATAATGGTGTCGTCTTCCAGCCAGGTGGCTCCACGCAGGTCAGCGTTGCCAATGCCGGTGGGCTCCCTGGTGCGCGGGAACGCAGCCACGGTGATGGGCGTACCGCCGTCGATGCTGACCTTCTGCAGTTCCTTGAGGTTGTTGTTCCAGAATCCGATCCACTTGCCGTCGTGTGAGAAGAACGGCCCGTAGGAACCGTCCGTACCGCGCAGCGCGACGGATTCGAGGCTGTCCATCGCCCGCAAGTACAACGCCTCGCGCTCGGGTCCCATGTACACCAGGTGCAGCCCGTCGGGCGACAGGGCGAAATCGGTGTTTGTCCGGGTGAGCGACCACCCGTCGGGGCGGACGACGAAGCGCTGCACGGCGCCAGGGTCGGGGGCGCGCAAGTTCCACACCACCGCGCCCACCGCCGAGCCGACGACCAGCGCCGCAGCGACGGCGGGCAGCAACCTCTGACGCCAAGATGCCGCCGCGGTCGCCGCGTCCCCAGCGCCCAGCGCGGCCTCAGCAACCAGCGCTCCCTCGTCGAGCGCCTCCTCCAACTCGATACGCGCATCGCCGATGTCGCGCAGCCGCCGCGACGCCTTCTTGCGCAGGCAGCGTCCCAGCAGCCGGCGCAGCGGCCGCGGGGTGTCGGCCGGCAGCTTGTCGAGGTCGGGCTCGGTCTTGAGGACATCCGCGAGCACGTGCGCCGCCGTCTCCCCCTGAAAGAGCCGCTCGCCGGTCAGCATCTCGTACAGGATCACGCCGAACGCCCAGATGTCGGCGCGCTTGTCGACCGCCTCGCCCGCCGCCTGCTCCGGGCTCATGTACGCCGCCGTGCCCATGATCATGCCGGTGCGGGTGGCGTTGAGGATCGTCGGCGAGGCGCTGATGTCGGGCGAAACCGCACCGGCGCCCTCGTCGCCGTAGGCCTTGGCGAGGCCGAAGTCGAGCACCTTGACCTGACCCGCCGGCGTCACCATCACGTTGGCGGGCTTGAGGTCGCGATGCACGATGCCGTTGTCATGCGCAGTCTCGAGCGCAGCGGCGATCTGCAGGGCGATCTCGATGGTCTGCTCGATGCCCTGACCGGCCGTGAGCGGCTTGCCCTCCACCAGCTCCATGGCGATGAAGCGCTGTCCGTCGTGCTCCTCCAGCCCGTAGATCGCCGCGATGTTGGCGTGGTTGAGCTGGGCCAGCAGCTTGGCCTCACGCTCGAAGCGCGCCAGCCGCTCGGGGTCGGCGGCGAAGTCCTCCGGCAGAACCTTGATGGCAATCCTGCGCTCCAGGCGCGTGTCTTCGGCAAGATACACCTCGCCCATTCCGCCGGCGCCGAGCGGCTCGAGGATGGTGTAGGAGCCGAGGCGATCGCCGGCGTTCATCGCGCGTCCGGCCCGCCGGGCTCTTCGATCTCCATCAGCCAGATATGGGCTTCGACGTCCTGGTCGAGGAAGTAGGCGCGGCGGCCATCGGGGGACAGCACGAAATCGGAGAAGTCGAAGGGCGAGTCGAGCGGCAGGATTTCGGCCCCCTCCGTGGCGGCGGCGAACCGGATGTCGTCGTTGCCCCAGAACATCAGCCGATCGCCCGTGATCCACACCGGCCACAGACCGTCCGGAGCCACCGTGATGTACTCGTCCGTCTCGAGATCGTAGACGCGTACGCCCCCCTGCCAGCCGGCGATGCGCCGGCCATCGGCGTTCCAGGAATTCACCCGGAATGGCTCGTCGGTACCCGGCTCGTTGGGGATCGCGACTTCCTCCTGCTCGTCCCACGGGGTGTCGGTATCGACGATGAACGAGCCCACCCCGACACGGTAGTAGGCGATGCGTTCACCGTCGGGTGACCACGCCGGGGCATAGGCATAGGTCGCGTCCGGGCCCTCGCGGTTTGTCAGGCGGATGCGCCCGCTACCGTCGCGCCGCGATACCCAGACCTCGTAGTTGCCGCTGGCGTTGTTGTAGAAGGCGACGCGTTCGCCGTCGGGCGAGATCCTCGGGTACCAGTCCTTGGCGATGTCGTCGGTGACCTGGATCTCCATGCCCTCGTCGGTGGACGCCACGTAAACGTCCTGGCGCGGTCCTTCGTTGCGGTAGATGACCCAGTCGCCGTTGCCGTTGGCCGCGATCGACAGGTCCAGCAGCCGGCGCGCGCCCTGCAGCAGCGGCTCGCGCTGCTCGCCGACGGCGAGCGCCTCGGGATCGAAGGGAGCTGACCACAGCGTCGAGTGCACGATGGTCTCGGTGTACGCCATGCGCTTGCCGTCTGCCGAGATGCTCATCAGGCCGGGCTCGCTGGAGCCGCCGGTGGTCATCTGGCGCGGCTCGCCGGTGGTGACGCCGGTGGACTGGTCGATGCCCACCCGCCAGATCGCCATCGAGCCGCCGCGATCGGAGGCGAAGTACAGCCAGCGACCGTCGGGCGACCACACCGGGCTGTAGTCGTGCGCCGCGTCGTCGGTCACCCGCAGCGGCTCGCCGCCGGCGGCGGAGACGGTCCAGATGTCGCGATTCCCGCCGATCACCCCCCAGTAGGCGATGCGCTCGCCGTCAGGCGACCAGGCGGGTTGCACGGCGTCGGGCACGGGCAGCTCGGTGATCTCCCCGCTCTCCACGTCGACAATGCCGATCGCCGGCCACAGCGCGTTGCGCAGGTAGGGCCGCGTCCAGGTGAACTCGTCGCCGAAGGCGATCTTGGTGCCGTCCGGCGACCACGCCGGGTTGTAGCCGCGCTCGGTGAGCTGGCGCAACCGGTCGCCGGTGCGACCCATGACATAGATCGCGCCCTCGCCGTCGACGCCGAAGTTGCTGAAGGCGATCTGCGTGCCGTCGGGCGAGAACGCCGGCGAGTATGCCTCCACGTCGTGGGTGATCTGCAGCGCGTTGCGGCTGCCGATGCTCTGCAGGTAGATGTCGGCATCGTTGCCTTTCCCCCAGCGCGAGAACGCCACCCACTCGCCGTCGGGTGAGATGGTGGCCCCGACGTCGGGGGCCGCCGCCGCGGTCAACGGCGTGAGGTTCATGGTCGGCGCCGCATCGGCGCCCGCGCCGTCGCCGCCGGCCGCGCCGAAGGTCAGCCAGGCCGCCCAGGCGACCGCCAGCACAGCCACGATCCCCGCCGCGCCCATTCCCAGGTTGGCGGCGGTCGAGCGACCGGACCGCCGCAGCCCGTCCGCATCCCTCATGAATGCGCCGGTCACCAGCAGCTCGCCGGATTCCATCTCGTGCTTGAGCTCGTCGAGATCGTTGCGCACGTCGAGCACCGTCTGGTAGCGGCGCGTCGGCTTTTTCTCCAGCGCCTTCTTGACGATGCGCCCCAGGTGGCGCGGCAGCCTGACGTTGAGCTCGGTGATCGAGGTGGGCTCGTCGCGCACGATCGACGACAACACCGACAGCTTGGTGTCGCCCTTGAAGGGCCGGTCGCCGGTGGCCATCTCGTACAGCAGGATGCCGAGCGAGAAGACGTCGGAGCGGTGATCCACCGGTTTGCCCTCGGCCTGCTCCGGCGACATATAGGCCACAGTGCCGAGCACCTTGCCTTCCTCGGTCAGGTGCTGATGCGTCGCCAGCTCCGTCTTGGCGTCCGCCTCGGCGGGCTCCTCGAGCAGCTTGGCGAGGCCGAAGTCGAGCACCTTCACGCGCCCCTCGCTGCTCACCATCACGTTGCTCGGCTTGAGATCGCGGTGCGCGATGCCGCGCTCGTGCGCCGCCGCCACCGCGTCGGTCAGCGGGATGGCGATGTCGAAGAACCTGTCGATCGGCAGGCCGCCGCTCCCCACCACCGCGTCGAGCGTCTTGCCGTCGACGTATTCCAGCGTGATGAAGTGCGTGTCGCCGTCCTGCTCGACCGAGTGGATGGTGACGATGTTGGGGTGGTTGAGCGCCGCCACGGACAGCGCCTCGCGCCGGAAGCGCTCGAGCCGCTCCTCGTCGGCTGCCATCTCGGCGGGCAGCACCTTGAGTGCTACCT